>JAUNCQ010000018.1:0-6295 GCA_030526515.1 Coriobacteriia bacterium
GCGGTGCGGGCGGTGCGCGCGGTCGTACCGGGGCTTTCGCCCTGCTAGTCCTCCAATGCGCGGGCCTGGTTGCGGGCGGCAAGCTCCACGCCGCGCTGCACGAAGTCGGTGCCGTAGGCTTCCCGGACCTGCCAGGCGTAGGTGGCCGTCTGGTCCGTGAACTTGCGCTTCTGGAATGCCAGGCACTCCTGCACGCGGGCGGGGAAGCCCTGGTAGAACTCCTCCATGGCGCGCACCACGTCAAGGGCGGCCTGGTACACGGGCAGGATCTGCCCGCTGGGGGTGATGATCTTGGCCGTGCGCAGGTCGAAGCGGGCGGCGTTCTTGAAGTTCTGGGCCGCCTGAACCTGGTCTCGCTCGCTGAGGGCCGGCGCCGGTGCGTTGGCCAGCCATACCAGCAGCAGCTGGCCGAACAGCACGTCCTGCACGTTCATGCCCGCGGGCTCCAGCGGGTTCAGGTCGATCATGCGCAGCTCGATGTGGCTCAGGTCGCCGGCGCGGATGCCGTCCAGGCCGTAGGCGCCCCGGGGCTTCACGCGGATGGGGTAGTACAGTTCGCTGGGCTGCTTGATGAGCTCGGAGTCAATGTAGCGCTGGATGCTGTTGGCGTACGCGGCCGGGCTGCTGTAGTCCAGCACCGGGGTGAAGGCGTTCCAGTAGCCCTGCTCGCTGCAGCGCACGGAGCCCAGACCCAGGAACAGGTCGTGGCCGGTCTTGCCCTCTTCCACGAAGCTCAGGTCCAGCATGGGCGATGCCGCCGTGATCGCCGTCATGATCCAGCCGTAGGAAACGCAGCGCTGGGCCAGGTCCAGGTACAGCCGGTCCTTGTAGGCCGTGAAGTCGGCGGCCGGGTCGGCCTCGAAGCTGGCCTGCAGCAGCTCGTCGGCAAAGGAGTAGTTGAAGTGGATGCCGCTGAAGGTCATCTTGTAACGGCCGTAGCGGTCGCTCAGGTACTCGCGATACTCGGTCTTGAGCGCCTCCGTCCCGTGCCACTGGGCAATGGGCACGTCCTGCTCGTTCAGGATGTAGGGCGGATTGGAAAACGGCCACAGCAGCTCGGGCTCGGGCAGCTGGGCCAGGGTCTGCTGGATCACCTGGTCGTAGCGGGCCACCTCGGCCACGGCTTCCTCAGGAGTGGACGAAAGCCCCGTGTTGATCTCCACCTGGTTTTCGCTGAAGTCGCGGACTATGTGGCCGTGGCTGGGAAAGGGGTTGGGGGAGTGGGACAGGTTGCCCGACGGGGTGATGCGCAGGGATTCTCGTTCCAGGCCGAAGTTGCCCTTCAGCAGGAGCTCGCGAACGCGTTCGTTTTCAGCATGCAGCACTTGAGTGCCTCCCATGGCTCGTTTTCGCCCGATGAATCATGAGCGTGGGTTTTGAAATCATATTGATATGCTATGTTAATCCACTAGTGTGTCGTGGAGCGCGGGGTTTGCGCCTAGCGGCAAAATACCCCACGAATTTATTATTTTGTGAAAGGAAGGTGCCATGGCGCAGCCCGTCCCGACGGTCGATCAGAGCAAGTTTCCCCTGGCCGAGGGGCCGGAGTACGAGGTGTGCCCTGCCGTGGGCCTGGTGCATGAGCTGCTGGAGGGCGAAAGGCCCGACGTCCGCTCCGCCGCCAGCATGGCCCAGCTGTTCAAGGCCCTGGGCGACGAGCGTCGGCTGCTGATCGTGCGCCGGGTTGCGGCTCAGCCGGACATCTGCGCGTGCCATCTGCTGGAGGAGTTCGACATGTCCCAGCCCACCCTTTCCCATCACATGAAGCTACTGTGCGCCAGCGGCGTGCTGGCCGGGCGCAAGCAGGGCAAATGGATGCACTACTCCGTCGACCCGGCGATCGCAGACGTGATCGCGGCGTTCGAGCGCAGCCTGCGGTAGCGGCAGCGGCCGGGCGGCGGTGCGTGGCGGGGAGCTGCGCATGCGGTGGCCGGATGGCATGCGGCGCGCGGCAACCGAGCGGCAATCGAGCGGCGTTTTCGTCCGCTGACATAACCTCACCCCGATGAAGGAGGACCCTATGACCCCCGAAGAAAAGCAGCAGTTCGTCGACCAGGCGCTGGCCATGCACACCAAGGGCTTCAACTGCGCCCAGTGCGTGGCGGTGGCCACCTGCGGCCAGGTGGGGCTGGACCCCGACGCGACCTTCCGCATCATGGAGGGCTTCGGCGCGGGCATGGGCGGCATCACCCAGACCTGCGGCGCGCTGTCCGGCGCGGTGGCCGTGGTGAGCCAGGCCAGCAGCAATGGCATGGAGGCCTGCAACTCCAAGAAGATCACCTACGGCTGGGTGGGTCAGCTGCCGTGGAAGTTCCAGCAGCAGTTCGGATCCTGCATCTGCGCCGATATCCGCCCCGAGGAGCCGGAGCTGCGCATGCCGGTGTGCAACAAGTACATCGCTGCCTGCGTGGAGATGGCGCTGGACATGATCGAGGAGGTCAAGGCCAGCAAGTAGTGGCTGGGCGGGCCGTTGGAGACTGCCGGCTGGCGATGGCTCGGTTGGCGACTGCCGGCTGGTGGTCGTGCGCTCGTTGCTTCGCATTTCAGGACGAAAGAGAAGCCCTGCGGCTCGGTGAGCTGCAGGGCTTCGTTGCGTTTGGGGCTGGGGCCCGTGGCGCGCGGGCGCACGACGTTGGGGCGGTCGCCGTTGGGGCGCGGCGGGAGTCGCGGGCGGCCGGGGCTAGATCTCGAACTCGCCGGGCTTGGGCTCGCGGACGCGGACGGAGACCTCCTGGTTGGCCAGGCTCACGCGGGAGTGGGGCGGTACGCTTTCCGTCACGAAGGCGCTGCCGCCGATCACGCTGTGGGCGCCGACGACGGTTTCGCCGCCGAGCACGCTGGCGTTGGAGTAGATGGTCACGTTGTCCTCCACGGTGGGGTGGCGCTTCACGCCGGCCAGGCTCTGGCCGCCGCGGGTGGACAGAGCGCCCAGGGTCACGCCCTGGTAGATCTTGACGTGGTTGCCGATGGTGGTGGTTTCGCCAATGACCACGCCGACCGCGTGGTCGATGAAGAAGTACTCGCCGATCTCGGCCTTGGCGCCAATGTCCACGCCGGTTTCCGTGTGGGCGTACTCGCTCATGATGCGGGGCACCAGCGGCACGTCGTGCAGGGCCAGCTCATGGGCCAGGCGATACACGAAGATGGCGAAGAAGCCGGGGTAGCAGTAGATGATCTCCGCCTTGCTGCCGGCAGCCGGGTCGCCGTCGTAGGCGGCCTGGACGTCCTTCAGCAGCAGCTGCTGGATCTCCGGCAGCTTGTAGAAGAAGTCGCTGCAGATCTGGCTGGTCCTGGCTTCGATTTCGTCCCGGGTCATCTTCTTACGGTCGCGGAACATCAGGGCCTCGAACACCTCACGGTGCAGGGCCTCTTCGACGCGGGTCAGGGTGTCGCCGATGAAGTACTTCGGGCCGGCGCCGCAGGGGGCTTCGTCGCCGAAGTAGCGGGGGAACATGACGCGGCGCAGGTCCAGGATGATCTGGATGATGGCGCCCTTGTTGGGGAAGTGACGGTCAACGTCGTTGAAGGCGATGATCTCGTCGTTGTAGTTTTCCTCGATGCGTTCGACAATTTCGTCAAGTTTTTCGTTGAACATGGGAACCCCCGTTTCATAATTTTGCGATGTGACTACTATATCCAATTACCTAGTGTAGCGGTAGGTATTTTTGCGCAGATGTACCCAGCGGCGGTATTCTGCTGGTGACGTGCCAATCAAGGGGGCGAAGGAGAGTATGAAGAGCGAACGCATGGCAGTTGACTGCGTGGCCCCAGGGACCTGGGTGCCCATGCAGGTGGTGGCGCACATCCGCACGGACTTCCCGCAGAAGTTCGGGATCCCGTGTCAGAGCGGCATGGTGCCCGAGGCTCAGGGGCGCATCGTGTTCGAGCCGGAGTTCGCCGTGAACAGCGCGGTCAAGGGGCTGGAGGGGTTCAGCCACCTGTGGCTGCTGTGGCAGTTCGAAAACGGCCGGCCCGGCGGTGGCGCCGCGGACCTGGCGGCGGATGCGGCTGGTGCGGTCGGCGCGGCGGGGGAGCCGGGGGCTGAGGCGGCGCCCGGTGACGTTGCGGCCGGCAACGCGTCCGCGCCCGGTGCTGCGGCCGCTCCCGCGTCGGGCAAGCGCGCCTGGTCTCCCACGGTGCGGCCCCCGCGACTGGGCGGCGCCACGCGCATGGGCGTCTTCGCCACCCGCAGCCCCTTCCATCCCAACCCGCTGGGCCTTTCCTGCGTGCGGCTGGAGCGGGTCGAGCTCACGGATGCCGGCCCCGTCCTGCACGTGCGCGGCGCTGACTTGCGGGACAACACGCCTATCTTCGACGTGAAGCCCTACGTGCCCTATGCCGATTGCCAGCCCGCCGCCACCGGCGGCTTCACCGAGGGGATCGTGCCCACCGTCAGCCAGGCGAACGTGCCGGCCGAGCTGATGGAGCGCGTGCCGGAGCAGAAGCGCGCCGCGCTGCTGCAGGTGCTGGAAAACGACCCGCGTCCGGTGGGGCGCCACAAGCCCGGCCGCGTGTACGAGCTGGCCTTCGCCGGCCTGCACGTGAGCTTCGTCGGCGATGCGGACGTCCTGGACGTGGTCGACGTGCGGCCCTTGGCGTAGCAGCGCCCGACCCCGACGGTGCGCGCCCTGCGGCCAGTGGCATAGACGTGCGCCAATGCCAAAACCCCGACCTGTGGAGTTGAGGGGGTCGTGCGCACCCCTGTTTTGGCAGTTCCCCGACCTGTGGAGCGGCTCCATCGCGGAGCGGCTGATCTTTCGGGCAGTTTCCTGACCTGTGGAGCGGAATCGGGGAGAATCTGCTCCACGGCTCGGGGAACTGTCACCAAGATTGCTCTCAGGACGAAAACCGTGCTCCACAGGTCGGGAAACTGCCCGATGGAAGGCCTTCGAAGACCCCTCAACTCCACAGGTCGGAGTTCTGCCATCCCTCAGGCAGATGCGATCGCGCGACGTTGCAGCCTCAGGGCGAAACGGCCCAGCCCCAACCTCGTCTCCGCCCGTAAACGGCAGACGACCCGCCGGTCAGGGCGGGTCGTCTGGTTAGGGGTTCGGTTACGCGCGATGGCTGCAGACCGTGGCCGCTAGCCGCAGCCGCGTCCGCTGGGCTTCCGCGTGTCGCGGGCTCGCCGTTGCTCGCGTTACGCGACAGCCTTCTTGGCGGCGCTCCACTTGCCGTAGTAGGTCTTGCTGCCGACCACCTTGTAGGTGCGGACCTGGGCCTTGTAGGTGCCGTGCTTCAGGCCGCTGATGCGCTTGGAGGTGGTGCGGTAGCCCTTGACGGTGCGAGTCACGTACTTGCCGGTCTTGGCGTTGGTGAGCCTGACCTGGTAGCCGCTGACCTGGGAGGCCTTCTTGCCCCACTTCACGGTGACGGCGCTGCGGCTGCCCTTGGCGCTGGTCACGGCGGTGCTCGGCGGCAGGATGCTGAACTTCAGGGTCTTCGTGCCCTTGTAGTCGCCCTTCAGGGTGACCTTCACCGAGTAGGCGCCCACCTTCTTGCAGGAGCTGACGCCGGCCAGCTTCGTGGAACCCTTGTAATAGGTCAGGGCGTAGTCCGTGCCCTTGGCAAGGGCCTTGCCGGTGCGGTCCCTCACCACGACCTTGCCGTGGTAGGCGCCGTCGTAGGCGTAGCTGGTGGCAGCCATCTTGCAGGTCTTCACGTAGGGGATGGGGTCAGACTTCTTTGCACCGCAGGTCTCGCAGAAGTCCTCGACCCTGCCGTCAGCGGTGAAGCTGGCCGGGTAGTACGTGGTGTCGTCGCCCCAGATGTGGCCGTCCTTGTCGCAGTCGGCCGCATTGGTGAAGATCCGGCCGTACTCGGCCTTGCAGTTCTGGCAGGTCATGGTCACGGCCATGTCCAGGCCCTTGTCGTAGCCCAGGATATCCTGCACCACGATATCGTTGCTGAAGGACTCGTCCACCCAGCTGTGGCCGTAGATGGGGTCAAGGCAAGTGGTGTTGGCGGGCACGCTCATGGCGTAGGTGCACGTCCCGACGCTGCATGTGTAGAATTGCCAGTTTGCGCCCATGTAATCGACGTCGGTAACGCCCTGGTAGGAGAACTCGTGCAAGTCCATGTCAGAGCAATCCTTGGCCCAAGCGGCGGCGGGGGCGGCCAGGCCGGCGGCCATAGCCAGCGTGGCCACGGCTAAAATCATCTTCTTCTTCATGTTGCGCTCCTTCGCTCGAAGGGGTCGGCCCGACGCGGCGCTCGCGGTCCCGCAGCGGGCCTGCTGTCTGACCTCATTCTACGGGTGGGCGAAAGAGCCGCCATCCCTATGATTAGTGGAATG
>JAUNCQ010000018.1:6305-36862 GCA_030526515.1 Coriobacteriia bacterium
CCGTGCTTGCCCGCGCTTTGCCCGCGCTTAGCCCGTGCCCTTATGCCTGACGGCTGATCTTGCACACGAAGAAGCCTTCGAAGCGGTCCGTGGGGCACATGCAGATGGCCTCCTCCAGCTCGCAGGGCAGCAGGGGAGCGCCGGCTGCCCGCAGGTCGTCGGCCAGCTCGATGGGCTCCACGCGCCAGGATCCCTTCTTGCGCAGGGACTTCAGCACCTCCTCCACCATGAGGTGGTTTTCCTGGGGCAGCACCGAGCAGGTGGAGTACACGCAGAAGCCGCCGGGCTTGGTCACCTGCAGCGCCTTGGTCAGCAGCGCCCGCTGGGACTTGGTGCTCTTCTGGATCAGGGCCGGGGTGAAGCGCTTGGGCATCTTGGGGTCAGACGCCCGCAGCGTGCCCGAGCCGGAGCAGGGCGCATCCAACAGCACCCGGTCGAAGGAGAAGAAGTCGTCCAGGCGCCGCGCGTCCGTGCGCATGACCATGACGTTGCGCGCACCCTGCTTGCCCAGGTTGTACTCCAGCTTCTCAGCGCGCGGGACGTTCATCTCGCAGGCGGTGATGTGCGCCTGCGGTCCGCCCAGGGCCGCCATCTGGCAGGTCTTACCGCCCGGCGCCGCGCACATGTCCAGGATGTCCAGGCCGGCAGCGGGCTCAACCACCAGCGGCGGCAGCATGGACGAAAGGCTCTGCAGATACACCTTGCCGGCCCGGTACTCCTCCAGCCCCCACAGCGCCTTGGCCGGCGTGCCCGGCAGCACGAACGCGTCTGCGTACCAGGGCACCGGCTCCCAGGGGATGCCGGCGCGGTCCAGCATGGCCTCCACTTCCTCCCGGTCGCTCAGCAGCGTGTTGGCCCGCAGGGTGGTGGCGCGCTCCACGCCGCAGCCCGCAACGATGCGGCGCACGTCGTCGTCGGCGTAGGACTCCGCCAGCAGCGGGGCAAAGAAGTCGGGCAGCAGGGAGGCGGTTTCGTCGTAGGTCATGGCAGTGCTTTCGGTCGCAAGGTTCGGTTTCATCAGGGCGAAATTAACGTCTGCGCGCATGGGGCGCAGCGGCGTTTCCTGCCCTGTACATATATTACTGGTGTTGCCCGCGAATGCGGGCGGGCGTGTGGCGCGGGGCGTGTGGCGCGGCCGCGGGCACGGCCAAGAGCGCGGGGTGCGCGGCGCGCAATGCGGGGCGGGCCGCCGCGCGGGCCGTGGGCCACACGCGCGCTAGCGGCGGACGCGGACGCCGGTCACCTTCAGGTCGGCTATTCCCAGGAAGCGGCGCAGGTCCAGGGTGACCACATCGTCGAACTCAAGGCTGCTGGAGCCAATGAACACGCTGCCCACGTCGGTGGGGACCTCGCGGATGCCGCGGCTGCGCAGCGACCGGGTGAGGCCGGGCGTGGTGAACGAGCTGACCAGCTCGGGGCGGCCGGTTCAGGTGTGGGCCGTGAACACGCTCAGCAGGATGCAGTCGTGCCCCTTCTTGCGCATGTAGGCGCGTAGCTCGTCGGTGTAGGTGAACTCCACGGGGCCTCCTTCGGGGCGGCTCGGGGCTGAAACATATGCTGTCAGTATAGCCCAGCGCCAGTTATCCAATTTTTTGCAAATTGCGCATGGAATACTCAGATGTTCCTATGCATGGCGGAGCCGTTGTACTAATATGTGTGCACGCATTTACAAAATGCTACAAGGGTATCAACCGAAGCCCCCTCACCGGGGTAGTCGGATTTACTGGAACGAAAGGCAAGCCAATGGGTCAGGAAATTCTGTGGGCTCCCCACGACGAACTGGAGAAGATCCAGCTCGAAGGCATGAAGAAAACCGTGGTCAACTGCTACGAGAACATCCCCTTCTACAAGGAGCTGTTCGACGAGGCCGGCTTCGACCCCTACGCAGTGGAAACCCTGGAGGACCTGAAGAAGGCTCCCTTCACCTGCAAGCAGGACCTGCGCGACAACTATCCCTACAAGATGCTGGCCGTGCCCATGAAGGACGTGCATGAGATCCACATGAGCTCCGGCACCTGCGGCGTTGCTACCGTGGGCGCTTACACCCACCACGACCTGGAGATCTGGGGCGAAAGCTTCGCCCGCGGCATCGAGTACGCCGGCGGCACCGAAGAAGACGTGCTGCACGTGTGCTACGGCTACGGCCTGTTCACCGGCGGCCTGGGCGCCCACTACGGCGGCCTGCACACCGGCTGCACCACCATCCCCATGAGCGCCGGCAACACCGAGCGCCAGATCCGCGTCCTGCGCGACATGGGCTCCACCATCATCTGCTGCACCCCGTCCTACGCAATGCACATCGCCGACACCGCCATTGAGATGGGCTTGGACCCCAAGAAGGATTTCACCCTGAAGGCAGGCATCCACGGCGCCGAGCCCTTCAGCGACAACTTCCGCGCTGACCTGGAGGAGAAGCTGGGCTACAAGGTCCTGGACGTCTACGGCCTGACCGAGACCATGGGCCCCGGCGTGGCGCTCGAGTGCATGGAGCAGAACGGCCTGCACCTGGCTGAGGACCACTTCATCGCTGAGATCATCGACCCCGCCACCGGCGAGGTCCTGCCTGACGGCGAGTGGGGCGAGCTGGTCCTGACCACCGTCGACCGCGAGGCTTCCCCCGTGGTCCGCTACCGCACCCGCGACATCACCCGCATCCTGCCGGGTGAGTGCAAGTGCGGCCGCACCCACAAGCGCATCGACCGCCTGCATGGCCGTACCGACGACATGCTCATCATCCGCGGCGTGAACGTCTTCCCGTCCCAGATCGAGGACGTCATGAAGACCTTCCCGGAGGTTTCCTCCTGGTACCAGATCGAGCTGACCACCGTGGACAGCCTGGACCGTGTTACCCTGAAGGCAGAACTTTATCCGGACTTCGACTTCGACCAGATCAGCGCCATCGAGCAGCTGCAGAAGAAGATCGAGGCCAAGATGAAGACCGATCTGTCCGTTGGCATCAAGGTCAAGCTCGTCGAGCCCAAGACCATCGAGCGCAGCATCGGCAAGGCAAAGCGCGTCATTGACAAGCGAGAGGGCGTGAAGTAAATGAAGCAGATCACGGTATTTCTTGAGAACGAGTCCGGTCGTCTTTCCGCGATGACCCAGTGCCTGGCAGAGGCCGGCGTCAACATGCAGGCCCTGACCATTGCCGAGTCCGCTGAGTACGGCCTGGTCCGCATCATCTGCGACGACCCCGAGGCCGCGCTGACCGCCCTGAAGGTGGGCGACTACCGCGCCATCGCCACCGACGTGGTTGCCATCGAGGTCACCAACCAGGCAGGCGGCCTGGCCAAGCTGCTGGAGACCCTGGACGGCCTGAACCTGAACATCGAGTACGGCTACTGCTTCAGCACCAGCGACGCAACCGCCATCGACGTGCTCAAGATCAAGGGCGCCGAGCAGGCTGTTGCCGCCATCGAGGCAGCAGGCTTCAAGGTCCTGTAGTCGCGCAACCGCACGCATGCAAGGGAGCTCCCGTCCGGGGGCTCCCTTTTCTATAATGGGACGAAAAACAGGGCCAGGATGAGGGCCGACAAGGGGACGAAAGGGAATTCGACCATGGAGCATATCCGCCTGGGCAACACCAGCATCACCACGCCGCGCAACGCCTTCGGCGTGCTGCCCATCCAGCGCGTGTCCTTCGACCAGGCCCGCAGCCTGCTGCGCCGGGCCGTGGAGGGCGGCATGACGTTCTTCGACACCGCCCGCAGCTACTCGGACAGCGAAGAGAAGATGGGCTATGCCCTGGAGGACCTGCGGGAGCGGATCTTCATTGCCACCAAGACCCAGGCCACCACGGGGGACTCCCTGCGAGCCGACCTGGAGACGTCCCTGCGCAACCTGCGCACGGACTACGTGGACCTGTACCAGCTCCATAACGTGGAGCAGGTCTTTCGTCCCGGGGATGGAACCGGTGTGTACGAGGCGTTGCTGGAAGCCAAGGAGCAGGGGCGCATCCGACACATCGGCATCACGGCCCACAAGATCGCCCTGGCCGAGGAGGCCGTGGAATCCGGCCTGTACGAGACCCTGCAGTTCCCGTTCAACTACCTGTCCGGCCCCCGCGAGCTGGCGCTGGTGGAGCGCTGTGCCCAGGTGGGCATGGGCTTCATTGCCATGAAGGGACTGGCCGGCGGCCTGCTGGGCGGGCGGTCCCGCGCCATCATGGCCCACATGCTGCAGTTCCCCAACGTGGTGCCCATCTGGGGCATCCAGCGCCCGGAGGAGCTGGAGGAGTGGCTGGGCTACATGGCCGAGCCGCCTGAGCTGACCCCGGAGCTGCAGGAGCAGATCGACGCCGACCGTGCCCAGCTGCAGGGCGACTTCTGCCGCAGCTGCGGCTACTGCATGCCGTGTCCCCAGGGCATCCAGATCAACCAGGCCGCCCGCATGGGCCTGCTGCTGCGCCGCATGCCGTCGGATGGCTGGCTGACCGAGTGCTGGCAGCAGGAAATGGAGCGCATCACCGGCTGCACCGACTGCCGGGCCTGTGTGGGGAAGTGCCCCTATGAGCTGGACATTCCCAATCTGCTGCGGGCTAACCTGGACGACTATCGCAAGGTCCTTTCGGGCGAAAGGTCCGTCAGCTAAGCCTGTCTGGCCTGCTGCTGGCCCGGCGACGGGCGGATGGGTGGTGCCCGTCGCCGCGCGCCGGGCGGGGCAGCCGCCGCCTCTGCCCGTGGGTTTTCCGTATTGCCGCTGGTCGCGGCCTTCGCGTGGCCCCGCATGCGGTAGCATGGGAGGCTATGGATACTTCGAACAACACCAAACAGCCCAAGCACGGCCGCCATGCGGCACCTGCGTCCGCGGGAAGCCCGGAGCCCTTGACCAGGGGGCGCCATGCTCGCCCTGCCCAGGAGGAGCAGGAGCAGCCGATCCGTGGCCGCCATGGTCGCCATGCCGCCGCGAATGCCGAGTCGCCTGCGGGCCTGACCGGCAAGATGAAGGCCGCCGCCCATGCCACTACGGACAAGGCGTCCCACGTTGCCCATGCCGCGGCCGACAAGGCCGCCGACGCCGGTCACGCTGCCAAGGACGCGGCGACACATGCCGCCCTCGTGGCTGCCGACAAGGCCTCCGATGCCGCTCATGCCACCAAGGACGCCGCGGCCCATGCGGCCCATGTGGCCGCGGACAAAGCCGCCGACGCTGGTCATGCGGCCAAGGATGCCGCAACCCACGCGGCCGATGCGGCCAAGGACGCGGCCCAGGCCACGGCCAGCAAGGCCAAGGCGGTGGTGCGCTCCACCGCCATCATGAGCGCCTGCACCCTGGCGTCCCGCGCCACGGGCTTCATCCGCACGTGGGCCATGGCTTTCGCCCTGGGCAATACGGTCCTTGCAGCTGGCTTCAGCTTGGCCAACAACCTGCCCAACATGATCTACGAGCTGGTGGCCGGCGGCGTGCTGTCCACCGCGTTCCTGCCCATCTACCTGCAGCAGCTGAACAACCGCGGGCGCGAGGACGCCAACCGCTACGCTTCCAACCTGTTCAGCCTGACGGTGATCGTGCTGGGCGTCATCGCCCTGGCGGCCAGCATCTTTGCGCCGCAGGTCATGGTCACCCAGAGCTTGTTCAGCAACGCCAGCGACGTGACCGTGGAGCACGCGGTCTGGTTCTTCCGGTTCTTCGCGTTCCAGATAGTCTTCTACGGCATAAGCGCCATCATAGGCGGCATCCTGAACGCCGAGCGCGAGTACTTCTGGCCTGCCATCAGCTCCATATTCATGAACATCATCACCATTGCCACGTTCCTGATCTACCGGCTGTGCTTCGACATGGACGACCCCGCTGGCCTGGTGCTGCTGGGCGTGGGCGTGACCGCGTCCATTGCGGTCATGGCGTTCGTCCAGGTCCCGGCGCTCATGAAGACCGGATTCCGCTTTCGCTTCGTCCTGCTGCCCAAGGGCGATGGCCTGCGTGAGACCCTGCGTCTGGCCGTGCCCGCCATTGCCACCACGGCCATCAACCTGGTGGGCCTGAGCTTCATGAACTCCTGCGCCCTGAACGTGTCCGACACCGGCCCCGCTTCCGTCAACTACGCTTGGATGTGGTACATGTTCCCCTACGGCGTGCTGGGCGTGGCCCTGTCCACGGCGCTGTTCACGGAAATGGGCGAAGCCACCGCCCAGGACGACTGGGCGCGCTTCAAGCGGACCCTGGTGGGCGGCCTGCGCCTGACCCTGGTGCTGATCATTCCCATGGCGGCCATGGTGTTCGCCTGCGCCAACCAGCTGGTGGGCCTGTACTCCGCCGGCCGCTTCACCCCGGCCGATATTGCGCCCATCGCCGGCCTGCTGAAGGTCTGGGCCATCAACCTGCCGCTGTACGCGGGCTACATGTTCGTCTACCGCGCCTACAGCGCCATGAAGGACATGAAGACCGTGGCCATCTGCAACGCCATCCTGACGGTGGGCCAGGTGACCCTGTACATGACCTTCACCGGCGTGCTGATTCCCGGGTTCAGCCTGGGCCTGCAGGGCCTGGCCCTGGCCGACATCTGCTTCTACACGGTCATGCTGCTTACGCTGCTGGCCATCCTGCACAAGCGCATGAGCTCCCTGGGCCTGCGCGACCTGGGCCTGCCGGTGCTGAAGATGTTCGACGCCAGCATGCTGGGCGGTGCGGCGGCCTGCATGACCGGCCTGCTGCTGGAGTGCTGGATGCCCGTTTCCAGCACGTTCAACGCCCTGTTCCAGCTGGTGCTCATGGGCTGCGTGGGCCTGGGCGTGATCTTTGGCCTGGCCAAGGTGCTGAAGGTGGAGGAGATCACGTCGGTGATCGGCGCCGTTGCCCGCAAGCTGGGCAAGAAGTAGGGGACCAAATCAAAGGAAGGGAGCACCCATGGAATTCACGCTTGGCTTGGCTCAGACCTGCCACCCGGAGGACGGGGACGTAGTGGCCCTGGTGGACCGCATGGCGGCCCAGGCGGCGGCCCGGGGCGTTGACCTGCTGGTGTTCCCGGAGTCCCTCATGACCTCCTACGAGCTGCCGGTGGAGGAGTTCCTGGCGTCGGCCCAGCCGGTGGACGGGCCTTTCGTCCAGGCGGTGTGCCAGGTGGCGGCCCGCCATGGCCTGTGGCTGGTATTCACCCTGAACGAGCAGGCGGAGGACGGCGGCAAGCCCTTCAACACCGCGGTGGTGGCCAGCGCCGACGGCTGCGTGGCGGGCACCTACCGCAAGGCCCACCTGTTCGAGGCGGGTCCCTACTCCGAGTCCAGCAAGATGCAGGCGGGCAGCGGCCTGTTCGAGCCCATCCAGACGCCGTTTTGCACCCTTGGCCTGGGCATTTGCTATGACCTGCGCTTCCCGGAGGTGGCCCGCTGGGCGGCAGTCCGCGGCGCGGAGCTCATGGTGTACCCGGCGGCTTGGGTTGCGGGCGAAATGAAGGCCCACCAGTGGAAGACCCTCCTGGCTGCCCGTGCCATTGAGAACGAGTTCTTCGTGGCGGGCCTGAGCCGTGCCGATGCGCCCCGCTACATCGGTCAGAGCTGCGTGTTCGGCCCCTTGGGCGAATGCCTGGCCAGCTCCGGCCCCTACCAGGACCTGCTGGTCTGCCGAGTGGATACCAGCCGCATTGCCGCGGCGCGGGAAAACATGCCGATCCTGGATCACCTGCGCCCGGAGCTCTACTAGGGCCGGGAATGAAAAAGCCCCGTCGACCGGGGCTTTCGTCCTGAATATGAGTGGGGCGGCGGGACCGTGGGGCTTTCGTCCAAGGCTATGACCAGATGCTGGACTCCTCCTCGAAGGTGGTGGTGGCGTCGATCTTGCGGCGGATCTTGCCCATGCGGTTGTCCAGGTCGGCGGTGATGTCGGCCGTTTCACGCAGCTCGTTGGCCAGGTCCTCCAGCAGCTCGGGGCTGAGGTTCTTCTTGTAGCGCAGGCGGTGCTCAAGGTTGGCCCAGAACTCCATGGCAATGGTGCGGAACTGGATTTCCACGCGCATGAGCTTCTTGCCTTCGGGCAGGTACACCGGCGTCTCCACGATCAGGTGCAGGCTGCGGTAGCCGTTGCCCTTGGGGCGGGCGATGTAGTCCTTCTTTTCGATCAGCAGGATGTCGTCCTGTTCCAGCAGACAGTCGCACAGGGCGTAGATGTCTTCCTCGAAGGGGCAGATCACGCGGACGCCGGCTATGTCGTTCAGGTTCTCCTGGATGGCCTCCACCGTGAAGGGCAGGCCGCGGCGCAGCAGCTTCTCCGCAATGCTTTCCGGGGACTTCAGGCGCGTCTTGATGGTGTCAATGGGATTGTGCTTCTGCATGGCGCTGAACTGGGCGTTGAGCACGTTGAACTTGGTTTCGATTTCCATGATGGCGCAGCGGTAGTTGGTCATGAGCTGCTGGGCGCTGCGCAGGCTTTCGCGCACCAGCTCGATCTTTTCCGCCGGCACGGTGTCGGCCAGGGCGTTGCGGTCGAAGTCGGTGGTGCGGGAAAGGTCGGAGATGAGCTGTTCGGCGGTCATGCTGATCCTTTTCGAGCGTGCTAGGGTGTGTTTTGTCCTTTGCTAGGGTACGGCAATTCGCGCGGCGGGGGAGTGCTCGTCACCGAATTCCCGCAATATTCGCAGAATCGCCCCAGACTGCAGCGGCTTTTTCGTCCAGAGGCCATAGCTCATGCGATGGTGCGTGAAGGCGTGGGGCCCGCGCAGCTAGCGGAAGGGGGCGAAAAAAAGGGACGCGCATGAAGCGCGTCCCCTGCGGGTGCGGTGTTGGACTAAAGCCGCGTTCGGCTCGGCCTCTTGCCCTTAGGCAGCGACCTTTTCGTCCTTGTTCACCACGGTGCCGATGGTCTTCTTGAGCACGATCAGCGCGCCCACGGTCAGGACCACGCCCAGCGCCAGGCAGATCAGCGCGTTCTGGACGAAGCCGGCAACCAGGAAGCACACGAAGCTGATGGCGGCAACGGTGATGACGTACGGCAGCTGGGTGGACACGTGGTCTACATGGTTGACGTTGGCGCCCGCAGATGCCATGACGGTGGTGTCGGAGATGGGGCTGCAGTGGTCGCCGCAGACGGCGCCGGCCAGGCAGGCGGAGATGCCGATGGTCAGCAGCGTGGGCTCGGCGGCGAAGACCGGCAGCACGATGGGGATCAGGATGCCGAAGGTGCCCCAGCTGGTGCCCGTGGCGAATGCCAGGAAGGCGGCAACCAGGAAGATGATGGCCGGCAGGAAGGCGTACAGACCTGCAGCGTAGGTGCCCATGACGCCCTCGACGAAGGGAGCGGCACCCAGGGCGCCGGTCATGCCCTTCAGGGTGACGGCGAAGGTCAGGACCAGAATGGCCGGGACCATGGCGTTGAAGCCGGCAACGAAGGTGGCGGCTGCGTCCTTGAAGGTGATGACGCGGCGGACCAGCAGGTAGATGAAGGAAATGACCAGGGCGATCAGGCTACCCCACGGCAGGGCCACGAAGGCATCGGTGTTGCCGAAGGAGTTGATGATGTCGCCGGCAACGCCGCTTTCCGGATCCCAGAAGCCGCCCACGTACAGCATGCCGATGATGCAGCTGATGATCAGGACCACGATGGGGATGAGCATGTCCCACAGGCTTGCCTTGGTGTTTTCGGCAACCTCTTCGTTGCCCAGGGAACCCAGCTCGTTTTCACGCCAGGCGGCCAGCTCGGCCTTGGCCATGGGGCCGTAATCGAAGCCCATGATGCAGATGGAGACCACGAACACGATCATGAGCAGGGAGTAGAAGTTGAACGGGATGGCGCTGATGAACAGCTGGATGCCGTTGACGTTCAGGTCCTCTGCAACGCCGGAAACGGCGGCAGCCCAGGACGAAACAGGGGCGATCATGCAGATGGGAGCAGCGGTGGCGTCGATGATGAACGCCAGCTTTGCGCGGGAAACGCGCTTGGCGTCGGTCACCGGGCGCATGACGGAACCCACGGTCAGGCAGTTGAAGTAGTCGTCGATGAAGATCAGCACGCCCAGGATGAACGTGGCGATCTGGCTGCCGATGCGGCCCTTGATGTGCTTTGCAGCCCAGGAGCCGAAGGCGGCGGCGCCACCGGCGGCGTTGACCAGGGCCACCATGATGCCCAGCATGACCAGGAACACGAAGATGCCCGCGTTGTCGGTCACGGCGGGAATCAGGCCCACGGTGCTTTCACCGTCAGCTGCCGTTCCGCTGATGATGCAGTTCAGGGTGGTGATGGGGTCAACGCTTCCGCACAGGGAGATGCTGACCAGGATGGCACCGATGACGATGCCCACGAACAGAGACGTGTAGGTCTCCTTCGTGATGAGTGCCAGGACGATTGCCACGATGGGAGGCAGCAGCGCCCAAGCGGTGTTCAAGACTTCCACGAGTCCTCCTAAGGTCGTGCGGAGTCGTGGCAGGCGGGCGCAGCTGTGCCCGACCGTGACAGCGCTCCGCGAGTGCGACAGTGCGTTGGATGTTATCCAGCGCCCCAGGGCCGGCGGCGGTAGGGCACCGCGGGCCCTTCGGCGGCCAACCCTTTTGCCCCCGGCTTCCCTCATGCCGTGGTCGGGGCTACTGATGCAGGCCGCGCCTCTGTCAGGTCTTACAGTTGCCGTGCATTATAAAGTAACGCGCGCCCCTTGGGACGCGCGTTTGCATGTACAGGTTGTTAATTCGGGCGAAAAGGCCGCAGGTAGCGGGCCTAGAAGCCCCACATGCGGACCTCGGGCTCCATGGCCACGCCGTCGTGCTCCATGACGCGCTCCTGCACGGCCTTGATCAGGCCCAGCACGTCGGCTGCGGTGGCGCCGCCGGTGTTGACCACGAACCCGGCGTGCTTGGTGGACACCTGGGCGCCGCCCACGGACAGGCCCTGGCAGCCGGAGTCCTGGATGAGCTTGCCGGCGAAGTAGCCCTCCGGGCGCTTGAAGGTGGAGCCGGCGCTGGGCATTTCCAGGGGCTGCTTGCTCTCGCGGCGCTCGCGCAGGTCGTCCATGCGGGCCTTGATGGCTGCGGGGTCGTCCGGGGTCAGGCGCAGGGTGGCGCCTACCACCAGGTAGCCGGCATCCATCATCATGCTGTGCCTATAGGACCAGGCGGCGTCGGCGGCAGATACCTCCACTAGCTCGCCGGCGGGGGTCACGCAGCGGACGGACTCGGCCACGGTGCTGAAGTCGCCGTCGTAGGCGCCGGCGTTCATGATGGCTGCGCCGCCGATGGTGCCGGGGATGCCGCTGGCGAACTCGTAGCCGGCCAGGCCGTGCTCCAGGGCAATGGCGGCCACCTGCTCGTTGGAGGCGCCTGCCTGGCAGATCAGGCGGTCGCCGTCCACCTGGACGTCCGCCAGGTTCTGGGCCAGCTTCACGGCAACGCCGCGCAGGCCGTCGTCGCTGACCAGCAGGTTGCTGCCCAGGCCGATGAGCCAGGGCGTCACGCCGGCAGCGGCGCAGGCGCGGATCACGGCTGCGGCCTGCTCTTCGGTGCCGGGCAGGACCATGGCGTCCACGGGGCCGCCGATCTGGAAGGTGGTGTGGCGGCTCATGGGCTCGTTCAGCAGGACCTTGTCTTGGCCCACCAGCTGGGTCAGCTCGGCGATCAGCGATTCGGGGGCGGGGGTATTGTTCTGAGTCATGAATGCTCCTGGTCGATGGTTTGGGCAAAATGTGGCCGTTCACGTGGGTGTTTGGCGCGAAGACCGCATTCGGCGCAATGTTTTGTACTAGGGTACCGTATAGTCGTGGGTTCGAGTGGGGTATTGTGCCCCGTCATATTTTTCGCACTAATCAAAGGGGTTCCTAGAAGCATGGACATTGCCCAGATCCTTGATTCCATTGACGCGGCCGTATGGGGTCCGCCCATGATCGCGCTGCTGATCAGCTGCCATCTGTACACCACCGTGCGCACGGGCTTCATCCAGCGCAAGCTGCCGCTGGCGCTGAAGCTCTCCATCACCAAGGACCCGAACTCCCCGGGTGACGTGAGCCAGTTCGCCGCCATGATCACGGCGCTGGCGTCCACGCTGGGCACGGGCTCGATCATCGGCGTGGCCACGGCGGTCATCTCCGGCGGTCCGGGCGCGGTGTTCTGGATGTGGATCACCGGCATCCTGGGCATGGCCACCAAGTACACCGAGGTGTTCGCCTCCGTGAAGTACCGCGTGAAGAACGCCAAGGGCCAGATGATGGGCGGCGCCATGTACATCTGGGAGGAGCGCTTCCGTCGCCCCGACGGCTCCGTGCCCTGGTTCGCCAAGCTCATGGCCATGACCTTCGCCATTCTGGCGGGCCTGGCAATCCTGGGCATTGGCGGCGCGGTTCAGACCTCCGCCATGACCGGCGTGGTGTGCGACAACTTCGACTTCGACCCCATGGTCGTGTCCACCATCATTGCCGTTTCCGGCCTGGTGGTCATGTACGGCGGCGTGAAGTCCATTTCCTCCATCTGTGAGAAGCTGGTGCCCTTCATGGCGGTTGCCTACGTGGGCGGCTGCCTGTACATCCTGGCGGTCAACGGCGCCTACCTGATTCCGGCTGTCACGTGCATCCTTGAGTCCGCGTTCACGGCCAAGGCCGCGTTCGGCGGCGCCCTGGGCTCCGGCCTCATGATGGCGCTGCAGTACGGCTGCGCCCGCGGCCTGTTCAGCAACGAGTCCGGCCTGGGCTCCGCTCCCATCATCGCGGCGGCGGCGTCCACCCGCAACCCGGCCCGCCAGGCGCTGGCAGCCATGACCGGCACCTTCTGGTGCACCGCGGTGGTCTGCCTGCTGACCGGCCTGGTCATGGTTTCGTCCCTGCTGGCTCACCCGGAGATCCTTGCCGGCGACGTGGTGCTGCAGGGCACCCAGCTGGCCAGCGCCGTGTTCGGCTCCATCCCGTACGTGGGCACGCCCATCCTGGTGGTGGGCATCCTGTGCTTTGCCTACTCCACCTTCCTGGGCTGGAGCTACTACGGCGAGCGCTGCGCCCAGTACCTGTTCGGTGAAAAGGGCATCAAGCCCTATCTGATCGCCTACGCCCTGGTGGGCTGGTTCGGCGGCATCGGCGTGGGTTCCATGGTCTGGACCATCTCCGACATCTGCAACGCGCTTATGGCCCTGCCCAATCTGGTGATCGTGTTCATCCTGGCCGGCATGGTGGCGCGGGAAACCAAGCACTACGTCTACGATGGCAACATTGACGAGGAGTGCACCGACCCGATTCCCCTGTACGGCCAACCTCGCGTGGCTGCAGGCGCTGCGGAGGCAGCGGATGCAGCGGGCGAAAAGGACGCTCAGTAGCAACGCGGGCTCGGGCTCGGCGGCGGCGCGTGCTCGACGCCGGTGCGGCCTGGTTTCGACCGGGGTGGCGATTTCGCCCCCTTGCTCTCATAAACATGCGACGGCGGCCCCTCGGGGCCGCCGTCTTGCGTTCGGGGTCGTATTGCCTTGCTAGCGCTTGGAGCCCTGGCGGCTGATGCCGCCCTTGTGGCCGCTGGCCTTGTTGGGGCCCATGCCCTTGCCGCCGCCGCGGCCGTACTGCTGGCCGCGCATGCCCTTGGCGTTGCGGGCGTTGGCTCGGGACCATTCCTCCCGGGAGCGCTTGCCGCGGCCGCCGGGGGCGGGGGCGCCGTGCTTGTGGTCGGCGGCGGGGGAGTCGCCGCGCTTGGGGCTGGCGGCTTTCTTTCGCCCAGCTTGGCCCTTGCCCGAGCCGCCCTTGGGGCTGCTCGGGCCGCTTTTGCCTGCGGGACGGACCAGGCACTCGGGGCCGAAGCCGATGAGGTCCTGGCGCCCGGCCTTGACCAGCGCCTCGCGCACCAGGTCGCGGTTCTTCGGGTTGCGGTACTGGATCAGCGCGCGCTGCAGCGCCTTTTCGTGCGGGCTGCGGGGGCAGTAGACCGGCTTCATGGTGCGCGGGTCCACGCCGGTGTAGTAGATGCACGTGCTGATGGTGCTGGGCGTGGGGTAGAAGTCCTGCACCTGCTCGGGGTTGAAGCCCATGTCGCGGCAGAACTCGGCCAGCTCCACGGCCTCGGCCAGGGTGCTGCCGGGGTGGGAGCTCATCAGATACGGGACCGCGAACTGCTTCAGGCCCAGCTCCTGGTTGGCGGTGTCGAACCGCCGCACGAATTCCTGGTACACACGGTTGGCCGGCTTGCCCATGACCTGCAGGACGGTATCGCTCACGTGCTCCGGTGCCAGGCGCAGCTGGCCGCTGACGTGGTGCTCCGCCAGCTCGCGGATGTAGTCGTCCGCATGACGGTCCAGCAGCGCGTAGTCGAAGCGGATGCCGCTGCGCACGAACACCTTCTTCACGCCGGGCAGCGCCCGCAGCTTCCGCAGCAGCTCCAGGTAGTCCGCGTGGTCCACCTGCAGGCTCTTGCAGGGCTTGGGGCTCAGGCAGCGCTTGCCCGGGCACGCGCCGTGCTTCAGCTGGCGCGGGCAGCTGGGCTTGCGGAAGTCCGCCGTGGGGCCGCCCACGTCGTGGATGTACCCCTTGAACTCCGGGTCCGCCGTGATGAGCCGCGCCTCCGCCAGCAGGCTTTCGTGGCTGCGGCTTTGGATGATGCGCCCCTGATGGAACGCCAGGCTGCAGAAGGCGCACTCGCCGAAGCATCCGCGGTTGCTGGTCAGGCTGAACTTGACCTCGCGGATGGCTGGCACGCCGCCGTCCTTTTCGTACATAGGATGGTAGGTCCGGGCGAAGGGAAGCCCGTACACCGCGTCCATCTCCTCCGTGGTCAGAGGCTCCTGGGCCGGGTTCTGCACCACGTACACGCCGTCGCGCTCGTAGGGTTCCACCAGGCACTTGCCGCTGTAGGGGTCCAGGTTGCGGTACTGGGTCTTGAAGCTGCGGGCGTACTCCAGCTTGTCGGCCTGCAGCGCCTCCCAGGCGGGCAGCGTCACGGCGTCGTAGGCGGCGTCGGCGTCCTTGGTGCGCCACACGGTGCCGGGAACGTAGGTGATCTGATCCACGGGGATGCCCGCGGCCAGGGCGTCGGCCACGGCGACGACGGACTTTTCGCCCATGCCCCAAATAAGAAGGTCGGCCTGGGAGTCCAGCAGGATGGAGCGCTTCAGCTTGTCGGACCAGTAGTCGTAGTGGGCCAGGCGCCGCAGGGACGCCTCCACGCCGCCCACGATGATGGGCGTGTGCTTGAAGGTGCGGCGGATCAGTTTGCCGTAGACCACGGTGGCGTTGTCGGGGCGCAGGCCCATGCGGCCGCCGGGGGAGTAGGAGTCGGTGCCGCGGCGCTTCTTGGCCACGGTGCAGTGGTTGACCAGGGAGTCCATGTTGCCGGCGCTCACCAGGAAGCCCAGCCGCGGCTCGCCCAGGACGGCCACGCTGGCGGGGTCGTGCCAGTCCGGCTGGCAGATCATGCCCACCTTGTAGCCGTTGGCCTCCAGCAGGCGGCTGATGATGGCGGCGCCGAAGGAGGGATGGTCCACGTAGGCATCGCCGCAAACGTAGACGAAGTCGCACTGGTCCCAGCCGCGTTCCTCCAGGTCAGCGGCGCATACGGGCAGGAACCTACTCATTGCGGCCGCCCTTTGCCTTGCGTGCGCGGGCCGCGGCCACCCGGGCCTGGTGCGCGGCGCGGCGCTGCTCCCGGGCCAGGCGGTTGCGCATGTTCTCCACGGTGCTCTCCATGCCGTAGGGGATGTGGTCCAGGTCGTCCAGGTCCTCCGGCAGGTACTCGCACAGGCCCAGCGGCGCCGTCTGCTCCCACGTTGCCGGCGCTGGGCCGGGGTGGCTGAGCAGCGCATACACGTGGGCGCCCCGCTCGGTGGTGCGGTTGAAGTACTCGCTGGTCAGCACCGGCGGCAGGTCGGTGTCCCAGTCGGGCTCGGCTGCCAGGTCCTCGGTCTGGCGCAGCACCTGGTAGCCGGCAATGCGCAGCTGCTCCAGGGACCAGCGCCAGTACAGGATGTTGTCGGTACGCAGCTCCACCAAGCCGTTTTGGCCCACCAGGTCACGATAGCCCATGAGGCGCTCCACGTGCGACAGGCGCAGATGGGCCTGCTTCTTCTTGGGGAACGGGGAGTTGAAGTTCAGGTACACGCGGTCAAGCTCCAGCGGGGCGAAAAACTCGGCCACCTGATCAGCGTCGGCGATCACCAGACGCACGTTGGGCAGGTCGCAGGTGACGGCCTTTTCCGCGCAGCGGGCGATGCACGTGTCCGAGTAGTCGATCCCCACGAACAGCACGTCGGGCTCCCGCTGGGCGGACTCCTCCAGGAACGAGCCCTTGCCGCACCCCAGGTCAAGGCGGACTTCCCGGGCCTGCGGCATGAAGTCCTGGCGCCAGGTGCCGCGATGGGCCTGGGGGTCGTTCACGATGGGAGCGGCAAAGCGCTCCAGCGTCAGGTGCAGGTTGGTGGGTTTGCGCTGGCGGGCCATGGGGTTCCTTTCTGTTCAGTGGTGCTAATGGTACTGCATGGGGCGGTCGTGAATGTGTGCGGTGCGTGCTGTTTTCGTGCATTGCCATGGCTGAGCGCAGCGGGTCCGAAAAGGTGGCGTACAATACCTATTTACACTCAACTAAGAACCGTTTTCGCGCCGGCTCCTGAGCTGGCGCTTTGCACGAAGGAGAAGACGTGGACCTTTCGTTCCTGCTTTCGCCCGAGGCTCTGATCAGCCTGGTCACCCTGATTTTCCTGGAGATCGTGCTGGGCGTGGACAACCTGGTGTTCATCACCATCACGTCCAACAAGCTTCCCAAGGAACAGCAGCACCTGGGCCGCAAGCTGGGCCTTGCCGGCGCCCTGGTCATGCGCGTGATCTTCCTGTCCTTCGCCTCCTTCCTGGTCCATATGGTCGACCCCCTGTTCACGGTCGACCTGGGCTTCTTCAGCCACGGCTTCAGCGTCCGCGACATCGTCCTGTTCGCAGGCGGCGCCTACCTGATCTACAAGGGCATCGTGGAGCTCCGCGGCGTGCTGGGCCTGGTGGAGGAAAAGGAAGAGTACGCCAAACGCCACGACGACAAGCCCCAGGCCACCGTCAAGCGCATCGGCCTGGCTCAGGCCGTGGGCTCCATCATGGTCATGGACCTGGTGTTCTCCATTGATTCCGTCATCACCGCGGTGGGCCTGGCCAACCAGCTGATCATTATGATCGCGGCGGTCATGATCGCCGTGTTCGTCATGATGGCGTTCATCGACCAGATCAGCGACTTCATCAACAAGCACGTGCAGATGAAGATCCTGGCCCTGACGTTCATCGCGGTCATCGGCGTGCTGCTGGTGCTGGACGGCCTGGGCATCCATACCGGCATGGAGGTGCTGGAGATGCACCTGGAGAAGTTCATGGTCTACTTCGCCATGGTCTTTGCCTTCGTCCTGGAGCTCATCCAGATGCGCTACGTGGGCAACCTTGCCCGCTTCCAGCGTGAGTGCGCTCACAGGGACAAGGATCAGAAGGGCGAAAAGGCCGCTGCTGCCGAGCCCGCCGTGTCCGACGAGCAGGAGTAGCCCGTGGGTTTTGTAGAGCTGTTCCTGATCGGCGTGGGCCTGTCCATGGATGCCTTCGCTGTGTCCATCTGCAAGGGCCTGGGCATGAAGCAGGTCAACTACCGCCATGCCTTCGTGATCGCACTGTTCTTCGGCGGCTTCCAGGCCGGCATGCCGCTCATCGGCTGGGCCCTGGGCAGCCAGTTCGCCAGCCTGGTCACGTCGGTGGCCCATTGGATCGCCTTTGCGCTGCTGGCCTTCATCGGCGGCAAGATGCTGTGGGACGCCTTCCATGAGGACGACGACGCTGAGGAAGAGGCTGACGGCGGGCGCCTGGACCTGCGGGAGCTGTTCATGCTGGCCATCGCCACCAGCATCGACGCCCTGGCCGTGGGCGTGACCTTCGCGTTCCTGGACGCCAACATCTGGGTGGCCGTGGCCATCATCGGCGTGACCACTTTCGTCCTGTCCCTGGCAGGCGTGGTGGTGGGCAACCGCTTCGGCGCCCGCTATGAGAAGCCGGCCGCCATCGTGGGCGGCTTGGTGCTCATCGGCATCGGCATCAAGACCGTGCTGGAACGCCTCCTGTAGCCGCGGCCTGCGCTGCACCACGCGCTGTGGGACGCGCCCTGCGCAACGCGTCGTGCCGTTCCGATCCGACTGCCGTCCGTGCCCGCGCACGGCGGTTTCGCCCCCTTGCCCCGAAGCCTGCGGCCCTGGACATTCGTGCCGCTCAGAGGTGATATTCTGGAAGCACCGTATCCACCGCAGAAGGGAAAGAGGTGCTTCATGTGTTCCTGTGAAACGCCGGGTCCCAAGAGCGACCTGACGCTGCTCGACGACGCCGTGGCGCGCTACGGCGGCGACCCCACGAACCTGATCACCCTGCTGCAGGAAGCCCAGGAAATCTACGGCTACCTGCCCAAGGACGTCCTGTACTACGTGGCCGAAAAGGTGGGCGTGACTCCCGCCGACGCCATGGGCGTGGCCACGTTCTACGCCCAGTTCCGCCTGGAGCCCATTGGAAAGTACCTGATCATGAGCTGCCAGGGCACCGCGTGCCACGTGAACGGCTCCGAGCGCATCAGCTCCGTCATCAGCGAGTACCTGGGCATCCAGAACGGCCAGACCACCGAGGACGGCCTGTTCACGCTTGAGGAGGTGGCCTGTCTGGGCTGCTGCTCCCTGGCCCCGGTCATCATGATCAACGGCGAAGCCTACGGCAACCTGACGCCTGATTCCGTCACCGCCGTGCTGAAGGACATCCAGAAGAAGGAGGCAGCATGCGCATAGTGATTGGCGAAGGCTCCTGCGGCGTGGCTGCAGGTGCTGCGAAGGTCCATGCGGCCCTTGATGCCGCCCTGACCCCGGCCGATGGCATCCAGGTGGGCATCACCGGCTGCATTGGCATGTGCTACCTGGAGCCCATCGTGGACCTGTACGACGGCGACGCCCTGGCGGCCCGTCTGGTGAAGGTGGGCGAAAAGCATGCTCCGGCCATTGCCGAGGCCGCCCGCACCGGCAACCTGGAGCTTGTGGCTGACCTGCGGATCAGCTCGGAGGATGAGGAGTTCCTGAGCAAGCAGACCCGCATTGCCCTGCGCCACTGCGGCGTGGTGGACCCCACCAGCCTGGACGACTATCGCAAGGACGACGGCTACCAGGCCCTGGCCAAGGTGCTGGGGGAGATGACGCCGGAGCAGGTCATTGACCAGATCAAGACCTCCGGCCTGGCCGGTCGCGGCGGCGCCGGCTTCCCCACGTGGTTCAAGTGGAACGCTGCCCGTCAGAATCAGGGCGAAAGGAAGTACCTGATCTGCAACGCCGACGAAGGCGACCCCGGTGCGTTCATGGATCGCGCGGTGCTGGAAAGCGACCCCCACGTGGTCATAGAGGGCATGCTGATCGGCGCCTACGCCATCGGTGCGTCGGAGATCATCGTGTACGTGCGCGCAGAGTACCCGCTTGCCATCAAGCACCTGGAGATCGCCATGGAGCAGGCCCGCGCGGCGAACCTGCTGGGCGATGACATCCTGGGCTCCGGCTTCAGCTGCGACATGCGCATCAAGGCCGGTGCCGGCGCCTTCGTCTGCGGCGAGGAAACCGCCCTGATCGCGTCCCTGGAGGGCCAGCGCGGCATGCCGCGCCTGAAGCCGCCCTTCCCGGCGGAGCGCGGCTACCTGGCGTCCCCCTCCAACATCAACAACGTGGAAACTTTCGCCAACGTCACCTGGATCATCAACAACGGCGGCGAGGCCTACGCGGCCATGGGCACCGAAAACAGCAAGGGCACCAAGGTCTTTGCCCTGACCGGCAAGATCGTTCGCGGTGGCCTGGTGGAGATCCCCATGGGCGCCACCTTGCGGGACGTGATCTTCGGCATTGGCGGCGGCATCCGCGACGGCAAGCAGTTCAAGGCCGTGCAGATGGGCGGCCCCTCCGGCGGCTGCATCCCGGCTGACCTTCTGGACACGGTCATCGACTACAAGGCCCTGTCCGCCACGGGCGCCATCATGGGCTCCGGCGGCATGGTGGTCATGGACGAAACCACCTGCATGGTGGGCATGGCCAAGTTCTTCCTGGACTTCACGGCGGCTGAAAGCTGCGGCAAGTGCGTGCCCTGCCGCCTGGGCACCGAGCGCATGCAGGAGATCCTGGTGCGCCTGGTGAAGGGCCAGGGCCGCGAAGGCGATATTGAGCTGCTGGAGGAGCTTGCCACCTTCGTGGGAGGCTCGTCCCTGTGCGGCCTGGGCATGACGGCCCCGAACCCGGTGCTGACCACCATCCGCTACTTCCGGGATGAGTACGAAGCCCACATTGCCCAGAAGAAGTGCCCGGCCAAGGAATGCGTGGACCTGCTCACGTACTCCATTGACCCGCAGACCTGCACCGGCTGCACCTTGTGCGCCCGCAAGTGCCCGGTCGACGCTATTTCGGGCGAAAAGAAGCAGGCCCATACGATCGATCCCCAGGCGTGCATCCGCTGCGGCCAGTGCCTTGACTCCTGCCGCTTCGGGTCCATCGTGGTTGAATAGGCAGGTTGGACTATGAGCGAAATCACCATCACCATCAACGGCCGGCAGCTGCAGTGCCAGGAAGGCGAGATGATCCTTCCCGTGGCGCTGCGCAACGGCATCCACATCCCCAACCTGTGCGCCGCCAAGGAGCTTGCCGTGTACGGCGCCTGCTCCCTGTGCGTGGTGGAGGTCGAAGGCGCCCGCAAGCTGCTGCGCGCCTGCGCCACCAAGGTGGCCGACGGCATGGTCATTCAGACCCACACCCCCAAGGTGCTGCAGTCCCGCAAGCTGGCCCTGGAGCTGATCATGGCCGACCACAGCGGCCAGTGCGTGGGCCCCTGCTCCATGACCTGCCCGGCCCACACGGACGTGCAGGGCTACATCAAGCAGATCGCCCTGGGCAACGACCGCAAGGCCGTGGAGATCATCAAGTCCAAGATCCCGCTGCCGGCCTCCATCGGCCGCGTGTGCCCGCATCCCTGCGAAGGCGACTGCCGCCGCGGCCTGATCGAGGAGCCGCTGTCCATTGCGTTCCTGAAGGCCTTCACGGCTGACCGGGACCGTGAGTCCGACGATCCCTTCGTGCCCGAGTTGGCTCCGGCCACCGGCAAGCGCGTTGCCGTGGTGGGCGGCGGCCCCGCCGGCCTGACCGCGGCCTACAAGCTGCGGGAGGCGGGCCACGGCGTGACCGTGTTCGAAGCCATGCCCGAAATGGGCGGCATGCTGCGCTACGGCATCCCCGAGTACCGCCTGCCCAAGGCGGTCCTGGCGGCTGAGGTTGCCTCCATCGAAGCCCTGGGCGTGGAAATGCGTACCGGCGTGAAGGTGGGTACGGACGTGGCTTTCGCCCAGCTGCGGGAAGAGTACGACGCCGTGCTGCTGACGGTGGGCGCCTGGGCCGCAACCGGCGTGGGCTGTGAGGGCGACGACCTGGACGGCGTGCTGTCCGGCATCGACTTCCTGCGCCAGGTGAACGAAGGCGATGCGCCGCAGATCGGCCCCAACGTGGCCGTGGTGGGCGGCGGCAACACCGCCATGGACGCCTGCCGCACGGCGGTGCGCTGCGGGGCGGAGAACGTGTACGTGGTGTATCGTCGCACCCGCGCCGAGGCCCCGGCTGCCGACGAGGAGATCGCCGACGCCATCGAGGAGGGCGTGGACTTCAGGTTCCTGACCAACCCTGCTCGGATTCTGGGCGAAAACGGCCGCGTGACCGGCATGAAGCTGCAGGTCATGGAGCTGGGCGAGCCGGATGCGTCCGGTCGTCGCCGTCCCGTGCCGGTGGAGGGCCAGTTCGTGGGCCTGGACGTGGACACGGTCATTGCCGCCATTGGCCAGAAGTGCGTGGCTGACGGCCTGGAGGGCTTGGAGCTCACGGCCAAGGGCAACATCGTGGCCGACGCTGCCACGGGTGCTACCAACCTGGAGGGCGTGTTCGCTGCCGGCGATGCCACCAACTGGGGCGCCGGCATTGCCATCGAGGCCATTGGCGAGGCCAACACCGCCGTGGCGGGCATATGCGACTACCTGGCCGGCCGGGAGACCGTGGCCTTCAAGCCGTACTTCAGCCAGAAGGAGCCGCCGGCGGCCGTGATCGAGATGATGAGGAAGAGCCCGAAGCCCCGTGCCGTCATGCCCGTGAAGCCGGCGGGGGAGCGCAAGCACACCTTCGACGAGGTCATCAACGGCTTCAGCGAAGAGGCTGCCCGCGCCGAGGCCGCCCGCTGCGTGGAATGCGGCTGCCATGACTTCAAGGAGTGCAAGCTCATCAAGTACGTGAACGAGAACCCGCTGGACCCGGCCCGCTTCGAGGGCGCCCATCATCCGGCGTACCGGGAGCGCGAGCTGCAGGTCATCGAGCGTGACCAGGGCAAGTGCATCCTGTGCAACCAGTGCGTGCGGGTGTGCCGTGAGGTTGCCGGCCAGGGTCTGCTGGGCCTGGTGAATCGCGGCTACCAGTCGGTCATCAAGCCGGAGTTCCAGGACGTGGACGTGGCTGCCATCTGCGGCGACTGCCACAAGTGCGTGGACCTGTGTCCCACCGGCGCCCTGCGCCTGCTGTAGGGAAGGGCTCGGGTCCAGTGGCTCTGCTGCGGGCCCGAGCTTGCTAAGGATTGTTGGTCGGATGATCTGGGCCGGGCGGCGTTGCGTCGTCCGGCCTTTTCTTTCGTCCCCTAGCTGCTGATCCGGGCGGGGACGTCACGGATGGCGGCGTCGTAGACCAGGTGGCCCAGGGTGGCCGCGCTGACGGTGCCGGGCTCCTGGAGCCAGCGGCTGATCATGAACAGGCTGCCGCTCAGGGTGTACTCCAGGATCAGGTCGATTTCCGCTTCGGGGCGGCCGGCGCTGTCCTGCACCACGTATTCGCGCCACAGGGGCTTCAGGCGGTCCTTCAGGCGCACGATGAAGGAGGCATCGCCCCGGGGGCCCAGCAGCAGCACTATGTAGCGGCGGTTCTGCTCGTAGAAGCGGATCACGTCGGCCAGGGCAGCCAGGCAGCTGAGCTTGCCGCGGTCCTGGGCCAGCTTGCGCATGCAGCGCTCCACGCAGGCGGTGGTGCCGTCCAGCAGCTGCTCTTCGATGGATGCCAGCAGCTCGTAGATGTTGGCGAAGTGCAGGTAGAAGGTGCCGCGGTTGTACCCGGCCAGGTCGCAGACGGCGCCTACGGTGATCTTGTCCACGGGCTTTTGCTCGTACAGGCGCCAGAAGGCCTCCTGGAGCTCGGCCTTGGTGCGCTCGGTTTGCTCGGGTCGTTTTCTCATGGGAGTGTCTTCGGTCCTGCTACGCGGCATTCTGAGCGTCCAGGCGGCGATTGCGGAAGTACACCCACCAGTTCAGGCCCAGGAATCCCAGGTTCAGGAAGTAGATGGCCAGCACCCAGTTCAGGGAGCCGGACAGGATCTTGGCGGCAATGCCGCACAGGTAGCCGACGGTGATGAGTGTGATGAACTGCCAGCTGGTGCCTTTGGCGGTGCCGGCTTGGTAGCTTTTGTAGGCGTTGGTGGGCCAGGACAGGCCGAAGCAGATCAGCATGGCTGCTTCCAGCAGTTGCGCGAGCATGGTTCCTCCTTGTGTCGAGGTACCAGTATACGCCTGCGGCTCGGGTGCGTGGTCAGGTTAGCGCTTCCAGCGGGTCAGGCGTCGCTCGGCCAGGTCGAAGGCCTCGTACACGATCACGCCCAGCAGCGCCAGGGCGATGATGCCGGCGAACATACGGGGGTAGTTGACCATGGCCCAGGAGTTCATGATGAAGTAGCCGATGCCCGTGGAGCCGGCAATGGCCTCCGCGAAGAACAGCACCGCAATGGCAATGGCCGAGCTCACGCGCAGGGTGGTGAACAGGTCGGGCAGGGTGGCGGGCAGGATCACGTGGCGCCATTCGTCCCAGCGGCTGCCGCCCAGGGAGCGGACGGACAGGATGGTCTGCTCGGGGATGTTCTTGGCGGCGTCGCGCATGACCACGACCACCTGGAAGAACACGGTCAGCGATATCAGGGCGATCTTGGGCTCGCTGCCCAGGCCCAGCAGCACCAGCAGGATGGGCAGCAGCACGATCTTGGGCAGCGGGTACAGGATGTACAGCGCCGGGGTGAGCAGCTGGCCGGCGCGGCTGGACTGGCCCAGCCACAGGCCCGCGGGCACGCCCAGGACGGTGCCGATCAGCAGCGAAACCGCAATGCGGCCGAAGCTGATGGCGAAGTCGGGCCCCATGGTGGGGGCGAACTGGACGAAAAGCCCCAGGGCCACGTCGGGCGTGGGCAGGGCGGGGGTGTTCAGGGCCAGGGCGCTCAGCCACCAGCCGGCCACCACGAAGGCAACGGAGACCGCAATGCAGAGCACGTGCCACAGGGCACCGCTCGTGCGGGGGCTGCGGGAGTTGGAGGAGCGGGAGCCGATGCGGGCCATTAGCGCTCACCTCCTTCCGCCAGCGCCGCGCGGACCTGGCGGCAGCGGTCGAAGAACAGCGGGTCGTTGCGATACTCGACGGAGCCCATCTCCGGGTTGCTGATCTGCGCCACCACGCGGCCGGGGCGGGGCGCCATGACCACGATGCGCCGGCCCAGGAACACCGCCTCCTCAATGGAGTGGGTCACCAGGATCTGGCTGTGGCCCCGCTGCTGCCACAGGTTCAGCAGCGTGTTCTGGAGCTCTTCGCGCAACAGCGCGTCCAGGGCGGAAAGGGGCTCGTCCATGAGCAGCAGGTCCACGTCCAGCGCCATGGCGCGAGCCAGGGCCAGTCGCTGCTGCATGCCGCCGGAAAGCTGGTTGGGGAAGCTGTGCTCGAACCCGCTCAGCCCCACGGCCTCAAGGGCGGCGCGGGTGCGCTCGCCGCGCTCCGGCTCTGCGACCTTGTGGATGCGCAGGCCCAGCTCGGCGTTGGCGTAGACGTTCTTCCAGGGCAGCAGGCCGAAGTCCTGCAGAATGTACGCGGTGGCCTTGCGGGGCTCCCTGAGCTCGGCCCCGTCCGCCATGACCTGGCCGGAGGTGGGGGACATGAGCCCGGCAGTCAGCCTGAGCAGCGTCGACTTGCCGCAGCCGCTGGGGCCGATGATCGCCACCGGCTCGCCTTCGGCAACGTCCAGGCTGAAGTCGTCCAGCGCGCGCAGCAGGGTCCCGTCGGTGGCGGGATAGTCGACGGTCACGTGGGAAAAGCTCAGGTTCACAGGGGCTCCGTTCGGCGGGTCGGTCTGGTTCGTGCGTACAAAATAATATAGGGCGAAAGAAAAGCCCGCCAGCAGGCAGGCTCTCTTTCGCCCTGATAAGACGGTTAGCGACCGGAGAAGGTGCCGGTTGCAGCGTCGTAGGTGATCTTTGCGGTCAGGTAGCCCTTGTGCTCCATCCAGGCCAGCACGTCGTCAACCTGTTCCTGGGTGGGCAGCTGGCAGGTGGGGTACTGGCAGATGGGGTAGGTCTTGGCCACGGCGTCGGACAGGTTGGCCTTTTCCACCAGCAGGTCGCGGTAGGACTCGGGGTCCTCGTTGATGGCCAGCGCGGCGGCATCCCAGGCGGTCTTGCAGGCCTCCAGGATCGCGGGGCCGCCCTCGGACTCAAGGAACTCGGTGCGGGCGATCATGATGGACTGGCTGATGTTCTTGCCCTTGGTGTCGTCGGCGATGGTGGTGCAGCCCTTGGCTTCGCCCAGTGCCAGCAGCGATGCGGGCAGCGCAGCGGCGGCAACCTTGCCGGATGCCATGGTCTCGAAGCGGACGGGCAGCTTCTGCAGCTCTTCCTTCACGATCTGGTCCTCAGGCACGCCGGCCTCGGTCATGAGGGTGTCCATGACGTACTCCAGAATGGTGTTGGAGCCCACGCCAATGGGCACGCCGGCCAGGTCGGTCAGCTTGGCGTACTTCTTGCCGTCGGCGGTCATGATGCCGAAGCGGCCCTGGTCGGCGGTAGTGCCCAGGGTAACCCACTCGACCTGCACGTCGGTGCCGGATGCGTAGATGCTGGCGGCCACCATGGGGTCGGTCATGGCCAGGTCGACCTCGCCGGCGGTGATGGCGGCAATCAGCTCGGTGGCGGACTGGAAGGTCTGGACCTGCAGGGCGCCGTCAACGCCGCCCTGCTGCTCCACGACCCACATGGGCAGGATGTCCTCGGTGGCCAGGGTGCCCACCACCACGGCGTCCTTGGCGTTGGCGGGGGCGTTGTTTGCGGGCTGGGAGGATCCGCAGCCGGTTGCGCCCAGGGCGCAGGCCGCGGCGGTCAGGGCGGCAAGGGCGCCCAGCAGCAGCTTCTTCATGCTTGGTTCCTTTCTTACGGCGCGGCGCACCGCGCGTAGGTTCACGCTTCTACTCTAGGGCGGGCGCCAGGCGGCAGCAATGCACAACCGCCACGCCGTTGTTGATTTAGGCTGCGGGGTGGGACGCGGCGCCGCCGAAGCCTGGCTGCGCGCGAGCTGCCGCAGCCTCGTTCTACGCCTGTGTGGCGCGGCGCAGGCGTAGAATGGACCCATGTGAATCAGACCGAAAGGACGACCCATGGAAACTCCGATCCTGTACTACTGGGCACCCTGCGCCACTTGCTCCGTGGTGGTCAACTTCGCCAACGAGCACAACATCGAGCTGGACAAGCGCGACGTTGAGCAGCAGGCTCCCTACGACGAGCTCTGCGCCCTGGGCGGCGACGCCAACCTGATCCCGTACCTGTACGCAGACGGCCAGCTGGTCAACGGCAACGATGCCTGCATCGAATGGCTGACCAAGAAGTACCTGTAAGCACCACTGCAGGGCGAAAGGAATCCTCATGCCCGAACCATCCGTAACCCGCCGCTTCCTGGGCACCTGTCGGCTGGCCCGCGTCCAGGTTGCTCGCGCCGCCGAGTCCTTCGACCAGGACCAGGCCTACGCGCGACTGCTGGAATGCGGCAAGCTGAACCAGGACGACGTGGACTTCCTGATCGACTTCCTGTCCCGGGAAGAGCCCGTGAAGGCGGGCGAAGTCCAGCTGGACGAGGAGTGGGCCCTGGCGGCCATCCATCGGGTCCACGGCATCACCGCCTCCAAGCTGAACATGGGTGACTCCGCATAGGGGAGCGCTAGCCCGCGACCTTCGCCTCCTCGATTGGCTCCCAGCGCAAGTCCCGCGTTCGTGGGAGCTTGGCACTCGACGGCCCCGCGCCCTTCGGTCCCGTGGCTTTGCGTTCCGCGCCTGAGCCTCCCGCCCTGGTGCCCCCGCGCCTGTTGGGCTCGTACCCATGATTGACGGCCATTCCAGAATGGCCGTCAATTTTTATTTCGGGGCCGAAACAGGGCCTGCATTTTTGTCGGCTGTTCTACAACGGTCGACGATTTTTCCGCTGGAGTCGGGCCTGGGCTCACTTTTCGACGGCTGTTCTAGAAGGGCCGCACGGAAAATTCCGAAATCGGCAAAACCTTGTCGGCCCTTCTAGAACAGCCGTGCATTTTGTAATCGGAAGGGTGCTGGAGGGATAAGATTGACGGCCCTTCTACAACAGCCGCTCGTTTTGCAGCCGGGAAAAGGACGGGACGAAAAAGTGGTCGGCTGTTGCGGAACAGCCGACGCTTGTGCGCGCCCTGGTTCGCGGCCCGTGCGCGCCTCGGGGCCGCCCTGGCCCCGTCTCCGCCGCCCCGCCCTCGCACCTGTCGCCCGTGTTAACAGCCCGTTAAATCCTGCATGCGGCAAATCTCGACCTGCGTCTGGTAGAACTAGTACGTTATGTAACCCTGATCATCTGTACTAGGAGGGACCAGATGACTACAACCGACCAGAAGCGCAAGCTTCCCCTGGCGGCGCAGATCCTGATCGCCCTGATCTTGGCGATCGTCGCGGGCCTGCTTCTCCAGAGCCAGGCCGAGTTCTGCGAGGCCTATATCAAGCCGTTCGGCACCATCTTCCTGAACCTGCTCAAGTTCATCGTCGTGCCCATCGTGCTGTTCAGCATCATGAGCGGCATCATCTCCATGAGCGACATCCGCAAGGTCGGCTCCATCGGCCTTAAGACCGTGGTCTACTACATGTGCACCACCGCCTTCGCCATCATCGTGGGCCTGGCCGGCGGCAGCCTGTTCAAGGGCTTCTTCCCGGTGCTGGCCACCTCGGACCTGACCTACGAGGCCGCCGAGACCCCGTCCGCCATGGATACCCTGGTCAACATCTTCCCGTCCAACTTCATCGCCCCCATGTACGAGTCCGCCATGCTGCAGATCATCGTGATCTCGCTCATCATCGGCTTCGCCATCCTGCTGGTGGGCAAGGAAGCCGAGCCGGTGGTCACCCTGGTCAACGGCCTGAACGCCGTGTTCATGAAGTGCATGGACATGATCCTGAAGCTTTCCCCGATCGGCGTGTTCTGCCTGCTGTGCCCGGTCGTGGCCGTCAACGGCTCCAAGGTCCTGGGCTCCCTGGCCATGGTCCTGCTGGCCGCATACGTGTGCTACGCCGTCCACATGCTGGTGGTCTACTCCGCCGCCGTGGGCACCCTGGGCGGCATGAGCCCGCTGAAGTTCTTCAAGGGCCAGATGGCCGCCATGATCTTCGCCTTCAGCTCCGCCTCCTCCGTGGGCACCATGCCCATCAACATGGAGGGCTGCCGCAAGATGGGCGCCTCCCAGGAGGTCACGTCCTTCGTGCTGCCGCTGGGCGCCACCATCAACATGGACGGCACCTCCATCTACATGGGCGTGTGCTCCATCTTCATCGCATCCTGCTTCGGCATTGACCTGACCCTGTCCCAGATGGTCACCATCGTGCTGACCGCCACCCTGGCATCCATCGGCACCGCAGGCGTCCCGGGCGCCGGCATGGTCATGCTGACCATGGTCCTGACCTCCGTCGGCCTGCCCGTGGAGGGCATTGCCCTGGTTGCCGGCGTGGACCGCATCTTCGACATGGGCCGCACCGTGGTCAACATCACCGGCGATGCCTCCTGCGTCATGTGCATCTCCAACATGGAAAAGAAGCGCGACGCCAAGAAGGCCGCTGCGGTATCCTAGTCCCTGCAATCTGGAATCATCAGGGCGAAAGGTAATCACGTGAGCGCAACGCTAGCCTGCAAGGTCACCCCCAAGTCGGGAAAGGACCAGGTCACCGGCCGTTTGATCAACGACGACGGCTCCACCGAGGTCTGCGTGCGCGTGACCGCCCCGCCGGACAAGGGCAAGGCCAACAAGGCCGTGATCAAGCTCCTGTCCAAGGAGCTGGGCGTGCCCAAGAGCAGCGTCGACGTGGTGCGGGGAGACACCAGCCACCACAAGCTGCTGTCCTTCGATTGCGACCAGCAGCACGTGGACGACTGGGTGGCCGCCTTGCCGCAGCTGTAGTCCCTTTTCAGGACGAAAGCAAACGAGGACCCGCGAGCATTGCTCGCGGGTCCTCGTGCATTCCGGCGCGGTTAAGCGGCAGGGGAGCGAATCCCCGGCTCCTTACAGCAGGTCGGCCATCTCCAGGATCAGCTGTTCGGTCTTGGGCCAGCCCAGGCAGGCGTCGGTGATGGACTTGCCGTACACGCCGCCGTCGGGCTTCTGGTTGCCGTCCTCGATGTAGCTTTCGACCATGAAGCCCTTGATCAGGCCCTTCAGGTCTGCGTTGTAGGTGCAGTAGTTCAGAACCTCCTTGATGATGCGGGGCTGCTCGAAGGGGTTCTTGCGGGAGTTGGAGTGGTTGGCGTCGATGATGACGGCGGGGTTGGCCAGCTCGGGCTTCTTGGCGTACAGCTCGTGGACGCGAACCAGGTTCTCGTAGTGGTAGTTGGGGTACACGCCGCCCTGCTCGTCGGTGAAGCCGCGCATGATGGCATGGGTGTACGGGTTGCCGGCGGACTGGACCGACCAGCCGCGGTAGATGAAGTCGTGCTGGCTCTGGCCGGCCACGATGCTGTTCATCATGACGGACAGGTCGCCGGAGGTGGGGTTCTTCATGCCCACCGGCACCTCGATGCCGCTGGCCACCAGGCGGTGCTGCTGGTTTTCCACGGAGCGGGCGCCCACGGCCACGTAGCCCAGGATGTCGTCCAGGTACTTGTAGTTTTCCGGGTACAGCATCTCGTCGGCGCAGGTGAACTCGGCCTCGTCCACGGCGCGCATGTGCAGCTGGCGGGTGGCGATGATGCCCTTGAAGGCGTCCGGCTTCTCATTCGGGTCCGGCTGGTGCACCAGGCCCTTGTAGCCCTGGCCGGTGGTGCGGGGCTTGTTGGTGTAGATGCGCGGCACAATGCAGATCTTGTCCTTGACCTTCTGCTGCACCTCGGCCAGGCGCAGGATGTAGTCCATGACCGAATCCTCGTTGTCGGCCGAGCAGGGGCCGATCACCAGTGCAATGCGGTCGTCCTTGCCGCTGAAGATGTTCTCCAGCTCAAGGCGGCGACGGTCGATCAGGTCGCTGCTTTTCTTGGACAGCGGGTACATCTCCTTCACTTCCATGGGGATGGGCAGCTTGCGCTCGAAGTTCATGTTCATGGGTTGCCTCCTGGTAACGCGACCCGCGTGGGGCGGGCCGACGGTGCTCTCTTATGATTTCGGTATTGTATACCAAAATGTGAAAAGGTAGTGACGTATTGTGAAAACTTGGGCGAAACACGGCGAACGGCGCATGGACCGGCATTGCGGTTGCCGCATTTTCTTTCGTCCTACCATTTATATTGGTCAGGCGTACCCAAAGTGTTCGATTTCACGTAGTATGGAGGAAAACCGAGCGCTACCCGTACTGCCCGCCTCC
>JAUNCQ010000018.1:36962-40227 GCA_030526515.1 Coriobacteriia bacterium
CCGCCTCCAGCATCAGCCACACCATGGCCCGGGATCTGGACCTGACCGTGCTGCCGCTCAACTACTTCGTGGATGAGGTGGAGCACGCCGGCTTCTTCCCGGACAAGCCCATTGACCTGAAGGCGTTCTACAACAGCATGCGCGAAGGCAGGTCCGTCCGTACGTCCCTGCCGAACCCCCACCACACCCACCAGACCCTGGAGGGGCTGCTGCAGAAGGGGAAGGACGTGCTCTACCTGGGCTTTTCGTCCGCTCTTTCCGGCACCTTCGACTCGGTGCACAACATCGCCAACCAGCTGGCGGAGCAATACCCGGAGCGGCGCATCGAGTGCGTGGAAACCCACGCCGCTTCCTTTGCCCAGGGCCTGATCGTGAAGCAGGCGGCCCTCATGGCCAAGGCCGGCTCCACCCTGGACGCCGTGGCGCAGTGGGTGGCCGACAACTGCCAGCGCTTCAACCACTGGGTGACCGTGGATGACCTGAGCTTCGTGCTCAACGGCGGCCGCATGCAGCGCACCGGCGCCTTTGCCGCCAACCTGCTGGGCATCAAGCCGCTGCTGCGCATTGACGAGCAGGGCGCCATCGACGTGGTGGAGAAGTGCCGCGGTCGCAAGGCTGTGCTGAAGAAGATGGCCCAGCGGGTGAAGGACCGCATCGAAGGCGACGACGAGGAGATCGTCATCGGCCACGGCGACTGCCTTGCCGACGCCGAGAAGCTGCGGGACCTGATCATGGACGGCACCAAGCTGCACAACTTCGCCATCCACTACCTGGACCCGGTCATCGGCACCCACGGCGGTCCCGGTTCCATGGCCGTGTTCTTCCGCGGAGGAGCCCGCTAGGCCCCGCAAACGCGCTCTCAGAGCCTCTCAGGCCGCATCCGATTCGTCGGGTGCGGCCTTTTCTTTCGCCCCCAGGATCAGGGGCCAGGGGACGAAAGAAAAGGCCCCGCCTGGCGGTGCCAAGCGGGGCCGAGTGCCTATGCTATGCGGCGGGAAGCCTTACAGCTCCTCGTACATTTCCTTGAGCTTCAGCAGGTGATCGTAGCGGTCCATGGCTGCGCGCTCGCTGGCGTTGAACAGCTCCTCGGCGCGATACGGGAACTCGCGGGTCAGACGGCTGTAGCGTGCCTCGTTCATCAGGAACTCGCGGTAGCCGCCCGTGGGCTCCTTCTGGTCCAGGGTGAACTTGTTGCCGGTGGTTGCGGCCGGGTTGAAGCGGAACAGGTTCCAGTAGCCGCACTCCACGGCGCGCTTCATCTCGGTCTGGCAGTTGATCATGCCGCCCTTGATGGCGTGCATCTCGCAGGGGCTGTAGCCGATGATCAGGGACGGTCCCGGATAGGCCTCTGCCTCCTGGATTGCCTTCAGGGTCTGGGCCGGCTTGGCGCCCATGGCGATCTGGGCAACGTAGACGTAGCCGTAGCTCATGGCGATTTCGGCCAGGGACTTCTTCTTGATGTCCTTGCCGGCTGCCGCGAACTGGGCAACCTGGCCGATGTTGGATGCCTTGGAAGCCTGGCCGCCGGTGTTGGAGTAGACCTCGGTGTCGAACACGAAGATGTTCACGTCCTTGCCGGATGCCAGCACGTGGTCCAGGCCGCCGAAGCCGATGTCATAGGCCCAGCCGTCGCCGCCGAAGATCCAGAAGCTCTTCTTGCTCAGGTGGTCGCGGTACTGCAGCATGTCGGCGGCAATTTCGTTGCCCTCCTCGGCCATCTGCTCCAGGAACTGGGCGTACTCGTTGCCCAGGCGGACGCTCTCGTGTGCGTCGTCCTTGTTGTCCAGCCATGCCTGGGCGATTTCCTTGATGACCAGGTCGGGCTCGGTTTCGATGATCTTCTTGGTGCCGTTGATCAGGATCTCGCGGGTTGCCTCGTAGCCCAGGTACATGCCCAGGCCGAACTCGGCGTTGTCCTCGAACAGGGAGTTTGCCCATGCGGGACCATGGCCCTTGTCGTCGACGGTGTACGGAGACGTTGCTGCCGGACCGCCCCAGATGGAGGAGCAGCCGGTAGCGTTGGCCACGTACATGCGGTCGCCGAACATCTGGCTGACGATGCGAGCATAGGAGGTTTCGGCGCAGCCTGCGCAGGAGCCGGAGTACTCAAGCAGCGGATGCTTGAACTGCATGCCCTTGATGGTCAGGTCCACGGTTTCCGGCTTCACGGAAACGTTGTTGGCGCAGTACAGGAAGACCTCCTGCTGGTCGAAGTCCTCTTCCGCGGGGACCATGTGCAGCGCGTTGGTCTTGCACATGCCAATGCAGACGCCGCAGCCCAGGCAGTCCATGGGGCTCACGGCCAGGGTGTACTCGTACAGGCCCTTTGCGCGGCCGGCCTTGACCGGGATGAGCTTGGTCTGCTCGGGAGCCGCTGCCACTTCCTCCGGGTTGAGGGCGTAGGGACGCAGGCAGGCGTGGGGGCAGACGAAGGTGCACTGGTTGCACTGGATGCACTTGTCGGGCTCCCAGCGCGGGGTGGTGACGGCCACGAAGCGCTTCTCGTAGCGAGCAGCGCCCTGCTCGAACTGGCCGTCCACGTGGTCCATGAACACGGAAACCGGCAGGCGGTCGCCGTCCATGTTGCCCACGGGCTTCATGATGTTCTTGACCTGCTTCAGCACCTCGGGGCGGCCGGTCATCTCCATCTCGGGCTTTTCGCCCTGAGCGTCAGCCCAGGATGCGGGCACGTCGATCTTGACGAAAGCGGTGGCGCCGGCGTCGATTGCCTTGTGGTTGCAGTCGACGACCTCCTGGCCCTTCTTCATGTAGGACTTGGTTGCAGCGTCCTTCATGTACTTGATGGCGTCTTCCTGGGGCAGAACGCCGGCCAGGGTGAAGAACGCGGACTGCAGGATGGTGTTGGTGCGCTTGCCCATGCCCACCTGCAGGGCCAGGTCGGTGGCGTCGATGGTGTAGAGCTGGATGTTGTTGGCGGCAATGTAGCGCTTGGCCTCGGAGCTCAGGTGCTCCTCAAGCTCCTCCAGATCCCACTGGCAGTTGATCATGAACACGCCGCCGGGCTTCACGTCGTTGACGATGCGCATGCCCTTGGTGATGTAGCTGGGGTTGTGGCAGGCCACGAAGTCAGCCTTGTTCACGTAGTAGGGGCTCTTGATGGGGGAGTCGCCGAAGCGCAGGTGGCTGACGGTCACGCCGCCGGTCTTCTTGGAGTCGTACTGGAAGTACGCCTGGACGTACTTGTCGGTATGGTCGCCGATGATCTTGATGGAGTTCTTGTTGGCGCCCACGGTGCCGTCGCCGC
>JAUNCQ010000078.1 GCA_030526515.1 Coriobacteriia bacterium
GTCCTGACCAGGGGGCCCTGCATGAAAGCGGACACACTTTTTTGCCTATAACCCCGAGCGGAGCCAGCGGGGCTTGCGGGCGCGTGCGGGCCTGGTGGTCGGGTGCGTGCAGAGCCGGCAGTCGGGCATCTGGCATGCGTGCCCCTGGCTGGGGCTAGCGGGCCTGGGCTGTTGATGGCAGCCAGGGCGAAATCGGTAGCGAGTTCGCTTGCGCCTGGCAGATAAGTGGAAACTGGTAGGGTCGTGCGGCTTGGGCTGGCCCCCTTGATGACAATCGAGGAAGAAAGGGTGTAAATAATTCCGGATATGTCAGCAAGGCGCGTGCCGGGGTTGCTGGATCGGGGTCGGAACCTACCAGTTTTGACGAATCCGTCGAGCGCGAGCCGACTCGCTACCGATACTCGCTCGTTTGTCTGCGGGGGAGCGCCGGCAGGCCTGGGCGGTGTCGGCAGGCCTGGGTGGCGAGCGTCGGGCGCAGTCGTGCGAGCCGACTTGCTACCGATTTTCGCTCACTTGCCCGCAGGGAGGGGATGGCGGCCGCCGGTGCGCGCGGCCTGACCCGCGAGTTGGCTGCCGATGCCTCGCCATGCGTCCATCGCCGCCGCTCAGCCGCCAGCCGTGTGCAGTCCATGCTCTATGAAATTAATAACATAGAGCGCATTCGGGCAAAATCACCTATACTGGTAAGGCTATAAATCAGACTGGCGACTTGCGCGCCTAGCAGGGGGATCCGAATGGTAAACATTCCGAGCCCGGCAATCTCGATTGTCGGGCGTCATAATTCTGGAAAGACCACGCTCGTGGTGAAGCTCATCGAGGAGCTGGTTGCTCGCGGCCATGACGTGGGCAGCATCAAGCATCACCACCGCGAAGGCTTCGAAATCGACATCCCCGGCAAGGACTCCTACCGCCATCGTCAGGCCGGCGCGTCTGAGACCGCTATCTCCTGTCCGGGTCAGGTAGCAGTCATCAAGACCGTCGCAGGTGAAGTTGAGGCTCGCGACCTGGTCCGCGCCATGCCCAACCACAGCATCGTGGTGGTGGAGGGCTACCGCAAGAGCGGCCTGCCCACCATCGAGATCATGCGCTCCGGCAACGACGCCGACTTCCTCATGGCCCAGGTCATGGCCGAAGGCGCTCGCCGCGGCTGGCCCCTGGGCGCCGACTTCACCCAGATCGTGCGCGAGATGCGCTTCGCATCCTCCGAAGAGGAGCGCCGCCGCATCCTCGAGCGCCGCGGCGAGGAGATCGTGGAGGAGTCCATGGCCGCCCAGGCCGAGCGCGACTCCAAGCTGGCCCGCGCCCATGCCCTGTCCCGCAAGCCCATCCGCGACTACGTCAAGAGCGACCAGAGCATTCTGGACGTGAAGACCAAGGTCCCCGGCGGCAACACCGTTGCCATCGCCACGGACATCCCGGAGGCCGCGGAGGCTGCCAAGGCCTACGGCATCCCGTCCTTCAACATCGACGACATCAACGCCATCGCCACCTTCGTGGAGGAGCATTACGTGCGCCCCTGCGTGTCCCTGGTGATCCAGGCAGGGGGCGAAAGCCGTCGCATGGGCCAGAGCAAGGCAACCGTGCCCTTTGCTGGCAAACCGCTGATCTGCCGCCTGGTTCGTCGCCTGCATCCCGCCGCCGACGAGCTTATCATTACCACCAACGAAGCCGAACGCCTGGAGTTCCTGAAGGAGGAGTTCCCCGGCCTGCGCATCAAGCTGGTGCCCGACGCCTATGACTTCCGCGGCGCCCTGCCCGGCCTGTACACCGCCCTGTCCGCGGCCAGCTGCCCCTACGTGGCCGTGGTCGCCTGCGACATGGTCAACGCCAGCGCCTCCCTGGTGGTGGCAGAGTCCATCACCATGCACCAGACCGGCGCCGACGTGGTGGTCCCCGTGAACAAGAACGGCTTCGAGCCCTTCCATGCCATGTACCGTCGGGAAACCTGCCTGGAGGCCGTCAAGCAGACGGTGGACGAAGGAAACCGTCGCGCCCAGAGCTTCTTCGACAAGGTGAACGTGTACGAGTTCACCCAGGACGAAGTCAACGACGCCGTGCCCTTCGGCGGCTGCTTCCAGAACTGCAACACCCCTGATGAGCTTCGTGCCCTCGAGGAGTCGGTTATCGACTAAACTGTTTGCATGGCAAACTTAAACGACATCATGACCCTGGCCGATTCCCTGGGCGAGCAGCGCGTGCTGGTCGTGAAGGATCGGTGCACCTGCGTGAAGAACCGGCACTCCACGTGCTCCCGCTGCGAGGACATCTGTCCCACGGGAGCCATTACCCTAGGCCCCAACCGCGTGGAACTCATGAGCGCCCAGTGCGAAGGCTGCGGCGCCTGCACCACCGTGTGCCCCACGGAGGCCCTGGTGCCGCTGGACCCCACTGACGCCGAGCTGCGCCAGCGCGTGGCCGCGGCCCGCAAGGCCACGGGTTCCACGCTCTATTTCGCCTGCGCTCGCATGCATGCCAAGCAGCTGGCCGACCCTTCCCGCTATGCGGTGGTCCCGTGCCTGGCCCGCGTGGAGGAAAGCCTGCTCATGGAGCAGATCCTGGACGGCGTGGACCGTGTGGTCCTGATTGACGGCAACTGCTCCAACTGCAAGCTGCAGGTCTGCGGCCCCATCGTGCAGATGGTCGCCTCCACCACCAACGACCTGCTGGCCGCCCGCGGCAACGACGTGCGCGTGGAGCGGGTCAGCGCGTTCCCGGACGAGCTGGTGGACGCCTCCCAGCAGGAAATGGACCTGGGCGCCGAGCGCCGCGCCGCCCTGCTGGGCTCGGCCCAGAGCGTCAAGGGCGTCATGGGCAAGGCCATCGGAGCGCTGGCTCAGATCCAGGCCAGCAAGGACAGCACCTCCGCCACGGTCCTGGAGGCCATGGGCCTGACCGACCGCGATGACCCCGCCAAGCACGTGGGCGACCCCGAACGCCAGGTCACCCTGCTGGACTGCCTGTATGAGCTGGGCGAAAACGAGGACGCGCAGGTAGTCACCCGCTTCTTCGGCGCCTTTGCCCATGACAACGTGAAGTGCCGCAAGTGCGGTGTGTGCGCTCGTGTGTGTCCCACGGACGCACTGAAGCAGGTTCGCTACCGCAAGAACGGCATCAGCCGCGTGAGCCTGGAGTTCTCCGCATCCGAGTGCCTGCAGTGCCATCTGTGCGAGGACATCTGCTTCCGCAGCTGCATCACCGTGAGCCCCCTGGTCAGTCTGGCGGATGTGTTCAGCTTCGATCCGGTCCGATTCCCGTGCTCCCCGGCCCAGGCCAAAGCGGAGGCCGAGGAGGCCGCAGCCGAAGCCGCCGCAGCAGCAGGGGAGAGCACTTCGGCCGAGGGGTCCGCAGCCAAGGCTGAAGCCGAGGTTGCTGCAGTTGGGTCTTCAGCCGAGGTCGCCGCAGCTGACCCTGCCGTGGACTAGTGCCAACCTGAGCGTAGTCTGGGATGCTAATGGCCCCCAGATTCCCTTTCGCCCTGTTCGTAGGGGTGCCCGCTTGCCTTAGTTGCGTCGCTTTACAACGCTAAAGCGACGTGGGCGTGCTATAATGCTCACCGCTCTACCACATTGGAGTGATGGAGCGAAACATCCGAGGATTGTATCCAAGAGGGAGGGCATTTATGAAGAGGAAGATCTTTGCCGTTGCCGCATCCGTGGCAGCTCTGGCACTGAGCGCCTGCATGCTGGCAAGCTGCGGTGGCGGTTCTGCTGCTCCGGCTGAGAAGGAAAAGCTCGTCGTGGGCTTTGACGCTGCTTATCCGCCGTACGGCTACCTGGCCGTCAATGGCGAAGAGGGCTACAAGGCTGACGATGGCAACACCTACACTGGCTTTGACCTGGACCTGGCCAACGAGGTCTGCAACATGAACAACTGGGAGCTGGTCGTCAAGCCGGTCGACTGGGACTCCAAGGACGCTCTGCTGGGCTCCGGCGACATCAACTGCATCTGGAACGGCTTCACCTATGAGGGCCGTGAGGACCAGTACGCTTGGTCCGACAAGTACATGGTCAACGGTCAGGTCGTGGTCGTGAAGAAGGACTCCGGCATCAACTCCCTGGCTGACCTCAAGGGCAAGATCGTCATGACCCAGAAGGAGTCCGCTGCTCTGGACGTCCTCGAGGGCGACATGAAGGACCTGGCCAGCACCTTCAAGAAGCTCGAGACCATCGGCGACTACAACAACGCCTTCATGCAGCTCGAGTCCGGCGCCGTTGACGCCGTGGCCTGCGACCTGTCCATCGCTGCTTACCAGACCGCCGCTGACGACGGTGACTTCGAGCAGCTCGAGGAGACCCTGAGCTCCGAGCACTACGCAGTCGGCCTGGCAAAGGGTGACGAGGAGAAGGCTAAGACCATCACCGAGTCCCTGAAGAAGCTGGACTCCGAGGGCAAGATCGAGCCTCTGTGCGAAAAGTACGCCGTGCAGGGCATGGATTACGCCAACTGGTGCCTGGGCAAGTAATTGCATAGTCATCGGCTCCGCCCCCGCCATGGGGGCGGAGCCTTCTTTTGTGATTCCGCAGATGTCAGCAAGCGCTGCTGCTATCTGCGGAATCTACAGCTGTCTATAGGAGGAGAAACTAATGGACCTTGTGTCTATGATGGGCATTCTGCTTTCCGGATTTGGCATGACCATCCGGATTTTCTTCATCACGCTGGTGGGCGCCCTGCCCCTGGGCGTGATCGTGGCCCTGTGCCGCATGAGCAAGTTCAAGCCCCTTGCCCTGGTGGCCCGCTTCTACATTTCCATCCTGCGCGGCACGCCGCTGATGCTGCAGCTCATGGCGTGGATGTTCGCGCCCTACTACGTGTTCGGCCTGTCCCTGGGCCCGGATTGGAAGTTCATGGCGTGCAGCATCGGCTTCATCCTGAACTACAGCGCCTACTTCGGCGAGATCTACCGCTCCGGCATCCAGTCCATCCCCCGCGGCCAGTACGAGGCCGCCCAGGTGCTGGGCTACAGCCGTGTGCAGTGCTTCATGCTGATCATCCTGCCCCAGGTGTTCAAGCGCATCCTGCCCGCTATGGGCAATGAGGTCATCGCTCTGGTCAAGGACACGTCCTTGGCTTTCGTCCTGGGCATTATGGAAATGTTCACCCAGGCCAAGGCCCTGGCCGCCGCGCTGGTCAGCATGACCCCGTACGTGATGGCTGCCGCCCTGTACTGGTGCTTTACCCTGATCGTCGAAGCCGTGCTGAACTTCCTGGAAAAGAAGCTCAGCTACTACCATGACTAAGGAGCCTGCCATGACCAACGAACAGACCCTGCTGCGCCTGGAGCATGTGCAGAAGAGCTTCGGCAAGAACCAGGTCCTGAAGGACATCAGCGTGACCGTCAATCGCGGCCAGGTGGTGGCTATCATCGGTGCGTCCGGCGGCGGCAAGTCCACGCTGCTGCGCTGCGCCACGCTGCTGGAGACCATGGATGCCGGCACCCTGGCTTACGGCGACCTGACCGTGTGCGAAAACGATGGCTCCGGTCGCGCTCAGTACGCTGGCAAGGACGTGCTGGCCAAGGCCCGCACCCGCTTCGGCCTGGTGTTCCAGAACTTCAACCTGTTCCCGCACCTGACCGTGCTGCAGAACATCAGCCATGCGCCCATCCACGTGCTGAAGAAGTCCAAGGAGGAAGCCGAGGCCCACGCCCGGGAGCTCATTGCCAAGATGGGCCTTGCCGGCAAGGAGGACATGGTGCCCTGCGAGCTGTCCGGCGGTCAGCAGCAGCGCGTGGCCATCGCTCGCGCCCTGGCCATGGACCCGGAGGTGCTCTTCTTCGACGAGCCTACCAGCGCCCTTGACCCGGAGCTCACCAAGGAGGTCCTGAAGGTCATCCGCGACCTGGCCGAGGAGCGCATGACCATGGTGATCGTCACCCACGAGATGAAGTTCGCCCGCGACGTGGCCGACCATATCATCTTCCTGGACCAGGGCTTGATCGTGGAGGAGGGCCCGGCTGACCAGGTCATCAACAACCCGCAGCAGGAGCGTACCCGCGCCTTCCTGTCCGGCCTGTCCGACTAGGAGCCACGCGGGCTCCGCGGTGCGTTGCGCGTGGGTCCTTTCGTCCGCATGCCTTGGCGTGCGCGCGGCTTGGTACGCGCACGTGAGGGGTGCTGCTGCGCGGGGGAGCGATACGCCCGCCCCCGTTGTCATCAGGGGTTGCGGCCATTTTTAGCAATTGTTAAACCGTGGCAAATTCCGTGTCATTTCTTGGTAATATGAGTGCGTGGTTACATCCCCAACGAAAAGAGGCCATTATGGGAATCAAGGCTGCTGAGGCACTCGAAATCACTCTTGAGGACATGCCCAACTACCTGCGCAAGAACCACTCGGTTTACATGGAGGTTGCGGGCGCTACTTACTACCTCACCGATGCCAACGACATCTATTGGCGCGCACAGCGCACTGATCAGCTGAACGAGAAGGGCCACTACATCGACGCCAGCGAGCTGGTCCCCACCGTGGCTGAGTTCATGGATCTGCCGTTCCTGGATGGCAAGTCCCTGACCGACCTGTTCCCGGACGCCGTCTTCTTCGCATCCGTCAAGGAATAGCTCACAAGCGAACTGAATACCTGAAAGGCCGCCTGCGGGCGGCCTTCTTGCGTGTTGGGGCTGTGCAGTGCTGGCGAGGGGCCGCCGCTGAGGGGTTGATTGCGCTGAGGGGGCGGCCGCTGGCGAGGGGTTG
>JAUNCQ010000019.1 GCA_030526515.1 Coriobacteriia bacterium
ACACGCGGCTGCACAGGTTGCCCCAGGTGTTGGCCAGGTCGGCGTTGTACACCTGCGTCATGCGCTCGATGCTGATGTTGCCGTCGGCGCCGAAGCGGACGTCGCTCATGAAGTAGTAGCGATAGGCGTCCACGCCGTAGATCTTCACCAGGTCGGCGGGCTTCATGCCGTTGCCCTTGGACTTGGACATCTTTTCGCCACCCACCAGCAGGAAGCCGTGGCCGAAGACCGTGCTGGTGACGGGCATGCCGGCAGCCATGAGCATGGCCGGCCAGATCACGCAGTGGAAGCGGGTGATGTCCTTGCCCACGAAGTGGTACTGCATGGGCCAGCGGGACTCGAACTCGCCGGCGCGGTCGTCGTCGTTGCCGTAGCCGATGCCGGTCAGGTAGGCCAGCAGCGCGTCAGCCCACACGTAGCACACGTGGCCTTCGTCGAAGGGCAGCGGCACGCCCCAGTCGAAGGTGGAGCGGGAGATGGACAGGTCCTGCAGGCCGCTCTTGACGAAGGTGACGATCTCGTTCTTGCGGGTCTCGGGGCGGATGAACTCGGGATGCTCCTCGTAGAACTTCAGCAGCGGCTCCTGGAACTCGCTCAGCTTGAAGAACCAGTTCTCCTCGCCGGAGCTCATGCGGCGCACGGGGCGCTTGCAGTCGGGGCACACGAACTCGCCGTCGTCGTTCTTCTCCAGGTCGGACTCGGCGTAGTAGGTCTCCTCGTGGACGCAGTACCAGCCCTCGTAGGCGCTCTTGTACAGATAGCCCTTGTCATACAGGTCGGTCCAGAACTTCTGGACGGACACGGTCTGACGGTCGCTGGAGGTGCGGACGAAATCCGTGTAGGTGATGTCGAGCATGTCCCACACGTCCTTGAAGGCCGGCACCATGCTGTCGCACCATTCCTGCGGGGTCATGCCGTTCTTTTCGGCGGTTTCGGCCACCTTCTGGCCATGCTCGTCCATGCCGGTGACGAAGGCCACGTCGTAGCCGTTCATGCGCTGGTAGCGAGCCACGGTGTCGGCGGCGATGGTGGTGTAGGCGGTGCCCAGGTGCGGCGCCGCGTTCACGTAGTAGATCGGGGTGGTAATAGAGTAGGTACCCTTGGACATGCTGTTTCCTCTTTCCGGCTTGGCGGCCAATGACACCGCCCGCCTTGAACGCCCCGGCCCTTGCGGGCGGGTCTTGTACATAAGCGTTCAAGAGTTTACCACGTGAACAGACCTTTTGGGCGAAAGCGAGCCCACGGAGCGGGGCGCGCCGAGCCAGGCTGCAGGCTGGGTCCAACGCGCGGCCAGGCTGAGCCCACGGCACGGGGCTTTCGCCCTGCCCTAGCGGGCCTCCTCCAGCAGGCGGCGCAGGTTCCGGACGAAGCGGCTGCGGTCCTGGTCCGTGAAGGCGCTGGGCCCCTGGGTGCGGCCGCCGGCGCGGCGGACCTTCTTTTCCTCGTGGCGGATGAACAGCGCCGAGTCGATGGTCGCGCGGTCGTACACGCGTCCCCGCACGCCGATGGCCGCCGCGCCGCGTCCCAGCGCCATGGCGGCCAGGCCAATGTCCTGGGTGACCACCACGTCGCCGGCCTGCAGGCAGGTCACGATCTGGAAGTCCGCCGAATCCGCCCCCACCACCGACGTGGACGTGGCTGCCCAGAAGCCGCGGCGGGCATGGGCGGGGTCGCGCGGATCATCCGGGCGCAGGTGCTTTTCCAGGTTCTGGGTGGTGTTGCCCGCCAGCAGCACGGGCACGCCGGCGCGCCGGGCCTCGGCCAGGCATTCGCGGGTCACGGGGCAGGCATCGGCGTCCACCACCAGCAGCGGGCCGGCCGGGTGCGCAAACGGCTCCGCCAGCCGGGCGGTGTGGAGCGCGGTGTACGTGGGGCCATCGGACGAAAGCTCCGATCGGAACAGCGTCACGGTCTCTACCCGGCCCTCGTCCACGTAGGGCTCCTCCAGGGCCGCCAGGCCCTCTGCAGCAGACGGCCCTTCCGAGCTTGCCAGCCCCCCTGAGCCCGTCAGCTCCCCTGAGCCTGCCAGCTCCCCTGAGCCCAAGCCGGCCAGCGGGGCGCGGCGCATCAGGGTCACGTGGGCGCGGAAGTCCTTGCGGTCGAAGTCCACCTCCGCCGCTTCCAGCTCAACGCGAACCGCCGCCGCCAGGGCGTCGAAGCCGGAAGCATCCGCGAACCCCTGCCACAGCACGGCGTTTTCCGGGGGGCCGAAGGTTCCGTAGTCGTCCAGCGCCACGTCGAAGGCCGGCTGCGACTCCGCCGCCCGATCCACCGCGGCCACCGCCGCAGGCACCCGCTCATCCGGCACGTCCCCCAGAAACGCCAGGGTCACGTGGAGGGTCTCCGGCCGCACGGGCCGACCGCCGGGCAAGGCGGCAACCAGGTCCGCCAGGTTGTCCTCCAGCGCACCGCGCACGTCTTCCGGCAGGTCCGCCGATATGAACAGCCGCATGTTTCGTCCCCCTTCCCCAGGTCGTCGCCGGGCGCCTGGCTCCAGCCGCCCGGAACCGCCCGCACCGCGGGCCGCACGGCGCCGGGTCACGCAGCGCCCAAAACGCACGGCCCTTGCACAACAGCCGACAACCCGCTAACCCGTCTAAACCGCATGGCGCGCAACTTGCACGGCTGTTGTAGAACAGCCGTCACTTCGCAAACCGGCCCGACCGCCTAGCGCCCAAAACGCACGGCCCTCGCACAACAGGCGCGCGTTTTGTCCCAGAGCACTCGCTCGCCAGACGTTTCTTTCGCCCCATGTAGAACAGCCGCATGGGTTTTGGCAAAATCGCGATTTTCACTTCGTCCATTCTAGAACAGCCGTTCATTTTGAGGACGAAAGGGGCCCTCGGGACGAAAACCGTCGACTGTTCTACAACAGCCGCACGGTTTGCGCGAGCCCGGCCGAGGCGCGGCTTGGGCGCGACTGGGGCGCGAGCCAGCTGGAGCGCGGACGGGGCGTGGCTGGGGCGCAGGCCAGCCACAGCCCAGCGGGCCAACCCCACACAAACGAAAGGCCGCCCTCGCGACAACGCGCGGGGGCGGCCTGCAGGATGGCTATCCGGAACGGACGACGTGGCCCGGCCGGAAGGATGTTTCGTCCCGAACTACTTGACCTTCTTGATGATGCGGCCGTACTTGTTGGTCTTGTACACGTGGGAGCCGATCTTGACCATGCCCTTGTTCTTCTTCCAGTAGGTCTCGGCGTCGGACCACAGCACGCCGTTGGCGTTGACCGCGTACTTGTAGGAGCCGTACTTCACCACGGCCCACTTGGCGCTGGAGGAGTAGCGGATGCCGTTGCTCTTGAAGTAGAAGCGATGGTACTTGCCCGTCACGTCCTTCAGCTTGGACTTGTACGGGCCCACGGCCATGCGGCCGGTGGAGGTGAAGTAGCGATAGTACTTCTTGCCGCTGGTCCTCTGCTTGGTGCCGGTGCTGTTGTAGACCTGCCAGCCGTTCCAGGCGTGGCCGGACTTGGTGCTGTAGAAGCCGTGCTCGCGGGCGCCGCCGGTGCCCAGATAGTAGCGGTAGCTGCCGATTTTCTGCACGCCGGTCTTGGGCTTGCTGTTGACCAGGTAGTAGGAGTCCGCGGCGGTGCGGTTGCCACCGGAGGTGGAGTTGATGCCCATGACCTTGGTCCAGCCCTTCAGGCGCTCGGAGTCGGACCACTGGCCGTTTTCGTTGGAGTCCTTGTACAGGGTCACGCCGCCGTTGCCGTCCACCTTCATGCCGAAGGAGTGCCACACGTTCTTATTGGGGTCAACGCCCACGGTGTACACGAAGCCGTACTTCTGCACGCGCTTCAAGGCGTTGATCATGGGGTTGGCCTTGCGGGTCTCGCCGTCAGAGGACTTGCTGGCATAGTTGGCCTTGTTGAAGGCCATGTTCTCGCAGATGGTCCACTGGGGCTTCACGGCGTCGATGAACTTTTCGGAATTGGAGGTGTCGATGCCGTGATGGTTCAGCTTCAGGATGTCGGCGCGCAGCTGGCTGCCGTACTTGGCCACCAGGGCCAGCTCCTCGGTGTACTCGATGTCGCCGCAGGTCAGGAACTTGGTGGTCTTGCCGTTGGCGCCCTGGGCCGTGAACATGGTGGTCAGGGAGTAGTTGTTGATGTAGTGGCCCATGCGGCGGTCCAGCGTGGTGTCGCCGCCGTACGTCCAGGCGCGGGCGGACGTGGCCTTGTCCGGGCCGCAGGTGGTGGCGTCATAGTAGCCGGGGGTCTTGGTGTTGACCGGGCCCAGCACATTGCCGGTCACGGCGCCCACCTGCAGGGTGTCGCCCACGCTCAGCGGGATCATGATGCAGTTGGGGTTGGTGTTCCTCACCCAGCCGGTCAGCTTGTCAATGCGGGTCTGGACGGTAGCGCCCTCCTTGGGAGCCCAGTCCTTGCCGTACTTGGCATCCGGGTAGTACAGGCGCTCGATCTGGAACTCGGGCACCGGTGCGCCGTCCTCGTTCAGCTTGGTGGCGTTGGCAATAGCCTCCACGCCGTCCATGTGGTCCGGGTGCACGTGGCTCACGTAGATGCTCAGGCGCTCGACGCCCACCTTGCGCAGGTAGTTCACCAGGTCGTTGGAGCACCAACCCTGGCCGGTGTCCATGAGCAGGTACTCACCGTTGGACTCCATGAGCACCGCGTCGCCGAACTCAGCAGCCTCGCGATCGGCGGGGTCGTACTCGGTCACGCCGCCGCCCTTGGACAGGTAGATGCTGTACAGGCTCATGCCGTCCTGGGTGACGGACGCCTGGGCGGTACCGGCCAGGCCCAGCGTGGCGCCGGCGGCAAGGGCCGCGGTCAGCGCAGCGGTCAGAAGTCGCTTCCTCATGGGTGTTCTCCTTACTTTAGGTTCGACACCAATATACAATGCCTACGCACAGGACGCGGGCATTGTTAGCTTTTCGTAATCTTTACCGAGCATAATCAGGACGAAAGCCCCGGCAATCGCCGACGGACGCCATCAACCACGGAGTCGCAAGCCGCAGAACCAGGGGACGAAAGCCCCGGCAGCCACCACCGGGCCGCGAGCTCCCTTTCGCCCCGAAGCTCCTTGGCCTAGATCTTGGCCATCTCCGACACGCAGGTGTTGTACCAGTGCACCCAGTTGGGCGGGCAGTACTTGCGGGCCGCCGCCTGGGTCACCGTGTAGCCGTAGCCGCGGGACAGGCCGCCCACGTGGGCATCGATGGCCTCCTCCCAGCTGGCCCAGCCGGTGTGGCCCCAGCCCCACGCGTTGTGGGGGCGGAAACAGAAGCGGCCCTTGGTGCTTTCCACGCAGCTGATGGCCGGGGACCAGCGGGGGTCAACGCCGTAGTCCCAGGCTTTGGCGGCGAAGACCTTGCCGTAGCCGCCCAGGGGGGCATCGCCCAGGTAGGCGTCGATGCGGGGCGCCCACTTCTTCACGAAGGCGGCCTTGCTGGTGGACCAGTCGGCGCCGTCGGCAGTGGGAGCCTTCACGGACTCGTCCTTGGGAGCGGGGTCCTTGGCCAGGCTGGAGCTTTCGTTGGCATCGCCCTGGCCGGCGGGGCTGGCGGCGTCAGCTTCGGCCTGGGCGCGCTCGGCCTCCTCCTGGGCCTTGCGGGCGGCTTCCTCGGCAGCCTTCTTGGCAGCGGCCTCCTTGGCCTTCTTGGCCTCTTCCTGGGCCTTCTTGGCGGCCTCGGCCTCACGGCGCTGCTGCTCCGCGGCGGCCGCCTGGGCTGCCTGACGGGCCTCCTGGGCAACGGCCAGCGCCTCCTGGGCGGCGGCCTTGTCCTGTTCGGCTTCCGCCTTCTGGTCCTTCAGGTCCTTCTGGGTCTGCTCCAGCTCCTGCTGCAGCGTGGACAGGCGACGGATGTTGGCCAGGTTGCGCTCCTGCACGTGATTCAGGTACTGCAGGTTGGTGAAGAAGGAGCCCAGGTCCTTGGAGCTCAGCACCACGTCAAGCAGGCCCAGTCCGTCCTGCTGCATCTTGTACATGGCGGCAAAGGCCTGGTTGGAGGCCTCCTGCTGAGCGGGGATCTCCTCTTCCAGCTCGTCGATGCGCTGGGAGTTGGCCTTGATCTTGGCTTGGACTTCGTCCACCTTCTGCTGGGCCTGCTCGTAGTCGGCGGCCGACTTCTCAATGGCCTCCTGGGCAGCGGCCATTTCCGCCAGCGCCTGCTCGGAGGCAGCGGCGGACTCCTGCTGCTCCTTCTTGGCGGCGGCCAGGTCGTCCTTGGGATCGGCCAGGGCCGCGGTGGGCAGGGCCAGGGCGCAGGCCAGCGTCACGGACAGGGCTGCGGCTGCCAAGCGACGGGCAGCCGCAGCCGTGCGGGTCGCAGGCCGGATCGCGGCCGCGCGCGCCTGATGCGCTGCAGTCGCAGGTAGTGCGTTTAGGGTGCGTTTTGAATTATCCATAGTCCGCTCATTATAGACGGCACCCCGCGCAGGACGCCAGGCGGCCCGTCACGCCACGAAAACGCCACACGAGCGGCAGCAGGTCGGCCGAGCACGGCCCAGATTCCAGCCGCACCGGCCTCGCGCGCAGACCGCGCCAACCGGACCGCGCCGGTCGCCAGGCCGCAACAGGCGTCCGCCGCTCCCCTATCCGCGGGCAGCGCGCACGGCCTCCACGCAGGCGCGGGCCACGGCCGGGCGGTTCATGCTGTACAGATGCAGGCCGTCCACGCCATGGGCATCCAGGTCCACCAGCTGCTGGGCGGCGTACTCCACGCCAGCCTTCAGCAGGTCGTCCTCGGAGTCCTCGTACTTGGCCAGCAGCTTGATGATGGGGCTGGGCAGGCTGGCGCCGCACAGGAACACCATGCGCTGGATCTGGCTCTTGCTCATGAACGGCATGATGCCGCAGTCGATGGGCGCCGTCACGCCGGCCTTGTGGGCATCCTCCAGGAAGCGGTACAGCACGTCGTTGCTGAAGAACAGCTGCGTCACGAAGAAGTCCGCGCCCGCGTCCTGCTTGGCCTTCAGGTGACGGATGTTGTCCTGCGGATCCAGGCAGTCCACGTGACCCTCCGGATACGCCGCGGCAGCCACCGTGAAGCCGGCCTCCTTCAGCCGCGGGATCAGGTCAACCGCCAGCTTGAAGGGCCCGGGCTGCGCGCCCTCCACCAGGTCGCCGCGAAGCGCCAGCACCGTGGAGATATCACGCGCCTTCAGGTCCGCGATCACCTCGGCCAGTGACTCCTCCGTGGCGCCGATGCAGGTCACATGCGCCATGCCCCGCACGCCGAACTCCTCCTGGATCATGGAAACGGTCCGCGCCGTGGCGTTGGGCGACTTGCCCGCCAGGCTGCTGCCGCCAGCGGAGCAGGTCACGCTGATGTAGCTGGGGTCCAGCACCGCCAGGCCGCCTGCGACCTCGCGCGCCTGGTCAAGGGTCAGGTCGCCCTTGGGCGGGAAGATCTCGAAGGAAATGGGGGCTTTCTTTCGTCCTTGGTTGAAAGAATCCACGATGCTGGTCATGTTGCTCCTTAGGTCAGTTCATGTTCTTGGGGCGAAATATACGCCCGTCATGGGGTCGGCCGCGTCAAGTCGCAGCGATTATACGCCCGCCTGGGTGATGTCGTAGGGGGTGGTCTGGTAGACGTAGTAGTTCAGCCAGTTGGTGTAGAGCAGCTGGGCGTGGCTGCGCCAGTTGTTCCGCGGAGTGCGGGTGGGGTCGTCGTCGGGATAGTAGTTCACCGGCAGCGCGGTCTCCATGCCCTTGGCCTTGTCGCGGTCGTACTCGGCGGCCAGCGTGTCGGCGTCGTACTCGGGGTGGCCGAACACGAAGAAGTGGCGGCTGTCGGTGCTCTTCACCACGTAGGCACCGGCCTCCGGGCTCTGGGCAATCAGCTCCAGCCGCGGGTCAGCGGCCAGGGCGTCCCCGTTCACCTGGGTGTAGCGGGAATGCGGTGCCCAGAACCGGTCGTTGAACCCGCGGACCAACGGGCTGGAGGGCTTGATCACGTCGTGGGCGAAAACGCCGAACACCTTCTGCGGCAGCTCCTCCTTGGGCACTCCGTAGTGGTAGTAGATGCCCGCCTGGGCGCCCCAGCAGATGTGGAGCGTGGAGTGCACGTGGCTCTTGGACCACTCCATGATCTGGCACAGCTCGTCCCAGTAGTCCACGTCCGCGAACTCCAGCCGCTCCACCGGCGCGCCGGTGATGATCAGGCCGTCGTAGTGCTCGTCCCGCACGTCGTCGAAGGTGCGGTAGAACTGCTCCAGGTGCTGCTGGGACACGTTCTGCGCGTCATGGGTGACGGTCTGCAGCAGGTCGACCTGGATCTGCAGCGGCGTGTTGGACAGCATGCGCATGATCTGGGTTTCCGTCTTGATCTTGGTGGGCATCAGGTTCAGCAGCAGCACCCGCAGGGGGCGGATGTCCTGATGGATGGCCCGATGCTCGGTCATGACGAAGATGTTTTCGGCCTCCAGCTGACTGGTCGCGGGCAGGTCCTCGGGAATGCGGATGGGCATGGCCGGCCTTTCTGGTCGGGGTTCCTACGGTTACAGGACAACCGCCCGGCCTGCGTTCCCCCAGGTCAGGCGGCTGTTGGCGAAGCAGCGGCTCCCGGGCGGCTACACGGCCGCGAAGCCGCGCTCCAGGTCGGCGATGATGTCATCGATGTGCTCGGTGCCAATGGACAGGCGGATGGTGCTCTGGGAAATGCCCACGTCCGCCAGCTCATCATCGGTCAGCTGGGAATGGGTGGTGGTCGCCGGGTGGATGACCAGGCTCTTCACGTCGGCCACGTTGGCCAGCAGCGAGAAGATCTTCAGGTTGTCGATGAACCGGAAGGCCTCCTCACGGCCGCCCTGCACCTCGAAGGTGAAGATGGACGCGCCGCCGTTGGGGAAGTAGCGCTGGTACAGCTCGTGGTCGGGGTGGTCCGGCAGCGACGGGTGGCTGACGCTCTTTACCTTCGGGTGGCCGGACAGGTACTCGACCACCTTCTGAGTGTTTTCCGCGTGACGCTCCAGGCGCAGGGACAGGGTTTCGGTTCCCTGGAGGAGCAGCCATGCGGCAAAGGGCGAAATGCACGCGCCGGTGTCGCGCAGCAGGATGGCGCGGATGTAGGTGACGAAGGCCGCGGGGCCCGCCGCCTCGGTGAAGCGCACGCCGTGGTAGCTGGGGTTGGGCTCGCTGATCCACGGGAAGCGGCCGGATGCGGCCCAGTCGAAGGTGCCGCCGTCCACGATCACGCCGCCCAGGGTGGTGCCGTGGCCGCCGATGAACTTGGTGGCGGAGTGGACCACGATGTCGGCGCCGTGCTCGATGGGACGGATCAGGTACGGGGTGCCGAAGGTGTTGTCGATCACCAGCGGCAGGCCGTGGTCATGGGCGATCTTGGCAATGGCGTCGATGTCGGGGATGTCGGCGCCGGGGTTGCCCAGGGTCTCCAGGTAGACGGCCTTGGTGTTTTCCTTGATGGCGCCTTCGACCTCGGCCAGGTCATGGGCGTCCACGAAGGTTGCCTCCAGGCCGTACTGGGTCAGGGTGTGGGCCAGCAGGTTGGAGGTGCCACCGTAGATGGTCTTCTGGGCCACGATGTGCTCGCCGGCCTGGGCCAGCGCCAGCAGCGTGTAGGTGATGGCGGCAGCACCGGATGCCACGGCCAGGCCGGCAACGCCGCCCTCCAACGCGGCGATGCGCTCCTCGAACACGCCCTGGGTGGAGTTGGTCAGGCGGCCGTAGATGTTGCCGGAGTCCGACAGGTCGAAGCGGGCCGCCGCGTGCTCGGCGTTGTGGAACACGTAGGACGTGGTGGCGTAGATCGGCACCGCGCGGGAGTCGGTGGCCGGATCGGGCTGCTCCTGTCCCACGTGCAGGGCCAGGGTTTCGAACTTGTAGTCGGAGGTGCTCATGGGGGATCCTTTCGGAGTGATTTCGGTTCGTGGGGAACACTCTACGCGGGAGAACCTACCCCTTCAATAGGATTCGTTTTCAAGTATCTGCCACCTAGTTATCAAAATCATTTATATCAATATGCCGAAATATGCCCAGCGTATCCGATAGCAACGCATATTTCGTCCCCTTACGGCAGCTATGGCGCAGCCTGCTCTGCCGCCCGGAGCCCCATGTCCAGCGCCCGATTCCGCACGCCTCTTTCGCCCGACATATTGACGAAACCCAATATGAGACTTTATCCAATACTAACGCATTCAAACTATTCGAACCGTTATACTATCTACCAGGCGCTCATCAGCGCAAATTCCCGGTCGGGGCCCGTCCGGCCGGGTCCACCACAGGAAGGAGACCCTCCATGCCCCGCATCAACCCCGAAGTCCAGGCAATCATCGACCGCGCGTTCGACGGCGTGGCCGCCACCCAGGAAGAGTGCGTGCAGCTGCTGAAGCTGGACCCCCACTCCCCCGAGGCCTGCGCCCTGCGCGGCGCCGCCGACGGCCTGGTCCGCTCCCGCACCGGCAACGCGGCCGTGCTCTTCGCCCAGATCGGCGTGAGCTGCCACCCCTGCCCGGCCAACTGCAGCTTCTGCTCCTTCGCCCAGGACTACACGCAGATGCAGGCCTTCACCATGTCTGACGAGGACATCGTGGCCGCAACCAAGAGCTTCACCCAGGACGGCGACCTGTTCGGCCTGTGGATCATGGCCATGGCCGACTACGACGTGGACGAGTACTGCCGCGTCATCCGTCTGGTGCGCGAGGCCGCGCCGGCGCAGACCAACATCTACTCCAACGTGGGCGACAGCTCCCTGGAGGACTTCCTGAAGATGAAGGAGGCCGGCATCACCGGCGTCTACCACATCTGCCGCCTGGGCGAAGGCAAGGTCACGCGCCTGCAGCCGGAGGACCGCAAGCAGACCATCCAGAACGCCATCGACGCGGGCCTGGTGGTGCTGAACGCCGTGGAGCCTATCGGCCCCGAGCACACCGCCGAGGAGCTGGCCGAGCAAATCATGGTCATGAAGGCGCAGAACCCCATCCAGACCGGCGTCATGAAGCGCATCAACGTGCCCGGCACGCCCTTCGAGGGCACCGGCGAGATCAACCACTACCGCCTGAGCCAGATCGCGGCCGTGCAGTGCCTGGCCCTGGCTGACATGGAGACGCTGCCGTGGATCGGCCATCACGAGCCCTGTGAGGCCTGCTACGTTTCCGGCACCAACATGATCACCGCGGAAACCGGCGTCAACCCGCGCGATACCGCCGAGGACACCTCCACCGCCCGCGGCATGGACCTGACCGACTGCCGCCGCATGCTGTTCGAAGCCGGCTTCACCAAGCTGGCCAAGGGCGACGGCACCCTGGTCGACCTGGACGAAGCCTACATCCAGGCCCACATCCACTAGCGCTGCCCGCGCTCAGCGCACCCGGCGCACGCAACCTGCATCACCGGCCCGTCGGCTCCCCGCCGGCGGGCCTTTTCTTTCGCCCCCTACAGACCCAGGTCCGCTGCGGCGGCCACCAGCTCCTGGAAGCGGCCTACGCCGAACTTCCTGTACATGTGGGACAGATGGGACTTGACCGTGCTCTCGCTTACGCAGAGCTCCTCCGCGATCTCGGCACGACCCATGCCCGCCTGGGCCAGCTCCAGGATCTGCCGCTCCTTGCCGGTGAGGCCCACCAGCTGCGCCGCATCGCCTTCGGCCTCAAGGCGGGAAAACGCGGGGTTGCGCAGCAGCAGCTGCACGAAGCGACGACGCTCGTAGTCCGGCTTGGCGTTGGTCAGGTACACCATGAGCAGCGGGCGCACCTTTTCGGCCTGATGGGCGAAAGGAGCCACGATCTGCCGCTCCGCCGCCAGCTTCAGGCAGTCGTGCAGCAGCTTGCACGCCTTGGTCCGCTGGCCCTTCCCGAACGCCAGCAACGCCCGGTGGAGACCCAGGTCGACCTGGAACAGACCGTACCCATGCTCCTGGGCAGTCCGCTGCAGCTCCTCCAGCCTGGCGTCGGCCTGCTCGGCTCCCGAGGTAATGGCCTGGAGCCCCTGACGAACCAGGGACGAATGGAACGTGACCGAGCGACCGGTCATGTCGAACTCTCGGTACACCTCCTCCGCGTCCTCGAAGCGACCCTGCGCGGCCTTCAGCATGGCGCGGCTCTGGAACGGCAGCATGGCCGTGCCGCGGGGGATGGCCGTCAAGCTGTACTTCACGGCGCCCATGGCCTCCAGGAGCATCTCGTCCGCCTGGTCGACCCGCCCCTCCTGAACGTACGCCCACGCACGGGCGACGCACCAGTCCAGGTACATGTCCACGTTGTAGTACCGGGAGACCAGCGGCTTTGCCTGGTCAAGGCGACTCCCATGATTCCCTTCCACTCCCTGGACCAGGTCGATCATGACCGCCAGGGAAACGGTCGCGCCCCTGACCGGATGGTCCGCAGGCGTCACCGTCAGCAGGCGCAGGCACGCCCGGGCCGCATCGGCCATGCTCCCCTGCTCCATGAGGGAATACGCCATCTCGTACTCGTTGATCACGCCCATGAACCCGGCCGCGCCCGACTGGGAAAGGGACGCGAACTTCCGGTGCTGCTCCATTCCCTCCGCACAGCGCCCCTGCTGGTCAAGGGCCTCCGCCCGGCAGTTCGCAAGAATGAGGCGAAGGGGAAGCACGTTCTTCCCCCGCAGCCGCGGCTCGATGGAGCCCATGAGGCGCATGCCCTCCTCGAAGCGGCTCAGCAGGCAGAGCTTCTTCACGTCCAGCACGTCCAGCACCAGGTCCAGGTCGGCAGGGCGCTCCCCTACGGGCAGCTCCCGCAGCTGACGCTCCCAGTGGTCCATATTGTCCAGGTCGGCGGAAAGCACGTACGCCCATACCGCCATCAGGCAGAACTCCACGGAAAGGCTTCCCTGCTCAGGCACCCGCAGGAACCACAGCAACCGCATCAGGTCGTCGATCTCGACATCAGGGCGAATGACGCGCACCAGGTCGAGCACGCTTTCCCGCTCGGTGGACAGGATCTTGTGCTTGGCAGCCGGAATCACCATGCCGTGCCGTATGAACCAGTGGGACGCCTTGGCATTCACCCGTCGGTACACATCCGGGCCCAGCAGGGATGATTGCTCCGCCAGCCACTCGCTGAACAACGGGTGCACCAGGTAGCGGTCGCCCCGGGCATCCATGGGTGCCACGAACAAGCCGCGCTGGGAAAGCCCCTGCAGCACGGCGGGCACATCGTCCCGATCGAGCACGTAGCTGACGGTGCGGCAGCGCAGCACGCCGATGGACGACGTCTTGACCAGCAGGTCCTGCTCCGCTTCGCTCATACGGGCAAAGACCTCGTGCTCGAAGAAACGCCAGAAGACGTTGTCGGAACCGCTCACGTTGCGCAGCAGGCCGGGGACGTCCGCGGAGCCCGATGCATTGCGCAGGGCCATCTCCACCGCCATGGGCCAGCCCTGGGTCTTTTCGAAGAGCCGGTCCAGGTCGGCGTCGGATAGCTCCTGGACGGCGCTTTCGCCCACCGACTCCAGCAGCGCGTCACGAAGCTCGTCCCGGGTGGAGGCAAGGTCGGCGGTGCCCAGGTGAAGGGGCATCTCGGAGATTACGTGGCCTTCGAAGCTCAGGCGGCTGTACTGGGTGCGGGACGAAAGCACCACGTGCACGTCGCCGGAAAGGGCCAGCACGAAGGTCATGAGCTCGGACATGCTCACGTACCCCTCCAGCAGGTCGAAGCAATCCACGATCAGATACATCTGACCCTCCTGCAGCGCCAGGGCGCCCAGGTCGTTGGCCAGGGTGTAGATGCCCTCCAACGGCTCCATGGCCAGGTACTCCTCCACGGAGCGCAGACCGCGGTCCCCCACGCCCCGCTCGATGGCGTGGTGCAGGTTCTGCCAGAAGCAGCGGGCATCGCGGTCGTTGCGGTCCACCGTCATCCAGGCAACCATGTTGCCGCAGGCCTCGCGCCGGTCGAACCAGTCCGTCAGCGCCGTGGTCTTGCCGTAGCCCTGAGGCGCGCTCAGGAACGTGATGCGATGCCGCTCCGCCTGATCGAGCAGGGCCATGACGCGCTCACGCGGCTGCTTTCCCTGACGACGAATGGGAGGCATGGCCTTGGACAGAAGCGGTACGGACGGAATTTGGCGGGCCGGCTGGGTCATGGGGTCCTCCTTGGCAACTAGACGCGCAAGGACATGGTAATGCGTACCGCATGGGTTGGGCAATTCTGCAGGCAAAGCCCGCAACCCGCGCAGTTCAGCGGGTCATGGGCAAAGGCCACGGTTTTCGCCCCCTCCTTGCGCAAGGTCAGCACGTCGCCGCGCCTGCACAGCCGAATGCACTTGCCGCAACCGATGCAGTACTCGGGGTCTATGTTCACTGCGGGCTTGCTCCGGGTGAACCCGGACGGGGGTCCGTAAACCATGATGGCCTCCATGCGGAAAGGGGAAGCGACCTGTGCCGCTCCCCCTTCCGTTCCATTGAGAGAAAAAGGTAACCGTTATTCGGGCGAAAGCTTACTTGCCGTTAAGCTCCCAGACGCCGATCTCCTTGTAGGCGCGATCCCAGATGGTCTCGACCTCAGGGTTGTCGTAGTGCTCGATGGGCACGTTTTCGTCGGACTGGTCCGTCGGGTCGATGCACGGGTACACCTTGCACAGCAGGCCGCGAGCGTTCCAGGTGGCGGTCATGCGGTCGGCCAGCTCGGGGTCGTCGTCCACCAGCACGTTGGCGCAGCTTTCGAACACGCCCTGGCTCCACGGCTCCTCAGCCGGCAGCTCGGGGAACCACCAGCCGTGGGGAACCTGGACCATGCCCTCGGGCACGTCCCAGCCCACGTGGGCCTTCTGGCGGATGCGGCCCATGCGGGTCTCGATCCAGATCCAGTCTCCCTCGCGGATGTGCAGCTTACGAGCATCGTTGATGTGCATCCAGGTCATGGGATACGGAACCACGGAGCGGGTGCCATGGCCGGGGGTGCGCATCTCGGAGTGGTACAGCGGGGAAACGCGACCGGAAGTGGTCAGGCGCAGCGGGTACTCCTTGGCCATCTCGGGGTTGCCCAGCGGGGTCTCCGGCTCGGTGTAGGTCGGGATCGGATCGTAGCCCAGGTCCTCCAGGACGGAGCTGAACATCTCGGCCTTGCGGGACGGGGTTGCGAAGCCGCGGAGCTGACCGTTGGCCAGGGGCTTGGCGTACTTGTAGAACTCGGTGCCGTAGGGGAAGTAGTTGCCCATGTTGGTGGCAATCTCGCGGTTCATGTCGGGCACGCGCTCCAGGCGGTACTCGATCAGGTCCTCATAGGTATCCCAGGGCCAGTACTCCTCCTGGCCGCAGGCGCGACCCAGGGCGCTGAAGAAGTCGAAGTCCATGTGGCGGTCGTACAGGGGCTCGACGCCGCGGTCGCCGGTGACGATGAAGTCATTGGAGTCCTCGGAGGTGGTGCAGCAGGGGCGCTCCATCCAGTCAGCAGCCGGGATGATGTAGTCGGCGATTGCTGCGGTCGGGGTCTTCCAGTAATCCACCACGACCAGGAGCTCCAGGGCCTTCAGGGCCTTGTAGACGCGCTTGGTGTTAGGTGCCCAGGCCAGCGGGTTGGAGGACCAGCAGATGCAAGCGGTGACCGGGTACGGATCCTTCTCCAGGATGGCCTTCCACATGAGGGACGGGCTGCACAGCATCTGGTGCATCATGGGACGGTTCAGGTTGAACATCTTGCGATAGCACTTGTCGATTGCCTTGAAGCCGGGCCAGGACATGACGCGGAACTGCTCGTTGCCGATGTAGTCCTTCTGGATCTCCGGGGTCAGGACGTCTGCCAGCTCCAGCTCGGAGTCGCGGACGGGGAACTTCTTGTCGACGTCGTCCGGGTCAGCCGGCTGGCCGACGTACTCGCCGCCGGGGTTGTCGATGTTGCCGGTCAGGATACGGGCAATGGTCTTGGCAATGCCGAACTGGGAGGCGTTGATGCCGTGCTGGTCGCCGCCGCCCAGGCCCCAGCCGATGAATGCCGGGCCGTTGGTGGCGTACAGGCGAGCAGCCTCGCGGATCTTACGTGCGGGGACGTTGGAGATCTTGGAAGCGCGCTCGGGCGTCCAGTCCACGAAGCGGGCGCGGATTGCCTCGAAGGCGGTCCAGCACTCGACCTGGGAGCCGTCGGCCATGGTCACAGTCCAGGAGCCCTCGATGGTCGGGGTGACCTCGCCGTCCTGGTAGTAGCGGTTCTCATCGGAGCACCAGGTCACGAACTCGCCGTTGATTTCGTTCACTGCCAGGAAGTCCTCATGTTTGCCGCCGTTGTACTCGTCCAGGCGAACCAGCTTGCCGGTGTCCTTGCGGACCAGGAACGGAGCGTTGGACCAGTAGCGGACGAAATCGTCGTTCCACAGGCGCTCGCCGAAGATCACGTTCAGCCAGGCGAAGGAGATGGCGCAGTCAGTGCCGGGATAGGGCTGCAGCCACACGTCGGCGGTTGCAGAGCCGTCGATGCAGGTGGTGTCGACGTTGATGTACTGGGCCGGGTTGTCCTGGTTCACGTCGATGCGACCGCGCATGGTACGCCACAGCGGACCCTCGGGTGCGTAGGCTTCGGACCAGCGCTTGCCCCAGTTGACGATGGTGCCGGTATGCTCGGCGGAAACGGGCATGATAGCCTCCACCGGCCAGCCAACCATGGCCATGTTCAGGGAGTAGTTCCAGCACCAGCAGATGGTGCCTGGGTCAACCACGTTGCCCGGATTGCCGAACAGGTTGAAGAAGCGGGTGCGGGCCCACAGGTGGTCGGAGCGATAGGTGCCCTCAGAGGAGAACAGCGTCTTGGCGCCGTACTTTTCCTTCAGGGCCAGCAGCTTGGTGGAAATCTCGTCGATTGCCTGCTCCCAGGAGATCTCCTCCCAGCGATCCTCGCCCTTTTCGCCCACGCGCTTCATGCAGTGGTTGATGCGCTTGGGATGATAGTGGAACTTGATGGCCTTTTCGCCCTTGTTGCCCAGGCGGTTGCACAGGACGGTGCCCTCTTCCTCGTTGGGGCGCATCTCGACCAGGCGGCCGGTCTTGGCGTCGACGCCGCACCATACGCCGCAGTTCATGTGGCACATAAAGCAGCGGGTACGGCGCCAGCGGATGCCGTTCTCGTCGACGGTATTGTTGGGCACGCCCAGCATGGATACTGTCTCACTCATCTTGAAGCCTCTCTTCTCAGCTCTCCCGTGATCTTTCCTTGGGCCCGTCTGGGTGGGCCCCTCACGTCGGGAAACAGAATGAGAGAAGGCAAGGTTGCTGAAATCCGCCCTTTGGTTGATTTTTGGGTTTAGGTTGGTTGATGTTGGTTGAGTTTGGTTTAGCTAGGTTGATAAGGTATGAGAAAGTCGGAGGCGGTTTTCGCCCAAAAGTCAAAGGCGCACGCGTATGATTCCTTCCGTCATCACCGAACAAGGAGGAACACCATGACCGAGTCCATGCCCACCGCTCAGCTTTCGTCCTACGAACCCGCCCAGATCCACCTTGGCGCGGAGGTGCAAAAGATGTCTGCGCCCGAGCTGGAGGGTTACAAGCGCGCGCTGACCGCCATAGAGCTGGCTAAGCGCGTGACCGGCGTGATGGACCCGGCCATCTACGAGCAGGCCGCCATGGGCATCCGCAGCCAGGCCGAGGCGCAGGCCAAGGCCGCAGGGACCACCCTCATGCAGACCATGAGGGAAAACAACATTCCTTCTGCCCAGTACGACCGCATGGTCAGCATGCAGGCCATGGACATGGTGAACCAGGGTCTGGCCCTGGACGCGTGGGCGATGCACTTCCAAATCGAGCCCACGGAAGAAGACGTCATGGAGCTGCTGTCCCAGATGGCGCCTGGTGGCGAAAGGGACCTGCTTGAGCGCGCCAGCCAGGACCCGGCACAGCTGCAGGCCCTGGGCACCGCCGCCCTGCGCTACTCCGCCAACAAGCACGCCGCCAGCGTGGCCGTGGTGGACTAGTCGGCGCCGTCGCGATCGTCGACGCGCTCGCCGACTCCCTCACGCTCGCGACGCAGGTGCTCAAGGCGCTCCTGACGTCGGCGCTCTTCCTCCTGGGCCACCAGGTCATCCAGTTGCTGCTCGACGGTGCTCCGAATCCCGAACAGCGTCCGCGTGGACACGCAGGGACGCACGGACTCGCCCCGGGCCTCGGAGCCCAGCACCTGCTTCATGAGCTCCCAGCGGCGCTCGAAATCGCGGTCCATGCTACTCCCCCAGCTTCGCGCGGGCATCCCGATAGTTCGGCAGGCACGCCTCGACCAGCGCCCAGAACGCCGGTCCGTGCCCGCTGACCCGCAGGTGGCACAGCTCGTGAACCACCACGTACTCCAGGCACTCCGGCGGATACAGCGCCAGCCGGATGTTCAGGCAGATTCGCCCCGTGCTCGGCTGGCAGCTCCCCCACCGGCTGGTCATGTTCCGAAACGCCAGCTTCTGGGCCCGCACGCCCAGCACCGGCTCCCACTTGGCAACCAGCGGCGGCGCAAAGGCCTTCACCAGGCGCCGCCACTCCTCGACCTCGGCCTTGCTGGCACCGTCGGCCCGGGCCATGGTCGAGTTGAGCACCCGCTCCTGATGCTGCAGGATCCACGGCCGCTTCTGCCTCACGAACTCGAAAATCACCTGGTCAGGCGTGCCGTACGGCGCCGATACCTCGATCCGCGCATCCGGGCTGGTCACCCGCAGGTTCAGGTTCTTCACGCACTTGCGGATGACCCAGACCTCCAGGTCGTCCACGAACTCCAGCCGCGCATCGGCCGCCGCTGCAGCTCCAGAGCCACGGGACGAAACGGAGCCGCCCTGCCGTCCGCCAGCCGCCCCACGGCCGCCGCGGCTGCCGGACGCGCCGCGCCCACGGCCCCGGCCGCTGCCGGATCCCGGCCGCGCCGGCGTGGTCCACTCGGAAAACGCCACGGCTACTCCCCCGCCGCCGCGTGAGCCGCAGCCAGGGCCAGGTCGTAGGCTTCATTGCGGGGAATCCCGAACTCCTTGACCAGCGCCTTGCTCACGTCCTTGTTGCGCATGCCGCCGGCCACCAGCTCCGCGGCTCGGTCAGCCGCCGATGCCGCCGCGCACGCCGCGTCATCCGCCGCCTCGGCCTCCGACGGGCCGTCCACCACCAGCACGATCTCGCCCTTGATGGCGCCCGCCGCCGCACGCTCCGCGAACCGGGCGTGCACGTCGGCAGCCGTCCCGCGGACAACCTCCTCATGGAGCTTGGTCAGCTCGCGGCACACGCACACCCGCCGCTTCGGGAACGCCTCGGCCAGCACGGCCAGGGACGCCACCAGACGGTTGGGGCTTTCGTAGAACAGCAGGCACGCATCCAGCGCACGCAGCGTCGCCACCACCTGCTGCTGCTCGCCGGACTTGCGGGGGAAGAACCCGTGGAAGTAGAACCGCGGGTTGGCAAAGCCGCTGGCCACATACGCCGTGGCCGCCGCCGTGGCGCCGGGCAGCACCTCCACGGGAGCGCCGGCGTCCAGCGCCGCGTCCACCAGGCGCAGGCCGGGATCGGACACGCCGGGCATGCCGGCATCGCTGCAATAGCAGATGACCTCGCCCGCCAGCACGCGCTCCACCACGGAGCCCGCGCGACCGCCGATCATGGCCTCGTCCAGACGCTCCAGCCGCTTGCTGATGCCGAACGCGGAAAGCAGCTTGCCGGTGACGCGGGTGTCCTCGGCGCACACCACGTCCGCCGCCTCCAGCGCATCCAGCGCACGCCGCGTCATGTCCCCCAGGTTCCCGATGGGCGTGGGGCAGATCACCAGCTTGCCAGCCTTGGCTCCGTTACTCATGCACATGCTCCTTCACCTCAGGGCGAAACCGCCGTCCGCAAGATCCACCCGCCGCGGCGCCGAACGGTGGCCGCGGCCTCAAAACAACAGGGCGGCCGCCTGCGCAGCCGCCCCGAATTCAATCGCTATATCACCGCGCGCCCTACACGCGACCCTCAGCCAAGTTGGCCTTGGCCACGCTGATCATGAGCTTGATGCGGTTGAGCTGGTTCACCTCAGACGCGCCGGGGTCGTAGTCCACCGCAACGATGTTGCTGGCCGGGTAGCGCCTGCGCAGCTCCTTGATCACCGACTTGCCCACAACATGGTTGGGCAGGCAGGCGAAGGGCTGGGCGCACACGATGTTCGGCGCACCGGTCTTGATCAGCTCCACCATCTCGGCGGTCAGCAGCCAACCCTCGCCCATGGAGTTGCAGTGGCTCAGGATGCCTTCGCAGTAAGTGGCCAGCTCGTAGATGTCCGCCGGCTCGTCGAAGCGCTTCGACGCGGCCAGGGCATCGTTGGCCGGCTTGCGCATGCGGGCCAGGGCCTTCAGGCCCACGTTGGAGCCGATGGCGCTCTTCAGCGGCTTACCCATCTCGTGGCGCTGCAGCTCGGCGTTGACGATGCTGAACGTGAAGAACTCCATCAGGCCCGGCACCACGGCCTCGCAGCCTTCGCGCTCGATCACGTCCACCACCTGGTTGTTGGCAGTGGGATGGAACTTCACCAAGATTTCGCCCACCACGCCGACGCGGGGCTTGGTGCCCTCGTTGATCAGCGGCATGGCGTCGAACTCGCGCACGATGGCCTTGCAGGTGCGGGTGTAGTCGCCCCAGCCCAGACCGTGGGCCAGCTGCTTCTGGCAGATGCCCATCCACTTGTCGAACAGGCGCTGGGCCGCACCCGGCTCCGCCTCGTACGGGCGGGTCCGGTACAGGCACTGCATGAGCAGGTCGCCGTAGATGATGGCGAAGATGGCCTGGATCAGCATGGCCGGGGTCATCTTGAAGCCGGGGTTGTCCTCGTCCAGGTCCTTGAAGGACAGGCTGATCACCGGCACGTGCTCCAGGCCCGCTTCCTTCAGGGCCTTGCGGATCAGGGCAATGTAGTTGGTGGCACGGCAGCCGCCGCCGGTCTGGGTGATGATCACCGCCAGCTTGTCCGTGTCATAGCGGCCGGACATGACGGCCTCCATGATCTGGCCCGTGACCAGGATGGACGGATAGCAGATGTCGTTGTTCACGTACTTCAGGCCCGCGTCCACGGCGCCGGTGTCGACGGAGGGCAGCAGCTCCAGGTTGTAGCCGTGCTTGTGGAAGATCTCGATCAGCAGGTCGAAGTGGATGGGTGCCATCTGCGGACACAGGATGGTCCAGCCCTCATCCTTCATCTTCTGGGTGTACTGGGCGCGATAGAACTCCGTGGATGCGGCGTTGCGGGTCTTGAACCGCTTGGCCACCTCGGCGGATGCCTTGTCCACGAAGGAACGCGGACCCTCGGGCACCTGGGAAGCCAGCTCCTCGACGGCGTCCAGGACCTTCTGGGCCATCTGGGCACGCAGTCCCTTGGCTTCCTCGGCCACCCCTTCCGCTACCTCTTCGGCAATGTGGACGGCGGTTTCAGCGGGCGAAACAGGCTCAGACTTGCGGGTCGGCGCCTGCTGGTCGCTTACCAGGGTCCAGCCGTTCTGGTCGTGGGTCCAGTGGCCGCCCTCCACCTGGGGGACGGTTTCCGTCTGGACGTCCACATGATCGGCCAGCTCATGGGTCTTCAGGGCCGTATCCACCCGCTTCTGGGCGTCGGCCACAATGGCGTGGGCAGCCTCCACCGCCGGGCAGGCGGAGCCGGAGGACAGGGCGGCCTCGCGCTCGGCGTCGGCCTTTTCCTCCTCCTGGTGCATCAGGGCGGCCAGCAGGGAGCGCACGCGGATGCGGGCGGCGCCCAGGTTGGACACCTCGTCGATCTTCAGGACGGTGTAGACCTTGCCGGATGCCTCCAGGATCTCCTGCACCTGGTCGGTGGTGAGGGCGTCCAGGCCGCAGCCGAAGCTGTTCAACTGGATCAGGTCCAGGTCGTCGCGTTGGGTGGCCACCTTGGCGGCGGCATACAGGCGGGTATGGTACATCCACTGGTCGACCACGCGGATGGGACGCTCCAGGGTGCCCAGGTGGGCAATGGAGTCCTCGGTCAGCACAGCCAGACCGAAGCTGGTCAGTAGCTCGGGAATGGCATGGTTGATCTCGGGGTCGTTGTGGTACGGACGGCCGGCCAGCACGATGCCGTGGGTGCCGGTCTGCTCCATCCACTCCAGGGTCTCCTCGCCCTTCACGCGCATGGTGCGCTTGAAGTTTTCGTCCTCTTCCCAGGCCACGTCGACGGCAGCGTCGATTTCCTTCTGGGTGGGCAGGGCGTCCTTGGTGCACATGGCGTCGGCGTGGTTCTTGGTCATCTCCACGAACAGGCGCTTCTTCAGGTGCTCCTTCTGGTCGTAGGGCAGCCAGGGGTTCACGAACTTGGTGCGGGACTCCAGCAGCTCGTCGATGTTCAGGCGCAGGGACTCCGCGTAGCTGGACACGATCGGGCAGTGGTAGTGGTTGCCGGCGGTAGAGTCCTCCATGCGCTCGAAGCGGCTGCAGGGGAACCAGATGAAGTCCGGCTCCTTCTCCAGCAGGTTCATGACGTGGCCGTGGGAAAGCTTGGCCGGATAGCACACGCTCTCAGACGGCATGGACTCGATGCCTGCCTCGTAGGTGGCCTTGGTGGATGCGTCGGACACGATCACCGAGTAGCCCAGCTCCGTGAAGAAGGTGTGCCAGAACGGATAGTTCTCGTACATGCTCAGCGCACGGGGAATGCCCACGGTGCCACGGGGCGCGGAGTCAGCGGGCAGGCTCTGGCGGTCGAAAAGAAGCTTGCTCTTGAAGTCGTACAGGTTCGGCACGGCCTTGGCCTCGTCATGGGTGCCGGCGCCCTTTTCGCAGCGGTTGCCGGTGATGAAGCGACGATGCTTGCCGGTGACCGGGTCCTTGCCGAAGTCGTTGACCGTCAGCAGGCAGGCGTTGGAGCACATCTTGCAGCGCAGGGTCTTGTGGGTGGGCTGCAGCTCGTCCAGGGCCTGGGCGGAAAGCAGCGTGGTGACCTGGCCTTCCTTGGCGCGGTCGCGGGCCAGCAGCGCGGCGCCGTAGGCGCCCATGTTGCCGGCGATGTCCGGACGCACGGCGTTGACCTCGGACAGCTGCTCGAAGGCGCGCAGGACGGAGTCGTTCAGGAACGTGCCGCCCTGGACAATGACCTTGGTGCCCACGTCATGGGGGTCGCGGATCTTGATGACCTTGAACAGGGCGTTCTTGATGACGGAGATGGCCAGGCCGGCGGCAATGTCGCCCACCGTGGCACCTTCCTTCTGGGCCTGCTTCACGCGGCTGTTCATGAACACGGTGCAGCGGCTGCCCAGGTCAACGGGGTTTTCGGCCTTGTTGGCGGTCTTTGCGAACTCGGAAACGTCCAAGTTCAGGCCGCTGGCGAAGGACTCGATGAAGCTGCCGCAGCCGGAGGAGCATGCCTCGTTGAGCATGATGGAGTCAATGACGCCGTCCTTCACGCGCAGGCACTTCATGTCCTGGCCGCCAATGTCCAGGATGAACTCCACGCCGGGCAGCATCTCCTGGGCGCCGCGCAGGTGGGCGACGGTCTCGATTTCGCCCGAGTCGACCTGCAGGGCCTCGAGCAGCAGGCCTTCGCCGTAGCCGGTGACGGTGGCGTGGCCGATCTGCACCTTGGGGTTGCCGTCGGCGTCAACGGGCAGCTGCTCGTACAGGGACGCCAGGGCGTGCTTGGCGCAGCCCAGCACGTCGCCCTTGTTGGAAACGTAGTGGCTCCACAGGATGCGGGCCTGCTGGTCGATCAGCGCGGCCTTGAAGGTGGTGGAGCCGGCATCGATGCCCAGGTAGACCGTGCCCTCGGCGCTGGCCAGGTCGGCGCGCTCCACGCGCTCCTGGTCGTGGCGGGCCTTGAACTCGGCGTAGTCGGCATCGTCCTTGAACAGCGGGGGCAGGCGCACGACTTCGCTGCCCTGGACGTCGCCCAGGTTGCGCAGGCGCTCAAGCACGTCGTTCAGGGGCTCGACCTTGGCGTCGTCCGCCTTCATGCCGGCCAGCGCGCAGCCCTTGGCCACGAACAGGTGGGCGTCGTCGGGGACGATGATGTGCTCTTCGTCCAGCTCCAGGGTTTCGTAGAAGCGCTTGCGCAGCTCGGGCAGGTACTGCAGCGGGCCGCCCAGGAACGCCACATGGCCGCGGATGGGTCGGCCGCAGGCCAGGCCGGAGATGGTCTGGGTCACCACGGACTGGAAGATGGAGGCGGCAATGTCCTCGCGCTTGGCGCCTTCGTTCAGCAGCGGCTGCACGTCCGTCTTGGCGAACACGCCGCAGCGGCTGGCAATGGGATAGATGGTGGTGTGGCTCTTGGCCAGCTCGTTCAGACCGCCGGCGTCGGTGTTCAGCAGGGCCGCCATCTGGTCGATGAACGCACCGGTGCCGCCGGCGCAGGTGCCGTTCATGCGCTGCTCGATGCCGTTGTCGAAGTAGATGATCTTGGCGTCTTCGCCGCCCAGCTCAATGGCCACGTCGGTCTTGGGGATGAAGCTTTCCACCGCCGTCTTGGACGCAATGACCTCCTGGATGAAGCTCAGGCCCAGCCACTGGGCAAGCAGCAGGCCGCCGGAGCCGGTGATGGCAATGGTCATGGGCTGGTCGCCGTACTCGACGGCTGCTTCGCCCAGCACTTCGATGATGGTGGCGCGCACGTCCGCATGATGGCGTCGGTACACCGCATAGTGCACCTGACGCTGCTCATCAAGGATGGCCAGCTTCACCGTGGTGGAGCCGACGTCAATGCCGATGTGCAAGTTTTCCTGTGACATTCTTTCCCTTTCGCGCAGTCAGGCGTCGCCGTGGCAACTGCCCTTCCAAGCATGTCTGAAACAAACGCTAGTTCGCCATAATTATTCAAGAAATTATACCGCCTCGACCCCTCGTAGGAGCCCGCGGACAACCTACGATTTGAACAGGGTGTTGGAATTTCACAAGGCGCACAAAAAGACCCGGCCGAAGCCGGGTCCCACAGGCCCCACGGGCCCCGTCCGCAACCGGGCCCCGCAAGCTCCACGGGCCCCATTCGCAGGCTCGGTGTTCGGTCGTGCGAAGTTCTTTCGCCCGCCAACCGCCAGTCGTGCGAAGTTTCCGAGTAACAGCAAACGGCCGTGCGAAGAATCCCCGGAATCCTCCGGAAAAAACTTCGCACGACCGTCTCAGAGATCAATCGTCAACGCCAGGCAAGCCGCCGGGCGCCCGCTTCTTAGAACTGGGCGAAACGCTCCTGGCGCTGGGCCACCAGCTCGTCCGGGCTCAGCTGGCCCAGGCGCTCCAGGGCGCCCTCCACGTACTCGCGGACGTGGGCCACGGCCTGGTCCGGGTTCTCGTGAGCCGGGCCGTCGCCTTCGGACAGGACCACGTCGGCCACGCCCAGCTGGGCCACGTCAGCGGCGCACATGCCCATGACCTGGGCGGCCTCCGCAGCGCGGGAGCGGTCCTTCCACAGGATGGACGCAAAGCCCTCGGGCGAAAGCACCGAGTACACGGCGTTTTCCTGGATGGCCACCTCATTGGCAACCGCCAGAGCCAGGGCGCCGCCGGAACCGCCTTCGCCCAGGAACACGCTGACCACGGGCACGCGCAGGGCGGCCATGCCGATCAGGTTGTCCGCCAGGGCGTTGCCCTGACCGCGCTCCTCAGCCTCCATGCCGCAGAACGCACCCTGGGTGTCCACCAGGCACACGATGGGACGGCCGAACTTTTCGGCCTGGCGCATCAGGCGCAGCGCCTTGCGGTAGCCCTCCGGCTGCGGGCAGCCGAAGTTGCGCTTAATGCGGTCGTTCAGGTCCACGCCCTTCTCCTGGCCGATGACCGTCACGGGCTGGCCCGCGATCAGGCCCACGCCTGCCAGGATGGCGCCGTCGTCAGCGAACATGCGGTCGCCGTGAAGCTCGAAGAAGTCGTCGAACACGCCCTCCACGTAGGCGCGGGAGGTGGGTCGGTGCACGTTGCGGGCACGCTGGACGCACTCCCAGGCCTGGGTGCTGCCGGCCTCCCCTTCGGAGCCAAGCTTGCGGCGAAGCTTGCGGGCCGCGCGAACGGCCAGCAGGTCAGCCTGGCGCTGCTGCTCCTCGGACTCCACCACGCCGGCGGCACGGGCCGCCTTCTTGCGATGGCCACCGGAGCCCAGGGCGCCTTCGCGCACGGACTTCACCACGCCCAGGGAGCCCAGGCGGTCGCGCAGGGCAGCCACCGGGGACGAAGGCAGGGTCACCGGCTCGAAGCCGTGCTCGGCAGCAGCGGCTGCCAGGCGCTCGGCCACGGTGCTGCCCACGCCGGATGCGCCGCGGGCGTCCTCCAGGGCGGCGTCGTCCACGTCGGTCAGGTCCTCCACGCGAGCGTGCATCATCAGGATGCGCATCAGGGCGCTGCGCATGCGCGGGCGCTCCACGATGGCATCGATCAGGCCGTGCTCCAGGGCGAACTCAGCCGTCTGGAAGCCTTCCGGCAGCTCCTGGCGGATGGTGTCGCGGATCACGCGCTGGCCGGCAAAGCCGATCAGGGCGCCGGGCTCGGACAGGATGATGTCGCCCTGCATGGCGAAGGATGCGGTCACACCGCCCGTGGTGGGGTCGGTGCACACGGAAACGTACAGCAGGCCGGCACGGGAATGACGCTCGAAGGCGCAGCTGACCTTGGCCATCTGCATGAGCGAAACCAGGCCCTCCTGCATGCGGGCACCGCCGCTGGCGCAGAAGATGACCACCGGCAGGCGCTCCTCCGTGGCGCGGTCCACCAGGTCGCAGACCTTCTGGCCCACCACATGGCCCATGGAGCCCATCAGGAAGGCGGGCTCCATGACGCCGATCGCCACCGGCAGGCCGCCGATGCGACCGCGGCCGATGCGGATGGCCTCGTCGCAGCCGGACTTGTCACGGTTGGCCTGGAGCTTCTCCGGATAGCCCGGGAACTGCAGCGGGTCGCTTTCGGGCATGCGCTCGTCCCACTCCTGGAAGGTGCCGGGGTCCAGCACCATGTCCAGGCGCTCGGCGGAGCCGATGCGCATCAGCGTGCCGCAGCTGGGGCAGGCGTAGCCTTCGTCCTTCAGCGCAGCGGCGTCGAAGGACAGGCCGCACTTGGCGCAGCGCATCCAGCGGGCCGGGGGCAGCTGGCGGTCGTCAGGCTGGCACAGGACCCAGTCCTGGCCGAACAGGGGCAGCACCTTGTACACCTTGGCGCCCTGCTCCGCCGCACGGTGCAGGAACACCTGGTCAATGCCCAGGGTCGCGGAGTCTTCGCACAGCAGGATGGTCTGGGCGTTGATCTGGGACGCGGCGCGCAGCACGGCACAGGCGTTGCGAACCAGGGCGTCCTGGGCGCTTTCGCCCAGCTCAACCACGCCGTCGGCCACCTTGGTGGCTGCGTAGCGGCGACGGTTCTTGCCCACGCACACGTAGGCGCGCATGCCGGATGCCTGGGCCTGCTCCACCACGGTCTTGGCGGAGTCACCCTTGCCCACCACCAGCGCCGCGGGCTTCACGCCCAGGGTCGCGGAGGGCGCGGCGGAATAGGCCGCGTCGCGCAGCTCGCCGTCGTTCACCTGGGTGAACCCCCACACGCCGCCCACGTCAACAGCGTTGGGCGAAACCTCCGAACCGGCCTCCTGCGCAATGCGGGGCAGGCTGTAGCTGACGTCGGCGGGCTGGGCCTGCTGCTGGCCGTAGGTGTAGTACTTTTCCGCCATGGCTATTCGCTTCCTTCCGCGGCACCGGCGCTGGCCGGCGCCATGACGTACTTCTGGGTCGCGGTGGCAGCCACCTGGCCGTCGACCAGCGCGGTGACCTCGGCCACGCACATGCGGCGGCTGTTGCGGGTGATCTGGACCTGCAGGTCAAGCACGTCGCCGGGACGGACCTGGCGGCGGAACTTGGCCTTGTCGATGCCCGCGAAGAAACCCAGGTCGCCGCTGCCCGGGTTCTGGGCGAACAGGCAGAAGCAGGACGTCTGGGCCAGGGCCTCCATGATGATCACGCCCGGCAGCACGGGATACTCCGGGAAGTGACCCTGGAACAGGGGCAGCTCGGGGTCAACGTCCAGCTGGGCGGAGCAGCTCACGCCGGGCTCGCACTCCAGCACGCGGGTCACCCACAGGAACGGGTCGCGATGAGGCAGGACCTGCTTCACGACCTCCTGGTCGCAGGGAAAGCTCAGCTCCATGGCTACTCCCCCTTCGCGCCTTCAGCCTCATAGGGCGAAATCGCCAGGCAGGCGTTGTGGCCGCCGAAGCCCAGGTTGTTGGACAGGGCCACCTTCTGGGGCAGGTTCATGATCAGGCGGCTGGCAACGTTGACGTTGGTTTCGTTATCAGACTCCACGTAGCCGCAGGTGGGCGGCACGCAGGAGTTGGCAACGGACAGCACGGTGGCAATGGCCTCAACGGCACCGGCAGCGCCGAGCATGTGGCCCAGGGCGCCCTTCACGGAGGTGACGGGGACCTGGCGGCCCTTCTCCTCGCCGCAGAGCTTGATCAGAGCGGCGGACTCGGTCTTGTCGTTGGCCGGGGTGCTGGTGCCATGGGCGTTGAAGTGACCCAGGTCGTCGGGGGTGAAGCCACCCTCCTCCAGGGCCTGCGCCATGGCGCGGACCACGCCTTCGCCCTCCGGGTCGGGGGAGGTCATGTGATAGGCGTCGCCGGTGGAGCCGAAGCCGGTGATCTCGGCCAGGATGGTGGCGCCGCGCTCGACGGCGTGCTCCAGGGACTCCAGGATCAGCGCGCCGGCGCCTTCGCCCGCCACGAAGCCGTTGCGGTCCTTGTCGAAGGGGCGGGAAGCTGCCTGCGGGTCCTCGGTCTTGCTCAGGGCGCCCAGGTTGGCGAAGCCGGCAATGCTCAGCGGGGTCACGGAAGCCTCCGTGCCGCCGGCCAGCATGACGTCAGCGTAGCCGTGGCGGATGCTGCGGACGGCGGAGCCGATGCAGTGGGTGCCGGTGGCGCAGGCGGTGACCACGTTCACGCACTCGCCCTTCATGCCGTAGCGGATGGCCAGGTTGCCGGCGGCCATGTTGCCGATCATGGTGGGGATCAGCAGCGGGGACACGCGCTTGGGGCCCTTTTCGGCCAAGGTGGCGCAGCCCGACTCCAGGGTGTCCATGCCGCCGATGCCGGAGCCGAAGCTCACGCCCACGCGAGCGGCGTCTTCCTTTTCCATGTCCAGGCCGGCCTGGGCAACGGCCTCGTCAGCAGCCACGATGGCGTACTGGACGAAGGAGTCGAAGCGACGGGCCTCCTTCTTGCTGATGCCGCAGGCCACGGGATCGAAGTCGGGGACCTGGCCGGCGACCTTGATCTCGAAGTCGGTGGCGTCGAAGCGGTGAATCGGGCTGATACAGCACTTCTTCTGGGTCAGCGCATCCCACAAGGCGGTCACGCCAACGCCTGCCGGGGTCACGGCGCCCATGCCGGTGACCACCACGCGATGGGTGCCGTCGGGACGACGCAGCTCGGTTGCATTCAGGGAACTCATAGGGAAAGACCTCCGTCCACGCTAATGACCTGGCCGGTCACGTACGATGCCTGCTCGCTGGCCAGGAAGGCCACCACGTTGGCAATGTCCTCGGGTGCGCCCAGGCGGCCGCAGCCGATGCGCTCCTCAATGGCAGCGCGCTGCTTTTCGCCCAGGGCATCAGTCATGTCGGTTTCAATGAAGCCCGGGGCAACGGCGTTCACCGTGATGCCGCGGCTTGCCAGCTCCTTGGCCAACGCCTTGGTCAGGCCGATGATGCCGGCCTTGGAGGCGGCGTAGTTGGCCTGGCCGGCGTTGCCGTGGATGCCCACCACGGAGCTCATGTTGATCATGCGGCCGAAGCGCTTCTTCATCATGGGGCGGGTGACTGCCTTGCAGCAGTTGAAGGCGCCCTTCAGGTTAACGGCAATGACCTGGTCGAAATCCTCTTCGGACATGCGCATGGCCAGGCCGTCGCGGGTGATGCCGGCGTTGTTGACCAGCACGTCCACGGCGCCGAACTCGTCCAGGGCAGCCTGGACCAGGTCCTTGGCCTGGTCGGCCTGGGACACGTCGGCGGCCACGGCGATGGCGCGCACGCCGAAACGCTGCTCCAGGTCGGCGGCCAGCTCCTGGGCAACCGACAGGCTGCGCTCGGAGCTGCTGTTCACGCACACGTTCATGCCCTTGGCGGCCAGCGCCTCAGCGATGGCGCGACCGATGCCGCGGGTGGAGCCGGTGACCACGGCGCTGCGGGTCACGGCGGCGTTTTCGCCCGTCATTAGGCGCTCCTTTCGTTCATGGCGGCCAGCTCGGCCTCCAGGGTGGCCTGGTCCTGCACGCAGTTGCGCTCAAGGCCGCGGTCCACGCGCTTGACCAGGTTGCTCAGGGTGCCGCCGAAGCCCACCTCGGTGAAGCGGGTGAAGCCGGCCTTCTGCAGGTACTCCACGCTCTGGTTGAACAGCACCGGGTTGGTCAGGTGCTTGGCCAGGTGCTCCTTGGCCTGGGCGGCCGTGAGCGGGCGGGCGGTGACGTTGCAGATCAGCGGGATCTGGGGCTCAGCGAACTCCACGGTGTCCAGGTAGGCGGCGAACTCGTCGGCAGCCTGCTGCATGAGCGGGCTGTGGAAGCCGCCGCTGGTGGCCAGGCGAGCGAAGCGCTTGCCGGCTGCGGCCCATGCCTGCTCGGCACGCTCCACGGCCTCGACTTCGCCCGAGATCACGATCTGGCCCGGGCAGTTGAAGTTGGCGGGCACCAGGACCTGGCCCTGGGCGCATTCGTCGCACAGGGCGCGGACGGATGCCTCGTCGGCCTTCAGCAGGGCGCTCATGCAGCCGGGACGCGCGTCAGCAGCGGCGCCCATGAGCTCGGAGCGCTTCTGGAGCAGGGCGAACATGGCCTCGTCGGTCAGCATGCCGCTGACGGCAAGGGCGCCCACCTGGCCCAGGCTGAAGCCCAGCACCGCGCCGGGGCGGACGCCGCGCGCCATGAGGGCGCGGGACAGGCCCACGGAAAGGGCGGCCAGAGCTGCCTGGGCGTTGCGGGTGTCGTTCAGCTCCTCAGCCGGAGCATCCGTCACCAGGTAGGCAAGGTCGCGACCCATGACCGTGCTGCCACACTCCAGCACGGCGGCCACTTCGGGAATATCGGTAAGGCCAGCGCCCATGCCGGGCTTCTGGGCACCCTGGCCGGACAGCATGAACACGGGCTGCTCGGCGTCGAACTCGATGGCTTCTTCGTCCCCGAAGGTCACCGCACGCTCGCGACGAGAGTTAGCATCCGCCATCTGGGACAGATTCCAGCAGGCCAGCGCCTCGGCCTCGGTGACCAGCTCATGGAGCACGTCGGCCGCGGTCTTGCGCTCCTCCACCAGGGCGGCCACCTGGCCGGCCATCAGGGAGCCGTTGTCCACGTCGCCCTCCACGGCGCGGCGCAGGGAGCCTGCGTACAGGCCCTCCAGCTCGTCCGGGCTCTGGGCTGCCTGCTCGATCTTGCGGCAGTTGCGGGCGAACTTGTTCTTCAGGCCGCGGACCGGATGGCCGGTGCCGCGACCGGTAACGATGGTGTCGGAGTCCTTGGCCTTCAGCACGCGCTCCTTGTAAGCGTCGGCGATGCCGCACTCCTCCACGGTCAGGAAGCGGGTGCCGCACTGGACGCCTTCAGCACCCAGGGCCGCCGGCTGCCAGCACGGGAATCTTAACGGCACGGCACACGGACGGAACCAGGGCCATGGTGGTCAGCTCGCCGATGTGGCCGCCGGCCTCGGTGCCCTCGGCCACGACGGCGTCGGCGCCCAGGCGCTCCATGCGAGCGGCCAGGGCGGCGGAAGCCACCACCGGCACCACCTTGATGCCGGCTTCCTTCCACATCTTCATGTAGTTGGCGGGGCTGCCGGCGCCCGTGGTGATCACGTCAATGTCCAGCTCCACCAGCAGCTCGGCCAGCTCATCGGTCTTGGGATCCATGAGCATGACGTTTGCGCCCAGGGGCTTGGAGGTGATGGAACGGGCGATTGCCACCTGCTCGCGCACCCACTCCAGGGGAGCGCCGCCGCAGGCGATGATGCCCAGGCCGCCGGCTTCGCTGACCGCACCGGCCAGACGGCCGTCTGCGATGCGGGCCATGGCGCCCTGGAAGATGGGGTACTGGATGCCCAGCAGCTCGGTGATTCGCGTGTTCATGTGCGTGCCGCTCCCCTGATTAGCGCAGGGAGTCGATGTGAGCGACCATCTGGCCGACGGTGGTCAGACCCTCGGGCTCGCCGAAGTCGATGTCGAATGCGTCCTCGACCTCGCACATGATCTCAGTCATGTCCAGGGAGTCGATGCCCAGGTCGTCCAGGGTTGCGTCCTCGGTCACAGCAGCAGCGTCCACGTCCATGGTCTCGACCAGGATGTCGCGCAGGGTATCGATGGTAGCCATAATGGTTCTCCTTTGTTCGGGGCACGGGGCCCTCATCTGCGGATTCCGCTCCCCCGGCCGACTTTTCCGGCGGGCTTGCGGGTCCGTTTTGACCCCTATGCCAAAATTATTTTGACAATCTAAGCATTAGATTAGCCCTTTTCATTGCGTTGGCAATAGATTTGGGGCAAAATGTTTTGACAATCTAAGTATTTTTCACAATTCATCGGAGCTGCACGAACGACTCCGACGAAGAAGGCTCGCTGCGGCTTCGGAGCGCACCTTCTCTTTCGCCCCCTTTATTAGAATGCAGACGGTCGGGGCGCCGTCGGTCAACCAGGAGGTTTGCATGGGTTCCAGGATTTTGGGATGCGGTTCGGCGCTTCCGGCGCTGCGCGTGACCAACGATGACCTTTCCCGCGTGGTGGACACCAGCGACGAGTGGATCGCGAAGCGCACCGGCATTCGCGCACGCCACATCGCCGTGGAGGAAACTGCTACTGACCTGGGCGTTTCCGCGTGCCAGAAGGCACTGGAGGACGCTGGCGTGGATGCGGGCCAGATTGACCTGATCGTGTGCACCACCGGCACTCCGGATGCCCTGTTCCCGTCTCAGGCCGCGCTGATCCGCGCTGGCCTGGGCGCCGTCAACGCCGTGTGCTTTGACCTGAACGCCGCCTGCGCAGGCTGCGTGTACGCTCTGACCACGGCCCACAGCCTGCTGCAGACCATGCCGGGCATGCGTCGCGCACTAGTCGTAGGCTCCGAGCGCATGAGCCGCGCAGTCGACTGGACCGACCGTGCCACCTGCGTGCTGTTCGGCGATGGCGCCGGCGCCGTGGTGCTGGAGCGCTGCGACGACGACCAGGGCGTGCTGGCCAGCGTGCTGAAGAACGAAGACGACGTGGACGACGTGCTGCGGGCCAACAGCCTGTACGCCGGCGACTTCCCCTTCACCGCCGAGGGCGTGGCGGAGCGCACCGCCGAGCAGATTGCCGCCCAGTCCGAAGCCGGCGGCCAGACCATGGAGGAAGCGCTTGCCTCCACCACCTGCGTGGGCGATGCGCCGCTGCTGCTGATGAAGGGCCGCGAGGTGTTCAAGTTCGCCACCCGCGTCATGCCCGAGGTGCTGCAGGAGGCCTGCGACCAGGCTGGCGTTGCTGTGGAGGACCTGGCCGTGGTGATTCCGCACCAGGCAAACGAGCGCATCATCTCCTACGCTGCCAAGAAGCTGGGCCTGCCGCTGGAGCGCTTCCACATGGTCATCCAGGAAACCGGCAACACCAGCTCCGCCAGCGTGTTCATGGCGCTGGACGACGCCCGTCGCGCCGGCCGCATCCAGCCCGGCCAGCTGATCGGCATGACCGGCTTTGGCGCAGGCCTGACCGCCGGCGCCGTGGTGCTCCGCGCATAGGTCACGGCCATCCCGGGGCCGCCTTGCTCCGCTAACGCGCCTCGCAAGCACGGACCCGCCCCAAGCGCGCCCCGACGCGCCCCTACCCCACAGCGTCCCCACCGCGCCCGGCCCTTCCGCCGGGCGCGGTTTTTTGTGCTCAAGGCCGGGTCGGCGCGGCGGCCCCCACCGCGCACGGCATTCCGCGCTCACCGCCGCCCCTCGGCTCATCCCGCGGCAAAAATCAACCATCTCCCGCAAAAAATCGCACTTGTGCACGAGCCTCATCACCGAGCCCCTCCCCTGGGCAACGGCACAGAAGCCACCACCCAGGGCACACACCCTTTCTACCTGGGAAAACGCGCTCCTTACGACCTCCCATCGATCTCGAGGACCCAGGCAGCACCCCTTCGTCGTCCCTCGAAACAAAGAAATGCGCTTGTGCGCGACCGCCAAGTCGTACACAAGCGCATTCTTTCTCGGAGAAGCCCCTATTTCTGCCGCGAGACCCCCTCGCGCGCGCCCGAAGAAGAACCAGGCACTCGTGCAAAAATATCGCCATTCTGAATCTCAAATCGAAGTCGGGCGCGATTACATCCGCTGACCCGGCTCCAATCACCGAAGCAAGGCAACCAAGATCCAACGCAGCTACGCTCTGACCTGGTGTTTCTCGCAGCGCGAATCGCCCCCGCGTAAGCAACCTCGCCACAGCAGCCCGAATGGACCCATAATCCCGGCAACCCCGATCCCAAATCGAAGTCGGGCGCGAATCGCAATCGCGCCCGACTTCGATTTCAGCAGCCAGCAGGCGCTTTTCTGACTCCGGCCACCCGACAGAAAGGCACCGGCGCCTAGGCTCCGTCGCCCGACCCCCATCGCCCGAACCCCCGGCAAAAGAAAAGGCTGCGCCCAAACGAGCGCAGCCCTCAGAATCAAAATATCGGGACCAAACCCAGCCGCTAGTTCTTCAACGAGTTCAGCGGGGCCGGCATACGACCGCCGCGATGGGCGAACACGTGGCCCGCGCCCTCGCGCACCGGCATGACCGGAGCGTAGCCCAGCAGGCCGCCGAACTCCAGACGATCGCCAACCTTCTTGCCAATGGCCGGGATCAGGCGGACCGCCGTGGTCTTGTTGTTGATCATGCCGATGGCGCACTCGTCGGCGATGATGCCAAAGATGGTCTCCTGGCTGATGTCGCCCGGAACGGCGATCATGTCCAGGCCCACGGAGCACACGCAGGTCATGGCCTCCAGCTTCTCCAGGGAAAGCACGCCAGCCTCGGCTGCGCGGATCATGCCCGCATCCTCGGACACCGGGATGAAGGCGCCGCTCAGGCCGCCAACGCCGGACGATGCCATGACGCCGCCCTTCTTGACCGCGTCATTGAGCATGGCCAGCGCCGCCGTGGTGCCGGGGCCGCCGCAGGTGCCCACGCCAATGGCCTCCAGGATCTCGGCCACGGAGTCACCGCGAGCCGGGGTCGGAGCCAGGCTCAGGTCCAGGATGCCCTTCTCATAGCCCAGGCGCTTGGCAGCCTCGCGGGCCATCAGCTCGCCGGCGCGGGTGATCTTGAACGCCGTGGCCTTGATGGCCTCGGCAACGGTGGTCATGTCCGCATCCTCCGGCAGGTCAGCCAGCACGGCACGCACCACGCCGGGGCCGGAAACGCCCACGTTGATGGTCTCAGCAGCCTCGCCGGAGCCATGGAACGCACCGGCCATGAACGGGTTGTCCTCGACGGCGTTGCAGAACACCACCAGCTTGCCTGCGCCAATGCAGTCCTTGTCGGCGGTGAGCTCGGCAGCCTTCTTGATCTGCCCGGCCATCTTCCACATGGAGTCCAGGTTCAAGCCTGCACGGGTGGAGCCCAGGTTCACACTGGAGCACACGAAATCGGTGGCAGCCAGCGCCTCGGGGATGGAGTCCATGAGCTTGTTGTCGGTACGGGACGCACCCTTCTGCACCAGCGCGCTGAAGCCGCCCACGAAGTTAACGCCCACTTCCTTGGCAGCCTTGTCCATGGCCACCGCAATGGGGCTCAGGTCCGCAGCCTCGGTGGCGGCGCAGATCTCGGCGATCGGCGTGACGCTGATGCGCTTGTTGATGATGGGAATGCCGTACTCGCGCTCCAGCTGCTCAGCCACCGGCACCAGGCGCTCGGCCGCCGTGGTCATGCGGTCGTACACATGAGCCGCCTGCTTCTTGATGTCCGAATGGACGCAAGCGCGCAGGTTCAGGCCCAGCGTAATGGTGCGGATATCCAGGTTCTGCCTGTTGACCATAGCCAACGTCTCTTGGACTTCAGCAGGGGTAATCTGCATGGGAACAGCCTTTCTTCTATCGGGAGCGCAATCGCGCATTTCGTATTCAGCCAGAATAGCAAAAACCGCCCGCTAGCGGCTAGCAATCCCCCGACTTGCACGCCCGCTCCCCCAACGGCACCGCGCTACAATGTTCAGGGCGAAATCTCCGCCCGCAAGCAACCAAGCCCCAACCCGGAGGACCCGTGACCGACACCCTTGACGCATACCTGGCCCAACTCGAACAGCAAAGCCAGTTGCACGTGGAATCGGTACTGCACGACTCCCCCGCCGAACGCACGGAGCTGGTCCGCAACCAAGACGGAGCCCTCCTGGTCCGCAAGACCATCGCCCAAGACAGCGGCCTGGGCCACGCGTACCAGCTGCTGCTGAAACGCCAGCCCACCAACCCGGCTGCCCAACCCACCTGCATCCCCCGCATTCATCAGTGCCTTTCCACGGGCGAAAGCCTGCTGGTGCTCATGGAGTACGTGCCGGGCCAGACCCTGGACGCCGTCCTGCCCGCGCCTGGCGCTGCCCGCATTGCACGCACCCGGGAGCTGTTCCCGCGCATCTGCCGCGCAGTGGAGATGCTGCACCGCTGGGGCATCATCCACCGGGACCTGAAGCCCGGCAACATCGTGGTGAACGGCGACCGCGTGGCGCTCATCGACTTCGGCATAGCCCGCACGCCCAAGACCGACGCCCGGGCCGACACCACCCGCTTCGGCACCAGCGGCTTTGCCCCGCCCGAGCAATACGGCTTCGGCCAGACCGACCAGCGCAGCGACGTGTACGCCCTGGGCATCGTCCTGGGCTTCTGCCTGACCGGCGCCACCCCCGACCAGCTTCCCGCCGGCCAGCTCTACGAAAGCCTCCGCGGCCAGGACCGCACGCTGGACCCGTTCCTGAGCGTGATACGCCTGGCCACGCGCCCCGACCCCGACCAGCGGTTCGGCACCGTGGCGGACCTGCGCTGGGCCTTCCGCGAAGCCGCCGCCGAGCTCGATGCGCAAACCAGCATCGCACCCGGCCCGGGCCGCGCAAACCTCGGAGCCCTCCTCCACCAAACGCCCGGCAAAAAGAAGACGAAGGCAGACTCAAAGGCGCTCAGCATCCTCCGCAACGTCATCACCATAGCCCTGCTCGTTTTTTTCGCAGCCGTCATGGTGGACTGCGCCCTGACCCCAGACGAAGGCATTGCCAACCAACCATTTCCCGTGCTCATTGCCCTGTACGGAGCAATGTACGCAGCCATCTTCGTCCCGGCCAGCTTGCTGCCGGCAGACCTGAAGCCGTTCCAGCAGCGCTTCCCCGCCCTGGGCAAGTTCACCTTCGTCCGCCGCCTGATAGCCGTCGTTGCAGGCTCTGCCCTATGGTTCGCGCTTGCCGTCCTGGTCCTCTCGATATTCGGCAACTAGGGGACGAAAGACCCGCGCTCCCCGCCCATCGCAAAATGCAACAGGGTCCTCAAAAGCAAAAGGGGCCGCCCGCAGGCAGCCCCGAATGACACGCGCTATGCGAACGCGAACTTACTTCACCTTGAAGACCTTCATGGCGACTGGCTCATCGCCCCAAAGGCCAGGAGTGATCTCCACGGTAACATTGCTGTTGTCATCGAGCTCGTAAGCCTTGGAGAAGGTCTGCTTACCGCCCTTCTTCACGTCCTTCCACTCGCCCTGGGACTCCTCGTCCGCAAGGATAGTGTCATCCAGCTCAGCATCGTTCTGGTATGCCGTGAATTCGTAATGGGCAGCAGGAGACGTCTTCTTGCCGTCAATGTTCTTGAACGTGAACGTGACCAAGACGCACTTCTTGCCCTCGTAGTCACGCTTGACCTGGCACTTGTCAATGGACACGCCGTACTCGTCGTCCTCGTAGGAGCCGCCGATCTTCTTCTCGTCAGACTTGTCGGCCTTATCAGACTTATCGGCCAGACGGCCAACTCCCTGAGCTTCGAGGAGCT
>JAUNCQ010000020.1:0-28428 GCA_030526515.1 Coriobacteriia bacterium
GAGGAGCCCCTGGCTCATTCCTTGTATTTACACCACTTTACGGACGCGACCCCTGATTGCCGCGATTGCCGGCAGGTGCCGTGGCTAAAAGTGCTGCGTTGTCGGGAGATGCGGGCCTTCGTGGCTATATCCGCCGGGTTGCCAGCTGCAGGGCGTAGGGCCGGTGGCCGGGTGGTTCCGAAGCGGTGCCGCCCATCGAGCGATGCCGGCGTCGGGTCCGCGGGCTTAGCGGGCTGCCATGAAGGCGTTGGCCCGCAGCTCGACGGTGTCGTCCAGGGGTGCGAGCGCCGGCGCGGGCGATCCCGTGCGCTCGGACCAGCGCTTCAGGGCGCGGGCCAGCAACAGGTCGGCCACCTGGGGGTTCTTGGCCAGCAGGGGGCCGTGCAGGTAGGTGCACAGCAGGTTGCCGCTTGCGTAGCCGTCGGCGCGGTTCTGATCGTTGTTGCCGTGACCGGTCTTGGACGTGAGCTGGCCGAATGCGGTTGCCGGGTCGTCCAGGAAGGTGCGGCCGGCGTGGTTCTCATAGCCCACCACGGGGTGGTCGATGCCAGGCACCTGCAACACCACGTTGTCCACCAGACGGTCGCGGGACGTGCCGGCGCGACGGGTCTCGAAGGCGCCCAGGGCCAGGCCCGGGACCGAGCGGCCGTTCAGAATCCAGCTGCGGCCCAGCATCTGGAAGCCGCCGCAGATAGCCAGGCACGGGCTGCCAGATTCAACGTACGTCCGCAGCTCCGCGGCGTGCTCCATGAGCGCGCGGGAGGCGATCTCCTGCTCGCGGTCGGGAGCGCCGCCCAGGAACAGCAGGTCGACGTCGGCCAGGTCGAAGGGCGCGTGCTCGTCGATCGCCCGCACTTCGACGGGAATACCGCGCCATTCCAGGCGGCGGCGCAGGACGGTCGCGTTGCCGCCATCGCCGTACAGGTTCAGAAGCTGCGGGAACAGGTGGCCGATGATCACCGGCGAGGAAGCGGAGTCGGTCGAGGCGCGGAAGGCCGGCGAGACGGGAAGGTCCTGTGAGGTGGGGAAGTCAGACGCGGTCCCCTCGCAGTATGCGTCCTTGGTGGGAACGTTGGATTCGCGCAAGGGGGCGAAACAGCCGTTCGTGGGAGCTAGGTGCTGCGCGGAGGCAGCTGCGTTCTTGGTGGACGCGGGCTTGGGCACGGGCCGCGCATCTGGCAGTACGGCGCCGGGCTGGGCCAGCGCTTCCATGCCGGATTTGACCGCCGGCAACGCGGTGTAGTTGGCAATGGCGTACACCGGGCAATCGGGTCCTGCGGCCTGGGCGGCGGCCACCAGGTCGGCGGGGCCATCGGCCAGCTCGGCGTTGACGCCGGCGTACTTCAGCCGTACCTGCAGGTCATGCTTGCGCACGCCGCCGGCGAACACTCGCAGGTCCGGACGGGAGGCCAGCTCCTCGAAGTCCACGTCCCACAGCCAGGACACGTCGTGGCCGTCGGCGTCCTGGTCGTTGATGAACACGCCCAGGACGAAGGGCCGCTGGTCGGCCAGGGCAATGCGCAGGTTCTGGTTCATGCCGGTGGGGTTCTTGGCCAGGTTCACCAGCGTCGGATGCTGGCCCACGACCAGGCGCTCCAGGCGGCCGTTGTTGGGGGCGAAGTCCGTCATGGCCTGCTGGATGGCCTCCGGCGGACACCCCAGCAAGGTGGCGGCGGCTGCAGCGGCGGTCAGGTTGTAGGCCATGTAGGCGCCGGGCAGCTCCGCGTGGTAGGGGACGGGCGCATCCGCGGCAGCCGGGCGCACGGCGTGCTTGCCGCGGTAGGCCTTTTCGTCCAGATGAGCCGGAGCCGCCAGTTCAAGCTGCACCCCGGAAGCGGAAAGCCGCACGTCCTGGGCGGCAAAGTCCAGCGCCGGTCGCGCGAATCCGCAGGTAGGGCAGGCGTAGTCGCCCAGCTGGCCGTACTGGTGGAACGCGTAGGTCAGCGGCTGGGAGCATCGCTGGCAGATCTGGGCATCGGCCACGGAGTTCTGGGCCAGCCCCATGCTTGCGGCCACGCCGAAGGACAGCCGCGGGTTGGGCGCCTCCAGGGCGATGCGCGCGCACAGCGGGTCGTCGGCGTTGAACAGCAGCGTGGTGGCGGGGCTCTGCTCGAGCGCACGTAGGATGCATTGCTGCACCACGTCGATTTCGCCCGAACGATCCAGCTGGTCGCGGAACAGGTTGAGCAGCACCAGGTATCGGGGCTGCAGCTGGGGCAGCACGTGGGGCAGCCACAGCTCGTCGCACTCGATGACGCCCCACTGGGCGCGGCCGTCGGCCATGAGCGCGGTCGCCACGCCGGTGTTCATGTTGGCGCCGGCGCGGTTGCAGCACACGGTGGCGCCGGTGCGTTCCAGGGCGTCGGCGATCAGGTTCGTGGTGGTGGTCTTGCCGTTGGTGCCCACGATCACGATGGATCCGCAGGTCAGGGACGATGCCGCGTGTGCAATCAGGTCCGGGTCAAGCCGCAGCGCCAGCTTGCCGGGGAAGCTGGTGGCATCGCGGTGCAGCAGCCCCTGCAGCGCGTGGCGGCTCAGCGATCCAGCGCAGCGCGCCGCCGTTTCCCGCAGTCCCATCCAGCGCTCCTTTCGCCCGCAGTTCGCCAATCTTCGGGGTCATTGTAGGCGCGCCGTGTTGCGGCGGCGTTTCAGGCAGGGGGCGAAACCGCCGCGACGTTGCGCCGAGGTTCGTAGGTGCGCAGGTGCACGGGCAGGTCGTGCGCGGGCTTGCGCGCGGGCGGGTTGTGCGTGGGTTTGCGGACGCGCGGGCTTGCGCGCGGGCGGGTCGGGCGCGGATTTGCTACAATGCAAACATAATATATGTTTGCTTGGCGAAAGGAGCAGGCATGCCCCAGACATCGATCTACCTTGACGATCGGACGGCCTCCCTGGTGCGGGGCGAGGCACAGCGGCAGGGGCTTTCCCTGTCCAAGCTGGTCGGCCGGGTGCTGAACGAGTACGCAACGTCTCCGCGGGACGCGTGGCCTCCCGGCTACTGGGAGGACGTGTACGGCTGCCTGGGCGAAGTTGATGTCGCTGCCATGCCCGACGATGCGGGGGAGAGCTGCCTTGACCCTGCCTTGGACGACGCGTGCGATTGGTGGGCGTAGTCATGTACGTGCTTGATTCCTGCATATGCATAGAACTGATGCGCGGTCGGCTGCCGTTGACCTACGAGCGTATGCGGCAGTGCCCGCCCAGTATGTTCGCCATTCCCCATATCGTCGAGGCCGAGCTGCTCACCGGTGCGGAAAAGAGCGCCAATTCTGCCAAGGTGCGATTGCTGACCGAGCGGTTCCTGCAGCCGTTCCCGCGGCTGGCCTTCGATTCGAATTGCGCGCGAAGCTACGCTCGCGTACGTGCCGACTTGGAGCGACGGGGCGTGAAGATAGGTCCCAACGACCTGATCATCGCCGCCAGCGCCGTTGCCAACAACGCCACGGTGGTCACGCGGAACGTGCGCGAGTTCGCACGGGTGACCGGCCTGCAGGTGGAGGACTGGGAGGAAGCGGAGCTGTAGGCGCCCCGCCTCCGTCAACCGCTACCTGACCGTGAACGCCCGCGGTGCGGACCAGGGCGCGTAGACCCGCTTGCCGTCCACGACCTTGTACGCGCGCACCTTGTAGTAGAGCCGCTTGCCCTTGGTTGCCTTCACGACCTTGGACTTGCCGCTGGTCGTGGCGTAGGTGGCGGCAACCGTGGTTCCGGACTTGGTGGCGGACTGGGAGATCTGATAGCCGGTTTCGCCCGAAATGTTCTTCCAACTGACCTTTGCCTTGCCCGCTGCGTACTTGGTCACCGTGGGCGTGGCCAGCTTCTTCAGGGTCCAGACGCCGGCGGACTTGGCAACGCCCGCGGTCTTGGTGCCGCCGCTGGCATCGACGGCACGCACTCGGAAGCCGTACTTCACGCCATCGGCCAGGTTGGCCAGCTTGCAGCTGGTGCCCTTGACGGTCTTGACGTACTTGTACGCGCTGCCGGACTTGGACCGGTACACCCGGTACTCCGCCGCGCCGGACACCGCCGACCACTTCAGGGCCACGTCGTCGTAGCCGTAGAGCTTGGCGGTCAGCGTCTTGGGGGCGGGCAGCTGGGCGGCCACCTGCGACGTGCTCAGGCTCATGCTCTTGGGGCCGGTGACCATGATGTTGTCGGGTTCGATGGCCTTGCCGTCCACGGTGATGCTGTCGAACACCTGGCTGGAGGGGAACTGGGTCGCGTCGAACGCGTAGAGGGAGCCTTCGTCAAGCTGCAGCTGGATTTCGGCCTGATACAGGTACCCCCGCTTGAACACGGTGGTGAAGCTGGGATCCACGAAGCGGGCGGTGGGGTCGTCGATGGGCGCACAGACCCACTCCACGCTCTTGACGCGGTACCGCGCGCTCTTGGGGAACGCCACCAGGTCCGCGGTGACGGGCTTCTGGCCAACCACCGGCGTCCCCACGCCGGCAAGGGACACGTCCCGGACGAACTTGGTGTCGCCGGCCACCGTGGTCGGGGTGGCTACAATGCAACAGCTGCCCCTGTCCGTCACGTAGCTGGCGCTGGGGTCCACCAGGGCGGCGTTGCCGTTGACGGTGGTGCGGATGGAGTAGCTTGGCCTGCTCCAGTAGTCGAAGGTGTAGCCGGGCGCGGCCTCAAGGCAGATCTGGGCGAAATACTCGCCGCCCGCCACGAACGGACGGTCGCCCCACTCGTAGTTGTAGCCGTCCTTGAGCACGGGGGTCGCCGCCTGGGGAGCCATGCCGTTGACGTGGTACCACCATCCCTCGGCGATGGCGGCGTACGGGGCGCCCGTGGGAACGGTCAGCGGCGACTGGTCGCTCGGGCCGAAGGCCTGGGGCTGCTCTCCGACCACGGCGTTGGCGAACCCGGACACCTGAACGTCGGAGATGGCCGTCTTGGCCTCAATGGCCACGGTGCGGATCTCGCACATGTTGGGGGTGTAGACGCGGCTTTCGACCCAATCCGCCAGGGCCTCCTGCCCGTCGATGGTCAGCTCGCTGAACGCCTGGTGCACGCCCTGGGCGTCGGTGTACTTGAACTCCCAGCCGTCCTTGGGCTGCAGGCTGACCACGGCGTAGTACTTCGTGCCCGCCTGGAAGGACGCGCTGGACGGCACCTCCGCGTACGTGTCCGCCTTGTACCACTTGACGGAATCCACCTGACATTGCCCGGCGGGCTCCACGGTCGCATCGTTGCTCGTGAACACGGCCTTGCCGGACAGGGGAGGCGTGAGCCACAGGTGAACCTGGTCGATCTGGCCGGTGGCGGCCAGTGCCGTGCCGGGTGCGGCGGCGGTCACCGCCAGGGCCAGCGTTGCCAGCAGGATGAGCAAGCGTCGTTTCATGTGCGCCTCCTGTTCCGCGAAGTTGTCCATTGCACCTATTATGGCAAGTCGCGGCGGGCGGCGCATCCCTAGGACTAGGGTTTTCGGGGCGAAGACGCCGCGCGGGAGCTGCGGTCGTCGTTGCGGGGACTGCGGAGCGTCTTGCCCACGTGGCTGGCGTACAATGGGCCGAAAGCCCCGACCCGACCCGATCCGACGAAGGGAGCCCCATGGGACTGTTCGATACCAGCATGGACGACGGCGTCCAGGAATGGCGCAGCACCCCCGGCGCGGTGCTGCTGGACGTGCGCACCGACCGCGAGTACCAGCTGGGACACGTTCCCGGCTGCGTCCACGTGCCCATCGACCAGCTGCAGCGGGTGCTCGAGCTGGTGCCGGACGCGGAAACGCCGCTGTTCGTCTACTGCCTGAGCGGCTCCCGCAGCGGCCAGGCCGTGCGGGTCCTACAGCAGGTGGGATACGTGAACGCCCGCAACATCGGCGGCGTCAGCACCTACAAGGGCGATCTGGAGCCAGGGGAGTAGCGCGTCGGTCCAGCACTCGGGATCAAAATTGCGTGGGCGAAAACTCCGCTCCAGGATGAGGGCAGCGCTCCAGGATGGAGGCCTCGCAAAAAACTTCCCAAAACCTACTTGACCACAGGAGTTTGCTGTGGTTAACTTACAGCAGTTAGCTGAAGCTAACAATTTTTTCGACGTACAGTTAGCCTCCGTTAACTTTGGGCCGAGCCCAGGGCCGACGGTGAAAGACGAGAACATCGAACGGGCGGGGTGCGGACGTTCCTACGCCGTCGCCTCGGGTTTGCGGGACCCGGGCGTCGGGTCCGCACCCCATATCCCGTCGTTTCCCGCAGGCAGGACCCGGCCCGTGCCCCGCACAGGCCAGCCGCTCGGCGCGGCATCGACCCGAAAGGACCATCATGACTCTCAGGCAGGCAGCAGAAGGCAAGCAGTATCGCATCAACCAGATCGGCACCAACGACGCAGAGCTGAACGCGTTCCTTTCCACCCTGGGCTGCTGCGAAGGCCAGGACATCGTGGTCGTGGCCCATCGTCGCAGCGGCTGCACCGTCTGCCTCAGGGACGGCCGCTACTCCTTCGACTCCAAGCTGGCCGAGGCCATCTCCGTGAGCATGGCCTAGCACCTATCCGCTTACCAACCCCGGGCCGTGCAGGACACGGCCGTTTTCTTGCCCTTGAGTTAGCCTAGGTTAACAAAATAGGGCCAAAGGGCGCCCCGCCTTCCCCCCCACTCTCTTCGATCTACCTTGCTTCCTTTGGGGCGCCCTTTCTTCGGTACTACTTGCGGATTCGCGGGACCCGGCAGGGGACCGCGATCCACGTTTTGCATAAGGAGCACCTATGAGACTTGCTTTGATAGGCAACCCCAACTCGGGTAAAACCACCTTGTACAACGCCCTGACCGGGCGCACGGAAACGGTGGGCAACTGGTCCGGCGTCACCGTAGACCGGCGGGAACATCCTGTGAAGACGGCCCTTGCGGCCTCCGCCGTCCCGGACCTTCAGGGCCAAGACCAGCTCGTGACCGTGGACCTGCCGGGCGCGTACTCTCTTTCGCCCTACACCAGCGAAGAGGGCGTGACCGCCGATTACGTCCGCCAGGAGCAGCCTGACGTGATCGTGAACGTGGTGGATTCCACCAACCTGAGCCGCGGGTTGTTCCTGACCACGCAGCTGCTGGAGCTGGGCGTGCCCGTGGTGGTGGCCCTGAACAAGGCCGATGCCGCGGCGCGCAAGGGCGTGCGTCTGGATCTGTCGGCGCTGCAGGAGGCGCTGGGCTGCCCGGCGGTGGAGGTGTCTGCCACCAACGGCAGCGGCCTGGCGGAGCTGTTGGCAACATCCGTGCGTGCGGCGGGGGAGCCGGCGTCGAGCGTTCCTTTCGCCCCGTCCTGCCCGAACCCGACGAACCGAGCCCAGGCCGAAGAGGCGGATCGCGAGCGCTTTGCCTTCGTGGACCGCGTGGTGGCCGACGTGGAGCAGCGCGCCGTGGCGACCCATGAGCGCGGCCTGGGCGATGCCGTGGACGACGTGCTCACCAACCGCTGGCTGGGCCTGCCCATCTTCGTGCTGGTCATGTTCGCGGTGTTTCAGATTTCCCAGGGCGAAGGACCCCTGGGCCTGGGCAAGATCCTGGAAGGTCTGCTGACCGGCGCGGCTGATGAGTTCCAGGCCCAGGTGGCCGAGCAGCTGGCGGGCGCCAACCCGGTGCTGCAGGCGGTGCTGGTCGATGGCGTCATCGGCGGTGTCAGCGCGGTGCTGGGCTTCCTGCCGCTGGTCATGGTTATGTACTTCCTGCTGGCGCTGTTGGAGGACTGCGGCTACCTGGCCCGCGTGGCCGTGGTGCTGGACCCGCTGTTCAAGCGGGTGGGCCTGTCCGGCAAGTCCGTCATTCCCTTCGTGATCACCGTGGGCTGCGCGGTGCCGGGCATCATGTCCAGCCGCACCATCCGCGATGAGCGCGAGCGCCGCACCACCGCGCTGCTGGCGTCCTTCATGCCCTGCGGTGCCAAGATTCCGGTGATCGCCCTGTTCGCAGGCGCGTTCTTCGACGATGCCGGCTGGGTCAGCACCCTCATGTACTTCAGCGGCATTGCGCTGATCTTCCTGGGCGCCTGGGTGGTCACCCGCGTCACGGGCCATCGCGGCCGTCGCTCCTTCTTCGTGGTTGAGCTGCCGGAGTACAAGGTCCCGTCGGTGGTGGGCGCGTTCAAGTCCATGTGCGCCCGTGGTTGGGCCTTCGTGGTGAAGGCCGCCACTGTGATCCTGCTGTGCAACATGCTCATCCAGCTCATGCAGACCTTCACCTGGACCCTTGCCGTGGCGCCCAGCGCCGACCAGTCCATCCTGGCCAGCCTGGCCGGTCCCTTCGCCTACCTGCTGATTCCCATTGTGGGCGTGTGCTCCTGGCAGCTTGCCGCGGCAGCCATCACCGGCTTCATTGCCAAGGAAAACGTGGTGGGTACCCTGGCCGTGTGCTTCGTGGGCCTGCAGAACCTGGTGGATCCCGAGGAACTGGCCCTGATGGAGGGCGCCGGCGCCGAGGTGGCCGGCGTGCTGGCCATCACCAAGGTGGCGGCCCTGGCCTACCTGATGTTCGTGCTGTACACGCCGCCGTGCTTCGCGGCCCTGGGCGCGCTGCGCTCCGAGCTGAAGAGCGCCAAGTGGTTCTGGGGCGGCGTCGGTCTGCAGCTGGGCACTGGCTACACCGTGGCCTACCTGGTCTACACCGGCGGCACGCTGCTGACCGGCGGCGCACTGGACGTGCCGGCTGCCCTGGCGGGCCTGGCGGCGGTGCTGTGCTTCGCGGGCACCGTGGCGGCGCTGGCCGTTCGCGCCGGTCGCAAGGCTGCCGCGCAGCAGGTGGCGGCTGCCGCCGGCGAGTCCGCGTCCGATGATCCCGCATCCAGCAAGCCTGCGGCCGCATAGCAGGCGGAGAGGAGTACGACCATGATCGATGTTCTGATCATTGCGATTCTTGCCGTGATGGCGCTTGGCGCCGGGGCCTACCTGTACCGGCAGAAGCGTCGGGGTGCCACCTGCGTGGGCTGCCCCCATGCGGGCGCCTGCGCCGAGGCGGGTCGAGCCGCTGCTCAGGCCGACGGGTCGGCAGTCGGCGCTGCTAGCGGCTGCAGCTGCGGTTGCGGCTGCTCCCAGCTGGCCGACGCGCTGGAGAACTTCGCACAACCGGCACGTTAGCCGCCGAAGGCTTCGCCCTGAAAAGCACGCCCCGACAGGCGCTGGTGGACGGCCTGTCGGGGCGCTTTGCGTTCTTATGCGGTTTGCTCGCTGAGGGCCGGCGCTAGTCCCTGGGCGTCGCGGCCGTAGTCGCAGGCTCGGCCGTGGTCGTGGCGGCGGGCCCGGCCGTAGTCGCGGCCGTGGCTGCGGGCTCGGCGGCGGGCGCAAGGTCGGCGTCGGCGGGGACCATCTTGCCGCCGGAGCACTTGCCGCGCCATTTGCAGAGCTTCTCGTCACAGCCGGCGCAGAGCAGGGACGCGTTGGTGCGCTCGTCGAAGCGCTCCGGGTGCAGGGCAAAGCTGACCTCCCACAGGATGAAGATGAACAGCGCCGGCACCACCATGATGCCCGACAGCAGGCAGGGGGCGAACAGCAGCGGGGTCACCGCCATGATGGCGTCCCAGTTGAAGATGTGGCAGGTCACGCAGCAGCGGTTCTTCATGAACAGGACCTGGAACGGGCACCAGATGACCACGCAGATCATGTCGGCCAGGAAGTAGAACGCGCACCACAGCAGGCACATGGACGGGGTCAGCAGGCCGTTGCCCCACAGCAGCGCGCCCACCAGCGCGTTGAACAGCACCCAGATCACCAGCACCGGGAAGGACTGGCGGTAGTGCTCGCGGCGCAGCTTGTTGCGCATGGCGCTGCTGGCATGCAGGTCCTGGTCCTGGTAGTCCATGCCCTGCAGCGCCAGGCGGTCCCTGACGATGGCCCGCATGCCCAGGACGGCGTCGGCGCGGACCTCCTGCAGCGCGGTCACGGTGCCCTGGAGGCTGGCGCGGGCGCGCTCGACGGCTTCCTGCATGGCCAGGCGGCGGGCATCGGCGTTGGTCAGGGTCCCGTCCTTCACCAGGCCGGTCACGAAGCGGGCCAGCTCGGCGGCGCCGCCTTCGAAGGTGCGGGCAGTGGGGACGTGGTAGCGGCGGAACTGCTTGCGGGCGCCAAGCGATATGCCCGAGCGGGGCAGCACTTTGGTTGCCATGTCGATTATCAGCAGCACGGCCACCACGTGGTACAGGCGCACGGAGCCGACGAACGCGGCCGGCGACGAAAAGTCCAGCCCCGGGAACCTGCTCACGTCCAGCTGGTCCGGCGCAAGGAACCACGCGGCCACGCACGCCAGGAAGACCAGCACGCGAACGGTCAGCTGCGTGCAGTACCAGCCAATGAGGAGTTTGCTTTCGTTCTTAACGGCCATGTTTTCGCCCGATTCTGCTTGAGGTTGCGTAACCGGGATAGCCTACCACTTTCCCCGGTAGGCTGCAGGGCGGGTCGGCGCCCGCTCGCCGATGCGGCGCAAAGGGCGCGTGCGGGGGCTTGCCAGCGACGTAGCGTCATCCACTAGCATGCGTCAAAACATTCGGGCGAAAGGGAGTCTGGTGAAGCGACTGATCTTCGGAATCTGCGGCCTTGCATGCGCCGCGCTGGGCATAGTGGGCGTGTTCGTGCCGGTGCTGCCCACCACGCCGCTGCTGTTGCTGGCGGCGTTCTGCCTGTCTCGCAGCTCGGCGCGGCTCACCGCGTGGCTGGAGGGGACCGGCGTCTACAAGGAGTATGTGCTGCCGTTCAAGCAGTCGGGCGGCATCCCGCGGCGGCGGAAGGCCCGCATCCTGACGCTGTCCTACGGGGTCATGCTGGTCAGCGCGGCGCTGGTGCAGAAGCCCCTGGTGTGGGCGATCCTTGCTGCCGTGGCGCTGTTCCTGCTCTGGCTCATGGCGGCGCGCATCCCCACGGTGGAGGATGCGCGGGACGTGGCCTAACGGCATCTCGGGGCGAAAGAGAAGCGCCGCGCGGACGTGCTCCGGGCGGCGCGTCTTATGGCGCTACTACAGGGCCTGCTCCCACAGGGCCTCCTTGAAGCCGGGCTGCAGGGGGGTGCCGTCGATCACCAGCAGGGGCCGCTTCACCATCATGCCGTTGCTGGCCAGCAGGTCCAGGGCCTCCTGGTCGGTCATGCCGGCCTCGAAGCGGGCCTTCACGTTCTGCTCGCGGTAGAGCATGCCGGAGGTGTTGAAGAACTTGCGGATGGGCAGGCCCGATGCCTGCCACCAGGCCTCCAGCTCATCGCGGGTGGGGTTCTGCTCCACGATGTGGCGGTCGGCGTACTCCACGCCGCGTTCGTCCAGCCACTTCTGGGCCTTCTTGCAGGTGGAGCACTTCGGGTACTGGATGAACAGCACGTCCATGGGGCGTCCTTTCGTCGAGGGGGCTTTCGCCCTATTCTACTTCAGCCCCTCCGGGTCCGTGTGGTTGCTGCCGGTGCTGGCTCCATGGTACGGGCTGCGGGCCTGAACTGTCACGCAATAGCTGGTTGCGCGCGCAATCCGGGAGCTCCAGGGGTAGAATCACCCAGACGGATTCAGTGCTCAGGACGAAACAGGAGGTGCCCCATGGCTGACCAGGCAAGCGAGCCGATGCTCGCCGATGGCGTTGCGAACGACGCCGCGGAGGCTCCGAGCCGAGGTGCCGGCGGGTTGCTGGCACAGCTGACCAAGTACTGCGGCGTGTCCTTCACCCAGACCTTCGTGGAGCTGGGCGTGTTCCTGCTGCTGGGCGCAGTGGGACTGCCGGCGAAGGTGGCCAACGTGTTCGCCATAGTGGCCTCGGGTTCCTACAACTACGTCATGAACCGCAACATCACCTTCAAGGCGTCCACCAGCTACGCCCGCAGCGTGACGCTGTTCGTGCTGCTGTACTGCTGGAACCTGCTGTTCTGCAACGTCATGCTGGGGCTGCTGCCGTGGCCCGATGCCGCGGTGAAGCTGTTCACCATGGGCTGCCAGGGCGTGTGGGGCTTCCTGCTGTGCCGCTACGTCATATTCAAGTAGGGGAGTGGCGCCAGGGTCCGTCCGCTAGCGGTCGTACTCGCCGTACTCGCAGCCTATGTTGGCAGCGCGGATGTCGTCGATGAGCTCCCATTCGCCCTTGACCTTCTGGAACAGGCGGATGCGGCCGACGCCGGTGCCGCCGTTCCACAGGTTGTTGTGGCGCTTCAGGCCGTCGGGGGACTCGTAGTTGACCTTGAGCATCTCCGATTTGGGGCAGGTGATGTCCGTGATCATGCGGGCGTCGCGGGTCTGCTGCATCACGTGCCAGACCACCTGGTCGTCTTCCTCGCGGCAGTCGAAGACGGTCTTGCTGCCGGTCCAGGGCTTGGAGAAGTTGAACTCGAACTCGCGTCCCTCGTAGACCATGCAGCCCAGCAGCTTGCCGGGCAGGGCCACGCCGGCGATCACCGGTCGGCCGCCGCCGATCTCGAACACGCTGTTCTTCAGGCGCTGGCCGGTCAGGTTGCTCACCAGGTTCCAGCTGGAAAGCCACACCCAGGGGGTGGTGAAGTTGCTGCCCCAGTTCTTGTCCGCGTAGCCGTAGCTGGTCTCCGGGTCCACCACGTAGCGCTGGCCGTCCAGGACCACCGTGCCGCTGACCTTGGTCTTGATGCCCTCAGCGTGCCAGAACATCTCGAACATCTGGGCGGCGCGCAGGGGCTGGCTGGCGCCGTAGCCCACGTTGAAGGTGATCTGCTTGTCCAGGCGCAGGTCCCAGGCCATGGAGCCGGCGTCGCACATCCATTCCGGATGGGCAGCGGCGTCTTCGGCAGTCACGTTCACGCTGCCGATCAGGTCGGTTTCGCAAGCCAGGCAGTCGTCGGCCTGGACGCAATAGGGAGCGCCCCAGGTCACGTCCACGTCCTTCCAGGGGAAGAACCTGTGCATCTGACGGGCGTCTTCGCCCCAGCATCCGGCCTTGACCATGAGGTAGCTGGGCCGCTGGGACCCGCGGGTGCCGTCAGGACCCAGGCCGAAGGTGGGCTCGGGTCCGGCCAGCTCGGGGTTGCACAGGAAGAACTCGATGAAGAAGGGCTTTTCTTCGCCCGTCACCTCGTGACGCGCGGTGAACGAATGCCACCACCAGTCATAGCCCTGGTGGGCCAGCTTGCCGGTGAGCATGCATTCGTTGCGGCTGATGTCTGATGTGGTGACTCCCATGATTCCTCCTGAGGCCGTGTGCCTTTTCCTGGTGCCATTGTAGTCCACCCTGCGACGCTGGGAGGCGTGCGCCGGGCGCTGCCGTGCGCGAAGGCCGGAATGGCACAGGGCGAAAACGCCCCTGCGCTTGCGCTACATGATCTCCTTGCGCCAGAAACCGCGGGTGTCGGTATCCGGATTGAAGGCGGGGGCGGGGTTGCCGGCCAGCTTGGCTCGTGCCAGGTCGATGACGGCGCGCACCTGCTCCGCGGACTCGGTGGTGAACTGCAGGCGGAAGGCGGAAACGCCGACAATGCCGGGCATTTCGTCCAGCAGGTTCAGCAGCTTGCCGTTGAGGACGGTGGTGTCGCAGTTTTCGTGGCACAGCAGCGGGAAGCTGCCGAAGTCGTCCTTGATCAGGTACTTCCGGGTTCGGCAGGTGCCGCACTGGCCCAGAGGCTTCAGCGGGCAGTGCTTGGTGACCAGCAGCGGGGCACGGCCGTACACGATCATCTCCAGGTTGGGCAGGCCGCCGTGCTGGCGCTGGTATTCGTCCAGCAGGTCGTGGAGCTGGCCTTCGTTCAGCTCGTAGGACAGGGTCACCCGCTCGGCGCCCAGGCCATGCAGCTGCGCCACGGTTTCCGCGTTGACCACGTTCAGGGAGTAGTCCGTGACCAGGGGATTCGTGCTTCGATAATGATGCACGCCGCCCAGGCCGCCTACCAGCACCGGGCCTTCCAGCTCCTGGTAGCAGGCGCCGTTGCGGGGCACCGTGTTCTCGAAGTACACGACCTCCAGCCCGGCGTCGCGGCAGGCACGGGCCTGCTCCGCGGTGGTGCAGAAGGCCGCCAGGACCGGATTGCTCGGGGCGAAGGTGACGGCGGCGGGGCCGGGATTCGTCGCGGCGCTTTCGCCCGCTTCCCTCAGACGTCGGGGCTTGGCGGCCAGCGCCTGGGAGCACAGCTGCTCCACCACGGCCTTGCGGGCGGCGTTGAGCATCTTGGCGGGCACGAACACGCCTTCGCCCTCGAAGGTGACGTGACCCAGCTGGAACACGGTTTCGTTCAGGCGGTCAAGCTGCTTCCTGACGGCATCCAGGTCGGTGGGTCGGTTCACGGCCTCGGACAGGGGCTCGTCCCCGGTCCAGGTGCAGGTTTGGCCCAGACCGCGGGCGTCAACCACCAGCGGTGCGCCGGGCCAGGCGTACACGGCAAGGTCCAGGGGGAAGCGGCGGTATTCGCCCTCCAGCTGGCCCTGCAGCTCCTTCAGGAAGGTTACGTCCTTGGTCTTGAACACGGCGTCGCCTGCGGTCAGGCGCTCCTTGATCTTGATGTAGCACACGTCGTCGGCGCCGTTGATCAGGTTGCCGGCGCCGTCGTACAGGCGCGCAACGGACAGGACCACGTCCTGGCCGTCGTGGCGGATGCAGATCACGTCGTTCTGGCGCAGCGGGCGGGTCAGCTTCAGCTGGCACATGCCCTTGCGGAAGCCGGCGACCTTGCCGATGCGGTAGCCGTGGTTGTTGGGCTTTTCCACGTTGGTGATGCTGCCGCGGTCTTCGCCGAACAGGTAGCCCTTGGTGAAGGTGCGGTTGAAGGTGCGGCCCAGCAGCTCCCGGTCCTCCGGGGTGCCGTGGCCGTCCAGGGCCTGGCGGTAGCGGCTCACCACGTTGGCCACGTAGGCCGGCTCCTTCATGCGGCCCTCGATCTTCAGGGAGTCAATGCCCTCCAGCTGCGGCGCGTGATCGATGGTGCACAGGTCCTTGGTGGACAGCACGTAGCTGTGGCCCAGCTCTTCGCCGGTTTCCGCGTCCAGGACCTGGTAGAGCTTGCGGCAGGAGCCGATGCAACGGCCGCGGTTGCCCAGGCGGTTGCCGGTCATGCCGGACATGATGCAGTTGCCGGAGTAGCTCACGCACAGGGCGCCGTGGACGAAGGCCTCCAGCGGCAGGTCCGCCTCCTGGCGGATGCGCTTTACCTGGTCGATGGGGACCTCGCGGCCGATGACGGTTCGCTTCGCCCCCAGTTCCTTGACCATGAGCACGCCGTCCAGGTCGTCAATGCCCATCTGCGTTGAGCAGTGGGCCTCCATGTCCTGGAACGTGCGGGTCACGTAGTCCAGCAGCGCCAGGTCCTGCACGATCACGCCGTCAACGCCGGCGTCGTTCAGGAAGTGCAGCTGGGCGCGGGCTTGGGGCAGCTCGTCCTGGAAGACGATGGTGTTCATGGTGGCGTACACCTTCACGCCGCGCAGGTGCGCGTAGTCCACCGCTTCGACCAGGGATTCCTCGTCGAAGTTGTTGGAGTACGCGCGGGCGCCGAACTGCTGCATGCCCAGGTACACGGCGTCTGCTCCGTTGGCGATGGCCGCCTTCAGGGCCTCCATGTTTCCGGCGGGTGCCAGCAGCTCGCTCATGGGCGTCTCCTTCGTGGTGCAGGTGGTTCGAGGTTGCGCGGCCAGCTGCGATTATGCGCGGCGCGGTCGCGGGGTTCCCATTGTGGCACAACTCCAGCGGGCGAAAGTAACGATTCGGTGCCCATATAGTCGAACGAGGGCATTCGCCTGCGGTCAGTCGGGCGGCTACGGTACTATGTAGCGCGTACAACCAGGCCTTTCGGCGGGGATTTTGGTCCCGACGACCCTGCCGCCTACTGCAAGACAGGAGACTATGGCCACCAACGTGAACAGCAAGCAGGGCAGTGCGCCTCAGCGCCTCCGATCCCGGCGGATGGAGGTCGTGACTGTTGCGGTCATCGTCTTGATGGCGCTGCTGGTGGTCGGTGCCACGCTGTTCTTCGGCGACGTTTCCCGCAGGGCTGCCAATGACGCCAGCTCCGAGGTGGGCCGCTTCTACCTGGAGGAGATCACCGATCGCACCGTGCGGGAAATCGACACCCAGCTTGACACTGCAGCCAACTATCTGCAGCACGCCGCCGACGAGCTGGGGCCGGGGCATCTTTCGTCCCGGGAATCCCTGCGTGAGTACCTGGCCCTGGTGCAGCGCCTGAACGGCTTCGACATGCTGGCCGTCATGGACGAGGACGGGAAGGTCTGGACTGCGGACGAAACCTTCGACGGCGCGTCCCGCTACCAGTTCCTGATGGGCCCCGTTTCGGAGCGCACCATCTACACCACCAAGACGTCGCGGTCCCGGGCTGCCGTCGTGATCGTGGTTCCCACCGAGCGCCTGGCCTTCGGCAAGACCCATGTGGTGAACTTCCTGGCCAGCGTCGACGTGGATGAGGTCGTGACCGCCCAGCAGATCCAGGGCGAAAGCAACCAGGTGCTCTGCCGTCTGTTCGACGGTATTGACGGCACCTGCCTGGTGGATGCGGAGGGGCGCTACGCCGACGGCAGCAGCATCTTCGATATCTGGCGCAACGACTGCCAGTTCCCGGAGGAGTATCCGGTGGAGCTGGTGATCTCCGACTGGCAGCGCCAGCAGCCCGGCTACGTGGAGTACCAGGCGGGCGAGGGTGTGACCTACCTGTGCTACAAGCCCGTGCCGAACACCAACTGGATGGTGTCTGCCCGCATTCGCCATAACGTGCTGGGCGCTCAGATGGCGCAGTCTAGCAACGTGATCTTCTCCAGCAACGTGGCGCTGCTGGTGGTGGTGATCGTGTGCATGCTGCTGGTCAGCGGCTTCACCATCCGCCAGGTCCGCCGCCTTCAGATGGAACGGCTGCAGCGGGAAAAGGAAGAGGAGCTGCTGCGCCAGGAGGCTCTTATGTCCGCGGAGAAGCTGCAGCTTCAGGAGCAGCTGCTGCAGGAGGAGGTCGCCCTGTATCGGCAGGCTTCGGTGGTGCAGGTCCTGAGCAGGGAGTACGCCTCCGTGTTCTTCGTCGACTTGCAGGATGGCATTGCCACGCCCATCCGCGTGTCTGATTTCGCCCGGAGCCGTATGGGAATCGATTCCGATCGTACCTATGATTTCGCCCATATCATGGACAGCTTCCTGAGGCCCTTCGTGGTGCCTGAGGAGTTGGACCAGATGCTGGAGTTCGTCGACCTGGAGAACCTGCGCGAAGAGCTGCTGGGTGAAAGGACGGCGTTCCGCCTGTACAAGGCCGTTCGCGAGGGCAGGGAGCTGTACATGCAGCTGCGCATTGCCCAGGTGGAGGGCGAAGGCGACGCTCGCCATGCGGTGGTGGGCTTCGCGGAGGTTGACGAGCAGGTCCGCGCCGAGCAGCAGAAGCAGCGCACGCTGGAGGACGCCCTGGCGGCGGCCGAGCGGGCCAGCCAGGCAAAGACCGCGTTCCTGAACAACATGAGCCATGACATTCGCACGCCCATGAACGCCATAGTCGGCTTTGCGACGCTGGCGGCGGAGCATTCCGATGAGCCGGAGCGGGTGCGGGACTACCTGGGCAAGATCCGGACTGCCAGCGAGCACCTGATGAGCCTGATCAACGACGTGCTGGACATGAGCCGCATCGAGTCGGGCAAGGTGGTCCTGGAGGAGCAGCCGCTGCACTTGCCGGACCTGGTCCGCGACCTGAGCGCTATGGTCCAGACGGACATGAGCGCCCGCAAGCTGGAGTTCGTGCTGGACGTTGACGAGCTGCGCGATCCTGACGTGGTGGCCGACAAGCTGCGCGTGGAGCAGGTGATGCTGAATCTGCTGAGCAACGCCATGAAGTTCACCGAGCCCGGCGGCACGGTGACCCTGGGCCTGCGCCAGTTGGAGGGGGCACCCGCTGGATGCGCGGCGTTCCGCTTCAGCGTTGAGGATACGGGCATTGGCATCGGCGCTGAGTTCCAGGAGCACATCTTCGAGCAGTTCACCCGCGAGCGGACCTCCACGGTCAGCGGCATCCAGGGCACGGGCCTGGGCATGGCCATTACCAAGCGCATCGTGGATATGATGGACGGCACCATTGCGGTGGAAAGCCAGGTGGGGGAGGGCACCACGTTCGCGGTGACCCTGCAGTTCCCGGTGGCTGCGCGTTCCGTGGACGTTGCGGCGGAGGACGGCCACGCGCGGGACTTCGCCGGCGTGCGATTGCTGCTGGTGGAGGACAACCTGCTGAACCAGGAGATCGCGCTGGAGATTCTGCGAGGTGCCGGGTTTGAGGTGGACGTGGTGTCCGACGGCACCGAGGCGGTGGCCGCCATGGAGGAGGCCCCGTCCGATCGCTACGCCATGGTGCTCATGGACGTGCAGATGCCCCGCATGGACGGCTATGAGGCCACCCGCCGCATCCGCGCGCTGCCCGACCCGGTAAAGTCCCGCATTCCCGTTGCCGCCATGACCGCCAACGCCTTCGCGGAGGATCGCCAGAAGGCCTTGGAGGCGGGCATGAGCTGCCATGTGGCCAAGCCCATCCGCGTGGACGACCTGCTGTCCACCTTGGCCGAGTTCGTGGGCTAGGCTTCTTCGGACGAAAGGGCCGCTGAGCTGGCGGGGGTTTCGCCCTAGGGGTTTGCCCTTGAGTTACCTGCGCGCATATGGCATTGGACCAGGGTCTTGCTATAGTCGGGGACGAAAGAGAATCAGCTGAATTCGCATATGAGGAGGACCATCGTGATCAGGAAGATCATTCAGATTGACGAAGCGAAGTGCAACGGCTGCGGCGCCTGCGTCACCGCGTGCCATGAAGGCGCCATTGGCATGGTGAACGGCAAGGCCAAGCTGCTGCGCGACGACTACTGCGACGGCCTGGGCGATTGCCTGCCCCAGTGTCCCACCGGCGCCATCGCGTTCGTGGAGCGCGAGGCCGCTCCTTATGACGCCGCTGCGGTGGCTGCTAACATGGCCAAGCGCCCGGGCCTGCAGAACTGGCCGGTGCAGATCAAGCTGGCTCCCACCTGGGTTCCGTACTTCGACGGCGCCGATCTGCTGGTGGCCGCCGACTGCACGGCCTTCACCTACGCCGGCTTCTTCCAGGAGTTCGTGGATGGCAGCACGGTGCTGATCGGCTGCCCGAAGCTGGACGCCGTGGACTACGCGCCCAAGCTGGCCCAGATCCTGGAGCAGAACGACGTGCGCAGCGTGACCCTGGCTCGCATGGAGGTTCCCTGCTGCGGCGGTCTGGAGCGCGCGCTGCGCCTGGCGCTGCAGGCCAGCGGCAAGGACCTGCCCCTGGTGGTGAAGACCGTTTCTACCGACGGACGCCTGCTGGACTAGGTTCCGCATGGACCGAAGGCTTACGCAGGCAGCAGCTGCATCCCCGAAATAAGAAGAAGGACCGGCGCTCGCCGGTCCTTCTTGCGTTCGGGGATGTTCGCTCGCGGGGCTTTCGTCCTGAAGACGGGCTACTTGGGCAGCGAGTCCTTGTACTGCTGGTAGTCCTTTTCGACCAGCTTCTCGTAGGCGTTGTAGGCGGCTTCCAGGGACGGGTACTTCTTGTCGTCGTTCAGGTTCTTGAGGTAGTCGCTGTTGGACAGGTGGTCGGCAATGGCGACGTATTTACCGTTGGCGCCGTTGCGGGTGGCGGTGGTGGACTGGCCGATGTAGTACTTGCCGTCGCCGGTTTGGATGATTATGGGGATCTGCTTGCCGGCGCCGACCTTGTTGGTGTCAACGGAGGTCCAGTACAGGTAGCGTCCGGCGGCGTTGGAGCCGCTGCCCAGGTAGGCCCAGGTGCCGTTCTTGAGTAGGCTGTTCGCGGGCATCTTGCTCTCGACCGGGCCGACCAGGGTGGAGCCGGGGCACTTGGAGTCGATTTCGAAGTTGCTGGTCGACGCCAGGCGGTTGCCCAGCAGTCCGCTGTCGTTCAGGGAGCCGAACAGGTCCTCGTTGATGTTGAAGGGGTAGGTGCGGGTGGCGTCGCCGCCGCTCCACTCGAGCACCACGTCGGATGCAGGGTCGTAGTAGACGCGGCACTGGCCGTTTGCGCCGGGGACGCCCTTCCAGCTGACGGTGTCGCCTTCGCCCTGCTTGTGCTGGATGCCGCCGACGACCAGGGTGCCTTCGGTCTGCCAGTCTTCCTCCTGCTGCTCCAGCGGGACCAGGATTTCCGTGGGCTCGCCGTTTTGGGCCAGGACGGCTGCCTTGACCTCCGCGTAGGCGGAGCGAACGTTTGCCAGGTCCGTTGCCTCGCGGCTGCGCTCGATCTGGGCGGTGAACACCGGGATGGCGATGGCTACCAGCACCATGACGATTGCCACGACAATGAGAAGCTCTGCCAGGGTGAATCCCTGGGTGCTCTTGATCTTCGATTCTGCAGTTGCCCTGGTCATTGGCGCTCCTTGGATGCTGTGCGTTGTATGTCAGCGTCTATGATAGGGCTTGGCGTACGGGTTCAGCCTGCGACCTGGAGCGTTGATGCCGTTTTGACACTTTTGCCCCGTTGCGGCGGGAGCGAGCGGGACGTATTGGGAAGCGGACGGAGCGCAGTGTGGAGCCTGGTCGAAGAAAGTAAGGGCAGCGCAGTTGTGCAATCGCCGTGAGGTGCCCTTTTCTGGATAGCGGTGGCATTGGGCCAATAGAGTGAGTACGAAATCAGGGGTGTTTTGCCGTTGCTGGCTTTGAGTGAGAACGGGGCCGCGCCCAGGGATCGAACTTACCTGCGGTTTTGCGGGAAATCGAGGGGCTCGGGTGCGGTGCCGTTCTCACTGTTTGCGTTTCGTACCGCAGAGGCCTCGAAACGATACTCACTGTTTGTGAACAGTGGCAGGGAGGCGCGAAGGCGGCCAGCTGTTGTGGAACAGGCGGACGAAATGTCCCGACGGCCGTTTCGCCCGAAAAGGGGAGGGGCAAGGTAGTTGGCTGCTGAAGAAGGGCCGTGCGTTTTGGTGCGGACCGCGATGGCTCACGGCCCGCGGGAGGTGCCTGGCTAGGGTATAATCGCGGCAAAGGCGGGCTGCTGCCGGCGCCCGCGATCTCCCCGCACGGTAGGAGGGACCCATGGAAAAGCCAGCCCCCGATCGCACGAATCCCTTCAAGACCATCGAGCTGTGCGACGACGGCACCTTCCGCTGGGTCTACGAGCTCAACATGGTCACCAACCCGGTCATCGCGCTGACCCTGTCCAAGGTGTTCTTCTTCGTGTTCCTGGGCATTGCCGTCTTCGTCAACCTGCTGGACGTGTTCGACGGCCGCTTCGACTGGGCGTCCTTCCTCGAAATCGCAAGGATGTTCCTGGCCCTGTGGCTGGTCATGTCCGTGCTGGCCTGGGTGAGCAGCGCCGCGTACGCGCTGATTGCCTACGGCGGCAAGTACTGCGTCCTCTTTGAGATGGACGAAAAAGGCCTGGTCCACCGACAGCTTCCCAAGCAGTTCGAGCGCGCGCAGGCCGTTGCCCTGCTGGCGGCGCTGGCGGGCGTTGCGGCTGGCAAGCCCGGCGTGGCCGGCGCGAACCTGCTGGCCGCCACCAAGAGCGAATCGAGCTCCGATTTCAGCGTGGTCCGCTCGGTCAAGCGCCTGCGACTGCTGAGCACCATCAAAGTCAACGAGCCCTTCAGCAAGAACCAGGTCTACGTGCCGCGGGAGGACTTCGACGCCGTGTACGACTACATCGTGACCCGCTGCCCGCGCATTAATAAGTAGGGAAGGGCGAAAGGGGCGAAAGCTCCCTGCCGTGAGGGTCGCGCGAAAGCCCCGTGTCGCCAGGGTCGCGCGAAAGCCCCGTGCTGCGACTATCGCGCCAGCTCGGGGTGTGCCTCGTAGAACCGCGCCTTGTCCTGGTACATGCGCTCCTCGGCCTGCCTGACCAGTTCGCCGGCCTGCGCACCCGTTCCCATGGCGCTGCCCACGGCGGCAGGCGGGAAGGGGAACCGCTCCATGGACCGATGAAGGGCTGCAACGCGTTCGTCCAGGGCGGCCTGGCTGATGCCCGATGCCACCACCAGGAACTCGTCGCCGCTGATGCGGAAGATTTCGTCCCGGCGGAACGCTTCCTGCAGCACGCCGGCAAAGTCCTGGAGCAGCTGGTCGCCGGCGGCATGACCTTGGTTGTCGTTGGTGAACTTGAGGCCGTTCAGGTCGCAGAACACCACGCCCAGCGGACGGGCGGGATCGATCGAGGCCAGCTTGTCGGCGTATGCCGCGCGGTTCAGCAGACCCGTGAGCTCGTCGGCCTTTGCCTTGCACTCTATGAGGTCGCGTTCGGTGCTCAGGTGCTTGGCGTGCTCGGTCTGCAGCATGACGAAGATGATCAGCGTCGAGATGACGGACGACTCGTAGGCAAAGCAGAACCAGGGGACAAAGACGTTGATGACGGCGCTGACCAGGGGGATTGCCAGGTACAGCAGCCCGACCAGGGTGTCGTGCAGGCCCAGGGCCCGGGCGTTGCGCAGGATGCTGATGGCAATGGCAACGATCATGATCGCGTTCAGGACCACGTAGGTCGAATAGCAGGGTCCGTCGTAGAAGTACCCGTCCACCACGGTGAACATGCTACCCATGAGGCTGGCGCCGGCGGTCCACAGGCAGCTGACCGCGCAGTACGCCACCAGCGGGACCCAGCTGCGCAGCTGTTCGACGCCCTTTTCCCGCAGATGGCCGCGAACGTAGAAGTAGAAGGCGCCGAGTCCGGCAAGGGTGGCCAGCATGGACGGAACGGTCACCACGGTCACCACCAGGGGGCTGAACCCGTGGGAGCCGAAGAACCAGGTTCCCAGGTCGGAAAGCATCCCCAGGCCGCACATGCACAGCATGCAGATGAACCAGCGGTCCTTGCGGGTGCGCCGGGGTGACTCGAACACGGACGCGAACAGCAGCACGCCTATGATCACCAGGCTCAGGGTCTCGGTGGCGTAATTGCCGTAGGTCACCAGCGTTCCTTTCGTCCAAAGGGGTTTAACAAGGCATTATAACGGGGCGAAAGAGGGCTTGCGCGCGGGTAACCGAACCTAAACAGGTATTTCAATACGCCTTTGTACCTTTCATCAGGCTAAATCACCGCTACACTTATCGGAACGCTGCAAAGGAGGTTTTTGCGCATGGTTGATCTTGGTATGACGGAAGCGGGTAACGAGGCCAAGCTGCCGGAACGGACGCGTCGGTCGCTGGCTGCTGCTGCGGTTCTGCTGCTGGCCATCTTCGTCGTGGTCGCCTTCTACCTGACCAGTTCCGTGCGCTCGTCCATGGAAGACCGGTCCCGCATCTATGGCGAGACCGTGGCCTCCACCGTGGAGCAGATCATCGCCAAGAGCGACATGACCGCCGCCGTCATCGAGAACCTGTACGTCGAGTACGGCGACGACGTGAAGCCCCACTTCGAGGCAGCCGCCGCGCGCCTTATGAAGGAGCATGGCGAAATATCCAGCATCTACATCGCCCCCGACGCGGTGCTGGGCTACGCCTATCCCACGGAGGTGGCGGCGTCCACCATCGGCTTCGAGATGCTGAAGGACCCGGACCAGGGCCCCAGCGCCCAGAAGGCCATCGATGACCGCAAGACCACCGTGGCTGGACCCCATGCCCTGGTGGAGGGCGGCACCGGCTTCATCTGCCGCCGCCCGTACTTTGACGAAAGAGGCGCCTTCCGCTTCTTCGTGGTGATCGTGTACGACTGGGACAAGATCGTGCAGCGCATCAACCGCGATCTGCCGCGGCATGACTCCTCCTACGTGTTCGCCGCCTGGAAGGACGACCAGCACGTGGTGACGGATGGGGACGGCTTCATCTTCCGCAGCAGCCAGGAGCCCATTGACCGCACCGTTTCCGTGGAGGTGCTGGTTCCCAATGACAAGTGGCACCTGGCGGCCCAGCCTGCCGGCGGCTGGAACATCATGGGGCAGAGCCTGCCGGTGCTGCTGGTGGTGCTGGCCCTGGAGATCATCCTGTTCCTGGCCATGTTCGCCTGGTCCAAGGCCGGCCAGCGCCGCGTCATGGCCGAGCGGGAGGCGGCGGCCAACCGGGCCAAGAGCACCTTCCTGTTCAACATGAGCCACGACATCCGCACCCCCATGAACGCCATCGTGGGCTTTTCTCGCCTGCTGCGCAAGAGCCTGGACGACCCTGAGCGCTCCCGTGACTACCTGGACAAGATCGACACCTCCAGCGAATACCTGCTGGAGCTGGTGAACAACGTGCTGGAGCTGGCCCGCATCGAAAGCGGTCAGGTGAGCGTCACCCCCGTCCCCTGGTGCATGGCCGACTTCGAGAAGGAGGTGCTGACGGTCTTCGGCGAGTCCTTCAAGGCCAAGGGCATTGCCTTCACCAGCACCGCCCGGGTGCAGCATCCCTATAACCTGTGCGACAAGGGCAAGGTGCGGGAAATCTACATGAACCTGCTGTCCAACGCCCTCAAGTACACTCCCGAGGGCGGTACGGTCGCCCTGTCTGTGGACGAAATCCCCGCCACCCGCGACGGCCACGTGCGCTTCCGCGGCGTCCTGAAGGATACCGGCGCAGGCATGTCCGAGGAGTTCCTGCCCCACCTGTTCGACGAGTTCACCCGCGAGCGCACCGCCTCCGAGCACCTGATCCAGGGCACGGGCCTGGGCATGTCCATCGTCAAGCGCATGGTGGACGCTCTGGGCGGTACCATTTCCGTGGAGAGCACGCTGGGCGTGGGCACCACCTTCACCATGGAGTTCGAGTTCCCGATCCTGACCGAGCAGGAGTACCTGGAGATGACCGCCGACGACCGCAAGGATGGCCTGGACGCCGACCTGCAGGGCCGTCACGTGCTGCTGGCGGAGGACAACGACCTGAATGCCGAGATTGCCCAGGAGCTCCTGGCTGAGCTGGGCATGACCCTGGAGCGCGCCGAGGACGGCCGCCAGGCCCTGGAGCTGCTGGAGCAGGCCCCTGCAGGCCGCTTCGACGCGGTGCTCATGGACGTCCAGATGCCCAACATGAACGGCTACGAGGCCGCACGGGCCATCCGCGCGCTGGCCGACCCCGCCAAGGCATGCATCCCCGTGCTGGCCATGACCGCTAACGCCTTCGACGAGGATCGCCAGAACGCCCTCAAGGCCGGCATGGACGGCCATGTGGCCAAGCCCATCAGCGTGCCCGAGCTGGTTGCGGCGCTGTCCGCCGTCCTGCCCGCGGACAGGCGCTAGCTCAGGGCGAAATACCCTTCGGGAAATCAGACGAAGCCGCTGGGAATATTTTTCGCCCTGAAAACATATAACGTGTTATATAATCACCTCCCGCGCCGACCGGAAGATTGGAAGAGGGGGACCTGTTATGGAAAACGAGCAGCTCAGCGCCGATCGCAGCATCGTGGACAGCCTGAAGCTTCTTGACGTGCAGCTGGGGCGCGCCATGTCCCACGCCCTCCGCCATGACGAGGTGACCGCTTCCCAGGCCGGCGTGCTGCTGTTCCTTGCGCAGCGGAGGGGCGTGGCCACGTCCAACCGCGCTATCGAGGAGCACTTCAACATCTCGAACCCTGCGGTGTCCGCCATGGTCAAGCGGCTCGAGGCCAAGGGGTTCGTCTCGACTTCGGTCGACCCGACTGACCGGCGCTGCCATTGCGTGAGCATAACCGACGAAGGCTATGCCGCCATGGTTTCCGCAGACCGCAAGGTCAAGGCGCTGGACGATGTCATCTTCGACGGGTTTTCGCCTGAGGACGAAGCCCGCGCCCGCGAGCTGGTGACCCGCATGCTCGCCAATCTGCAGCGTTAGCGGCCCTTGGCCCCGCTGCCCAACCCCTCCTGCGGCCAGGCCCCGTGCCTTGCTGCGTCATCGTGCGGCTCGGCGCCCTGGGGCGCTGCGTCGCTGCGGCCCGGCTTCGGCCCGGCTGCGCACTTGCGGCCCGGCTTCGGCTTGGCTGCCATGCGGCCCGGCTTCGGCCCGGTCGCGCCCTTGCGGTGCCGACGGATTTTTCGTCCCGCCGTCCCTCCGACCATTGGAAGAAAGAGAGAATATGAACGAAAAGAAGAAGCTTCGGGGCAACCCGACCGTGATCGTGGCGCTGCTGGTGTTCGGCGGCTTCATCACCATCTTCAACGAGGTGGAGATGAACATTGCCCTGCCCACCGTCAGCCAGATCTACTCCGTGCCCGTGACCACCGCCCAGTGGCTCACCACCGGCTACATGCTGGTGGCGGGCGCGCTCATGCCGCTGGCCGCCTTCGTCATGGGGCGCCTGGGCTCTCGCAACACCGTCCTGTTCAGCCTGTCAGCGCTGCTGGTGGGCGTGCTGGTTTCCCTGGTGTCGTCGAACTTCGAGGTTCTGCTGGCCGGCCGTCTGCTGCAGGCCGTGTGCGCCGCGTTCTTCATGCCCGTCATGTTCGCCACCATCATGGCCGTGGCGCCTAAGGACAAGATCGGCATGTACAACGGCCTGGCCATGCTGGTGCTCATGGCTGCCCCGGCCATCAGCCCCACGCTGTCCGGCGTGATCCTGTCCGTCATGGGCTTCCGCTGGCTGTTCACCCTCATGCTGCCCTTCCTGGCGGTGGCCCTGGTGGGTACCCTGCTGTTCATGACCGACGTGCTCGATACCCGCAAGGGCGCCCTGGACATAGTGTCCGTCATCCTGTCCTGCCTGGGCTTCGGCGGCGTGGTCTTCGGCATCGGCCAGGCAGCCGGCAGCGGCTTTGCGTCCCCCGCGGTGCTGGTGCCGCTGGTGGTGGGCGTGGTGTCCCTGGTGTTCTACGCTCGCAGGCAGATGTCCAGCGACCACCCGCTGCTGAACCTGCGCATCCTCAAGCACGTGCGCTACCGTCGTTCCCTGGTGTTCATGAGCATCCTGCAGGTGGTGCTGTTCGGCGGCATCCTGGTGGTGCCCCTGTTCATCCAGCGCGGCTGGGGCCTGACCGCCGTCGAGGCCGGTCTGTACATGCTGCCCGGCGGCGTGCTGACCGCCGTGGGCAACCTGCTTGCCGGCATGGCCTTCGACCGCTTCGGCCTGAAGACCGTTCCCTTCGGCCTGCTGGGCAATGCCGTGGGCTACCTGGGCGTGGCTGCGGCCATCGTCATGCACTCGCCGCTGATGCTGATCGTGTTCTGCGCCATCTACTCCGGCTCCCTGCCGTTCGCAATGACCGCCCTGACCACCAACTCCCTGGGCTGCCTTGAAAAGCGAGAGCTGCCTGACGGCTCCTCCATGAACAACACCCTGAACCAGATCTTCGGCTCCCTGGGCACGGCCCTGTACACGCTGATCATGTACCAGCTGTTCGTTCCGGCCGGCACCGGCGCCGCGGCCGAGGCAGCCGCCATCTCTGGCGGTGCCCTGTGCGCCATGGGCGTGTCCGCGGGCATTTCCCTGGTGGCTGTGGTTGCCTTCCTGATGGTGCGCCGCAGCATTGACCCCGCTGGCTCCGCTCAGCCTCAGCAGGTGGACGAAAGCAACGCTCCCGCTGCCGCCAAGGCTGCCTAGTCTCTGGGCTCGCGACGGGCGCGGCCCGTGTGCTCGTCGCGCCGCCTTTGTTTCAAGCGCCGTGCCGCCTCGTGTGGCGCGGCGCTTTTTCGTGTGCGCGTGCGGCGGTTGCCGTGCGGCGGCTACTCCGCGACGCCTGCTTTGGGCGCCTGCTCCGCAGCGGCCACCCTGCGGCGGCTATTCTTCGGCGGCTGGAGCGTCGACCGATGCGTCGGCTAGCGCATCGACGTCCTCGCCGTTGAGCGCGTCCGCGTCGTTACCGCCGGGGATTTGACCCACTCCGCTCAGGATCAGGCGCGGCCGGTAGGGGAAGGAATCCGCGGTCCGCTCGTCGGTCACGCCGCTGAGCACCAGCACCGTGTCCAGGCCGGTTTCCACGCCTGCCACGATGTCCGTGTCCATGCGGTCGCCGATCATGGCTGCTTCGGACGAGTGCACGCCCAGGATCTGCAGGCCCGTGCGCATCATGAGCGGGTTGGGCTTGCCCACGTAGTAGGCTCGCTTGCCGCAGGCGGCTTCGATGGGCGCTGTCAACGCGCGGCACGCGGGCTTGATGCCGCCTTCGATGGGCCCGGTGATGTCGTAGTTGGTGGCGATCAGGCGCGCGCCGGCGTTCACCAGGTTCATGGCCTTTTGAATCTGGTCGAAGTTGTAGCTGTTGGTTTCGCCTACCACCACGTAGTCCGGTCGCACGTCCGTGATGGAGATGCCCGCGTCGTACAGCGCGCAGTGCAGGCCGTGGTCGCCTATGACGTAGGCGCTGCATCCGGGTGCCTGGCTGCGCAGGAAGGCCGCCGTGGCCAGGGCGCTGGTGTAGAAATGGGACGGGTCCACGTCGATTCCCATGCGCTGGAGCTTCTGATGGAGCTCCAGGGGAGTCTTGTCGCTGGCGTTAGTCAGGAACAGGAAGCGCTTGTCCTGCTCGTACAGCCACTCTATGAATTCCGCCACGCCGGGAAGGACCCGCTCGCCGTGGTACAGGACGCCGTCCATGTCGCAGATGAACCCGCGCTTCGATAGCAGTTGCTGCATGTCATACCTCTTACTCTTCTTTGAATCCATGGGTCCAGTACACGGCGTGCGTGCAAAGTCCGTGCGTGACGCATGTCAAGTTTTGG
>JAUNCQ010000020.1:28450-37203 GCA_030526515.1 Coriobacteriia bacterium
TGAAGTGGCTTGGTATGAAGTGGCTTAGCCAGTCCCTTTTGCTATGGAGCGCCTTGGATGGGCGGGGTCAGAGCCAGGGCGCCTGCGAAGACGCTTCGCTTAGGCAGAGGGCGAGGAAAAAGGTCTGCATGGACGTGTCGTCGGGGTCGGGGGCAAGCGGGAACGCCCGCAAAGACGCGTAGTGGGTCGTATATCTTATAAGATATACGTGGAATAGGCGTTCTGGTTCGAGGTCGGGGGTCGCAATATGCGAATCGGCCTCCTCGCTACTCTTCGACTACTCCTGCATCGTATAGGTACTCTGGCGCAATGTCTGTATCATCATCCCAGGCGACTGTTCCATGGCGGGCTTGTGCCGTCATGAACATATCTATGTCGCTTAGTGTTTCGTATGGCCGCCTGCTGAGGAGGGGCTTGATGTCAACGCGCTTCCGTGATCCGTCTTTGAAACTTACGGACAGCGTGTGATTGTGGCTTGGCGTAACGGAGACGACGGTCCAGGGAATCGAGCCGGCTTTGACCACAACGTCGTCTATCGATTCGTCGAGATACTGGTCCATCTTGGCTCCTATTGTTGCGGGTTATCGCAGGGGGTCGATCCTGTAGGGAGGTTCATCGTTCTTTGCTAAATCCCAGTTTGCTCGAAGCTCGTCCCTGTGAAGTTCTACCCATGCGCTTACGAGTCGTAGCTGCTTTCTGGGGAACTCTCCTTGAATCAGGTCTCCATCCAAAGAGAAGACTCCCTCGAAGTCTTGGTAGCACGCGTGGAAGTGCGGGGGGTTGTGGTCGTCTGCGTACATATAGATCACAATCCCAAAAAACATGCTAATACTTGGCATCGAATTCTCCAAACACCTGCAAAGATTAGTTCCTGACAGTATATATTATAACATATACATAGAACAAGTGTTTGGAATCGGGGTTGGGAGCGGCAGCACGCTCGGTTAGTCTTCGGGGCTCGCGTCCGGGCTCAGGGCCACGGTGAGGGTTCGCACGAGCTCCTGCACGTCCACCGGCTTGGCCAGGTGCCCGTCCATGCCGGACTTCAGGGCCTCGCGCTTGTCCTCCTCGAAGGCGTTGGCGGTCATGGCCACGATCTTGATGCAGGACTTGCCCGAATCCTCCAGCCCGCGAATAGCCCGCGCCGCCTGGTAGCCGTTCATGTTGGGCATTTGGATGTCCATCAGCACCAGGTCGTAGTACCCGGCCTCGGCCGCGGTCAGCATGTCAACGCATGCGGCGCCGTCCAGGGCTCGCTCCACCTGGAAGCCGGCCTCGGTCAGGAGCTCCACGGCAATCTCGGCGTTCAGGTCGTTGTCCTCCGCCAGCAGGATGCGCTTGCCTTGGAACAGCTGCGGGTCGAACTGGGCCCGTTCCAGCGCCACCAGGTCGTCTTCGCTGGCAATGCGGTGGGGGATGGTCACCACGAACGTGGTTCCCTGGCCCTTTTCGCTGGTGACCTCGATGGTTCCCTCCAGCAGGTCCACCAGTCGCTTCACGATGGGCATGCCCAGGCCGGTGCCCTCGATCTTGGCGTCGGTGGTGTTGTGCTCGCGGCTGAACTCCTCGAAGATGTGAGGCAGGAACTCGGGCGCCATGCCAATGCCCGTGTCGGTGATGGTGGTTCGGTACAGCGTCCAGCCGGGGCGGTCGCAAGGCGCCTCCCGCAGCTCCATGTGGACGGTGCCGCCGGGCTCGGTGTACTTGTAGGCGTTGCTCAGGATGTTGGCGAAGATCTCACGCAGCTTCGTGGGGTCGCAGAACACGCAGTGGTGCTCCACGTTGATCTGGCGGGTGAACGTCAGGCCCTTCTGGGTCATGAGCTCGTCGAAGATGCTGAACAGCGCGTCGTTGAACTGCTCGGCCCGGCATGCCACCTCCTCCACGGAAAGGTTGCCGCGCTCGATACGGGCCATCTCCAGCACGTTGTTGATGATGGACAGCAGCACGTTGCTGGCAGCTTCGATCTTCTTCAGGTAGTCGTCGCGCTTCGCGGGGTCCTCCTGGTTCTTCTCCAGCAGGTCGCGGAAGCCGATGATCGCGTTCATGGGCGTGCGGATGTCGTGGCTCATGTTGAACAGGAAGCTGGTCTTGGCGTTGCTGGCGCTTTCGGCCAGGTCGCGGGCCTCCTCCAGCAGCACGTTGCTGCGGCGTACCTCGTCCAGGGCCCGCTCCAGCTGGGCGGCGGCCTCCTGCTGCCTGATGCGGCGCCTATAGTTAAGGACCAGTAGCACCGTGACGAAGACCAGCACCAGCACGCAGCTGGCAACGCATGCCAGCAGGGCGGGGTTGCGGTACAGGAACGCCGTCAGCGACAAGTCCATGGACTGCTCGAGGTAGCTTTGGGTGATCTGCGCGCCTTGGGTGGCGGCCACGTTGGCCAGGGTCTTGTCCCAGATGCTGAAGAACCGGTAGTCGCAGGACGCGTTCACGCCCATGCGCAGGGCCAGGGACGAGTTGGGAACCACATCCACGCGGAAGCGGCCCCGGGCATCGTCGTTAGCCAGGTCCTCCGCCCGATAGCTGCGCATCATCGCAGCGTCCACGCCGCCGCCCAGCAGCTGCTCCTTGCACTCCTGGGTGCTTTCCAGCATCACGATCTCGGCATCGGGCCAGGTGGCGGCCACGATTCGCTTGAACTCGGTGTTGTTTCGCACCAGGCCCACCCGGCTGATCTTGCCGGAGGAGTCGTTGAGTCGCAGGATGGACAGGGTGGTCTGCAGGTACGGGCTGGTCACCCTATAGAAGGGCTCGTCCGTTCCCTCCTGGTCGCCTACCACGTCCAGCCACAGGTCCACGGACCCGTCCTCCACCATCTGCCGGTACTCGGCCCTGGTGGAAGCCGGAACCACCTGGTGCTCCAGCCCCAGCGCCTCGGCCGCGGCGGCGAACATGTCCGCCACAATGCCGTGGGGCTGGCCGTTCTCGAACCAGGAGTAGGGGCGCTTGTCCGGGCCCATGGCGGCGCGGATCACCGTGCTGCGCTTCTGCAGCTGCGCCAGATACTGCCTTTCGTCCTCGGTCAGTTCAAGCAGCAGGCTCTGGGCTCCGTAGTGCTTGTCGTACAGGTCCGAGCGCCAGTTGGGCGTGGCCACGTTCATGCGGTCTATTGCCGCGTCGATCTGATCCAGCAGGCCCTGGTCTTCCGTGCGTGCCATGAAGTAGTAGGGGGTTTCGCCAAAGGTCTCCAGCACCACCTCGTCGTCGGGCACGCGGATGTAGCTGTCCACCAGGATGTCCACCTGTTCCTTGATCAGCGCGTCCGCCAGGCTGGTGGCGTCCTCGAAGTAGCGGATGTTGAACTCCAGGCCTTCTTCCCGAGCAAAGTCCAGGAAGTCCTGGTTGTAGGTATGGTTGCGCAGCAGGCCGACGGTGGCGCCTTGGTACGTATCGTATTCGCCGGGGACGATGCGGTCATTGCCGCGCTTCATGCTCATGCAGGTCTTGGCGGTGATGGCCGGCCGCTTGGAGAACGAGAACTCCGCCTCTCGCTCCGGCGTGTGCTTGGCCGCCGTGTACAGGTCAAGCTTGCCGTCCCGCAGCATCTGCTCGCACTCCTTGGGCGTCTTGTCATATCCCACGAAGCTGAAGCTGAGCTGGGAGTTCTTGGCAATGTCCTGCATGAGGTCGTAGCCGTAGCCGGATCGGACGCCGTCTTCGTCCTGCTCGTGATAATGGGGGCTTTGGTAGAAGGCCACCTTGTAGCGGGGCGCGTCCGTCCGGGGAAGCTCCGCGGCAAGGGCTGCGCCGCAGGTCAGCGCAATCACTGCCAGGCTCAGGGCTATGGCGAGCAGTCGTTTCATACGTTCCCATCATGAATGAATGTTACGGGCGAAAGAGACGGTGGTGCACGTGCCTCGTTCCTGCCCATTCTACTGGATGCGGGGGCTCGCGGCGGTTTTGTGACGAGCCTGCAACACGGGCGGGCGAAAAGCGGTCCGTGACGGCAGCCTGCGGTGGTGCGGCGACCGCGCGGCGGGGCTCGGCGACGTTCGGTAACGACAAAGTGACGGTTGGTCAAAGCGACGCTTCTTTCGCCCTGAGGACCATATTATGTTAGCGAAAACATGGGATGATTCTGCGGCGCCGTCGGATGCGGTGCCGCCAGGGGCAAGGAGTCAGAGCTTTATGGAAATGCAGGCGCTGGGCGTCGTGACGGAGCAGGCATCGGGCGAAACCGAGCTGCGGGAGGTTCTTTCCGCCGTTGACGAGATCGCTTCCTATGCCGCGCTGCTGGGCGGCGTGTCCTCCTTCCAGGAGCTGGACGCCGTGTTGCCGGAGCTGCTGGCGTCCCTGGGAAGGCATGCCCACGCCGACCGCACCTACCTGTTCGGCCTGGTGCCGGAAAACGAGCATGCCCTGCAGATGACCCATGAATGGTGCGCCCCGGGCGTGAGCTCCTTCAAGGACCTCATGCAGCGCCTGGATTTCCGCGACCTGCCCAACTGGCTTTCCCGCCTTTCCCGGGGAGAAGCCGTGGTGTTCACTGACTGGGAGCAGGAGCGTCTCCTTTCGCCCCAGGAGTACGAGCTGCTCAAAGGTCAGGACATCAAGTCCCTCATGCTGATCCCGTTGATCTTCGGCGGTGAGCTGAAGGGCTTTGCCGGCTTCGACAATCCCGAGGAGCGCAAGCGGGCCGTTTCCCTGCAGGTGCTGAAGGCCGTGGGCGCTCATGTCATGAGCCTGCGCGAGAACCTGCGCATGAGGGAACGCCTGGAAGCGAAGCGTCGTTCCCTGGAGGCCAGCCTTGCGGAGGTCGACCAGGAAAAGCGCATCATGGACGCCCTGAGCACCGACTACTTCGCGGTGAGCTTGTGCGACTTCGAGGCCGACACCATGATTCCCCTGAAGCGCCAGCCCAACTCCAACCTGGATGCCGTGGATCGTGCCCTGGGCGCTGATTCCGGCCGCCTGTCAAGTCGCCTGCGCTACTACTACAACACGTTCGTCATTCCGGAGTCCGCCCCTGACTTCCTGGAAAAGATCAACCTGGAGTACCTGAGCAACCACCTGGCCGACCATGACCGCCTGTCGTTCCCGTTCCGCACTCGCCCCAATCCCGCGGGACGCGAGCACTTCGAGGTGCACCTGGTGCGCCTGCCGGGCACCCATCGGTTCATCATGGGCTATCGCTACATGGATGACCTGGTGGCCCAGCGCGAGCAGCAGAAGAAGCAGCTGGAAACGGCGCTTTCGGAAGCCCATTTGAAGTCCGAGATCATCGAGTCACTAGGCAAGCTGTACTGGCTGATCTACCGCGTCGACCTGACCAAGAACTACTTCGAGGAAATCGTGGCCGAGCAGGAAGTCTATCGCCTGACGGGCAAGCAGGGCCGCGCCGACAAGGTCTTCTTCGAGGCCGTGGACGCCTTGGTCTCGCCGGAGTACCAGGACGCCATGCATGCCTTCAACGACCTGGGCACCCTGCCCGAGCGCCTGTCCCAGGAGGACAGCGTGGTCCAGGAGTACCTGGCGGAAAACGGATCCTGGCACCTGGCCCGCTTCATCGTGAAGAAGCGGGACGAAAATGGCCGCGTCACCCACGTGCTGTACGTGGTGCGCTGCATCGACCAGGAGAAGAGCCAGGAGCTGGCGCTTCGCCAGGAGCTGCTGGACTCCGCCGAGGAAGCCAAGCGCGCCAACCTGGCCAAGACGGACTTCCTGCGCCGCATGAGCCACGACATCCGCACGCCCATCAACGGCATCCGCGGCATGCTGTCCATTGCCAACCGCTTCCCGGATGACAGGGAGCGTCAGCAGGAGTGCCGTGACAAGATGATGCAAGCCTCCGGCTTCCTGCTGTCCCTGGTCAACGACGTGCTGGACATGAACCGCCTGGAATCCGGCGTGGTGGAGCTGGCCAACGAGCCCTTCGACCTGGTCGATCTTCTGGACGAAAGCGTCCACGTGATCGAGACCCAGGCCCAGGAGCGCGCCATCGCCCTGAAGCGCGTCCCCAAGAAGATTCGCCATGCGAACCTGGTGGGCAGCCCGCTGCACCTGCGCCAGGTTCTGCAGAACCTGGCCTCCAACGCCGTGAAGTACAACCACCAGGGCGGCTACATCGGGCTCTCCTGCGAGGAGCTGGAAAGCGACCACGAGTGGGCCACCTTCCGCTTCGTCTGCCACGATGCCGGCATTGGCATGACCCCTGAGTTCCTGGAGCGGGCCTTCGAGCCCTTCTCCCAGGAAGACCAGGGCGCCCGCACCACCTACGAGGGCACGGGCCTGGGCCTGGCCATCACCCGCCAGCTGGTGGAGCTGATGGGCGGCACCATCCAGATCCAGAGCCAGCTGGGCGTGGGCACCAAGGTCACCGTGGAGATCCCCTTCGCCATTGACCAGGAATACGAAAAGGCCGCGCAGGCCGAAGGCCATGAGGTGGCCCACTCCCTGGAGGGCGTCCGTGTGCTGCTGGTGGAGGACAACGAGCTCAACATGGAGATAGCCCAGTTCGTGCTGGAGCAGGCTGGCATGGAGGTCACCAGCGTCTGGAACGGCAAGGAGGCCGTGGAGTATTTCGCCCACTCCAAGGAAGGCTCCTTCGATGCCGTGCTCATGGACGTGATGATGCCCGTCATGAACGGCCTGGAGGCCGCCCGCGCCATCCGCGCCCTGGATCGCTCGGACGCTGCCAGCGTTCCCATCCTGGCCATGACCGCCAACGCCTTCCCGGAGGACGTGGAGGCCAGCCGGGCGGCCGGAATGAACGCCCATCTGTCCAAGCCCCTGCAGGAGCAGGAGCTGCTTTCGACCATCGCCAAGCTGGTATAGCGCCCCTTTACCCGCTTGTTGAGCTTTGCCAAGGAGGAAAACGTCGTGTGGAGCGAGTCCTCATATACCCAGGATCAGATCGAGTATCTGATAGAGCACACGTCCAAGCTGTTCGACGTGGTGCGCCTGGTGGACCCCATCACCATGACCACGTATGCCGTGGAGCGGGGTCATATCCGCGCTACGGATAACAGCTGCTGCCACGTGTGGAACAAGTGCGACCGGTGCGAGAACTGCATTTCCGCCCGTTGCTTCATGGAGCACGTGCGCTACTCCAAGTTCGAGTTCGTCGACCATGACATCTACCACGTGGTCGCCCAGCCCGTGCTGGTGGACGGGGAGGAGTATGTGCTCGAGGTCGTCACCAAGATCCATGACCACGTGCTGCTTTCCGCCATTGGCGAAAACGAGTTCATCGACCGCATCTCCAGCTACAACGGCGTCATGTACACCGACGAGGTGACGGGCCTGGCCAATCGGCATTTCCTGGACGAGCGCCTTGAGCTGCTCGAGGACCGCTCCGCCCATGACGGTACGCCCCTTTCCGTCATCATGGTGGACGTGGACGACTTCAAGGAAATCAACGATCGGCTGGGCCACACCAAGGGCGATGCCGCCCTGGCCAAGGCGGCAAGCGCTCTGCGCCGGGTTCTTCGCCCCTCTTCCGAGGACACCCTGGCCCGTTACGGCGGCGACGAGTTCGTGGCGGTGATCCAGGGCCTGAGCCGTGCCGAGCTGGAGGAGCGGCTGGGCTCGCTGGAGGCTATCCCGCTGGAGGATGGGCTGGAGGTGACCTTCAGCGTGGGCGCCTTCCACCAGGAGCAGGCCCAGATCATGGATCCCAAGGATCTCATAGACCGCGCTGACCGGGTCATGTACGACGTGAAGCAGGCTGGAAAACGCGGATTCGCCGTGGGGGAGTAGGGGTTTCAGGCCGTCATATTTCCAGGTGACAATTGGAAAATGCCGCTTGCCAGCGGAGGGTGCGGCGGGACAGGACGGGCGCCGCCAGGGCACGCTGTGCTTCCGTAGGGGAAGCCTGGTGCTCAGGGTCGTGCATGGGGACCTCCGATCCCATGTGGTGGGATGCCGTCGGCGCTTTAGCGGACGAAAGCAATGTTCTTGGCCAAGTATATCCCAGGCGTTTGGGCCGCATGTTGCGAAATGAAGAACGGCGGCCCGTGCTCGAAGCGGGCCGCCGTCGTGGGGGGATGGCTGGTTATGCTGCCTGGCTGCTAGTCGATGTCGATGTTGAACTCGCCGCAGTGGGAGCAGTTGTCGCAATCCGGGAACTGGGCCGGATCGTACTCGATGCCGTTCTTGTCGTAGTAGTCCTTGACGGCGGCCTTGATGGCTTCCTCGGCCAGGACGGAGCAGTGCAGCTTGTGCGCCGGCAGGCCGTCCAGGGCCCCGGTGACGGCCTTGTTGGTCAGGGCCAGGGCGTCGTCCAGCGGCTTGCCCTTGATGAGCTCGCAGGCCATGGAGCTGGAGGCGATTGCGCTGCCGCAGCCGAAGGTCTGGAACTTGACGTCCTCGATGACGTCGTTTTCGATCTTCAGGTAGATCTTCATGATGTCGCCGCAGACGGCGTTGCCGACCTCGCCGACACCGTTGGCGTCCTCAAGCACGCCCACGTTGCGGGGATTGCGGAAGTGGTCCATTACCTTTTCGCTGTACAGAGCCATGATGGTTTCTCCTATATCAAGTAGTGATTACGGGGTGGTTCGGGTGGTTGCTATTCTGCGAACACGTGGGGACGCTTGCCGGTGACCAGGTCGCCCCAGAAGGGAGACATGTTGCGCAGGTAGGTGACCACGTCGGTCACTGCGCTGATCAGGTAGTCCACGTCCTCCTCGGTGGCGTCTTCGCCCAGGCTCAGGCGCAGGGAGCCATGTGCGACCTCGTGCGGGCGGCCGATGGCCAGCAGCACGTGGCTGGGGTCCAGGGAGCCGCTGGTGCAGGCGGAGCCGGAGGATGCG
>JAUNCQ010000021.1:0-15437 GCA_030526515.1 Coriobacteriia bacterium
CGTCGCCCTTGCCGGCGATCTTGCGGGCTGGGCAGCCCATGTTCACGTCCAGGTAGGCCAGCTTGTCGCCCATGGTCTGGGCAACCCATTCGGCCTCCTTGGCCATGACGTCGGGCTCGTGGCCGAAGATCTGGACGGCAACCTGCTTTTCGCCCGGAGCCATCTTCAGCAGGTGGCGGGTCTTTTCGTTGGCATAGCTCAGCGCCTTCGCGGACACCATCTCCGTATAGGTCACGTCTGCGCCCTGTTCCAGGCACAGCGCGCGCATGGCCTCGTCGGTGACGCCGGCCATGGGGGCCAGCAGGACGCGGTGATTCTTGAAGAACTCTTTCACAGTTGCCTCCTATGCTAAGCGGGCGCGAGCCTTGCGGTCCGCGCCCGGAATGGTGCTTGCTGGGCTGGCTTTCGCCCTGACTTTCGTCCGAACCTTCGCCCTGGGCCCTGCCCCGAGCAGGACTGGGACTAGTCGTCCACCTTCAGGATGGCCATGAACGCCTCCTGCGGGACCTCCACGTTGCCGATGGCCTTCATGCGCTTCTTGCCGGCCTTCTGCTTCTCCAGCAGCTTGCGCTTACGGGTGATGTCGCCGCCGTAGCACTTGGCAAGCACGTCCTTGCGCTTGGCCTTGACGGTCTGACGGGACAGGATGCGGCCGCCGACGGCTGCCTGGATGGGCACCTCGAACATCTGGCGCGGGATGATCTCCTTCAGCTTCTCGCACAGGACGCGGCCGCGCTCGTAGGCCTTGTCCTTGTGGACGATGAAGCTCAGGGCGTCGATGGGCTTGCCCGACAGCAGAATGTCCAGCTTCTGCAGCTCGCTGGGCTTGTAGTCGCTCAGCTCGTAGTCCAGGGACGCGTAGCCCTTGGTGCCGGACTTCAGACGGTCGAAGTAGTCCATGATCATTTCGGAAAGGGGCATTTCCCACAGCAGCTCAACCGTGTTCTGGGACAGGTAGTTCATGTTGACGAAAATGCCGCGGCGTGCGGTGGTCAGCTCCATGACGGCGCCCACGTAGTCGGGCGGGATCAGGATCTTGGCCTTCAGGTACGGCTCCTCGATGTGGTCGTAGGTGCCGGCGTCGGGCATTTCCTGGGGGCTGCGGACGCTCAGGACCTCGCCGTTAGGCATGAACACGCGGTACTCCACGCTGGGAGCGGTGGCCAGCAGGTCCAGGCCGAACTCGCGCTCCAGGCGCTCCTTCACGACCTCCATGTGCAGCAGGCCCAGGAAGCCAACGCGGAAGCCAAAGCCCAGCGCCACGGACTTCTCCGGCTCCCAGACCAGGGCCGGGTCGTTCAGGACCAGCTTCTCCAGGGCCTCCTTCAGGTCCTCGTACTGGTCGGAGTCGATCGGGAACAGGCCGGTGTAGACCATGGGCTTGACCTCGCGGTAGCCGGCCAGGGCCTCGGTCGCGCCGTTCTTGGCGGTGGTCAGGGTGTCACCGGTGCGGACCTGGCTGACGTCCTTCAGGCCGGTGACCAGGTAGCCGACCTCGCCCACGGTCAGGGCGGGCATGGGGGTTTCCACGGGACGGCGGGCGCCGACCTCCTCCACCAGGGTTTCGGTGCCGGTGGCCATCATGTGGATCATCTGGCCCTTCTTCACGGAGCCGTCCACCACGCGGATCAAGGCGACCACGCCGCGGTACGGGTCGAAGTAGGAGTCGAAGATCAGCGCCTTCAGCGGGGCGTCGGGGTCGCCCACCGGGGCCGGGATGTTATAGACCACGGACTCCAGCAGGTCATGAACGCCCACGCCGGTCTTGCCGCTGGCCAGCACCGCGTCGTCGGCAGGCAGGGCCAGGGCGTCCTCGATCTCAGCGCGGACGCGCTCGGGGTCGGCGCTGGGCAGGTCGATCTTGTTGATCAGCGGGATGATCTCCAGTTCGGCGTTCATGGCCATCATGCAGTTGGCCACGGTCTGGGCCTCCACGCCCTGGGTGGCGTCGACCACGCACACGGCGCCTTCGCACGCAGCCAGGGAGCGGCTGACCTCGTAGGTGAAGTCAACGTGGCCCGGGGTGTCGATCAGGTTCAGCTGGTAGGTTTCGCCATCATCGGCGGTGTAGTCGACGCGGACCGCCTGGGACTTGATGGTGATGCCGCGCTCACGCTCGATGTCCATGGAGTCCAGGAGCTGGGCCTTCATGTCGCGTTCGCTGACGGTGCCGGTCTGCTCCAGGATGCGGTCGGAAAGCGTGGACTTGCCATGGTCGATATGGGCGATGATGCTGAAGTTCCTGATGTGGCTGGGGTCGGTAGCCACGTGCTGCTCTTTGGCCATGCGGTCGTGTTGCCTTTCGGGGTCGGGTTCTACGTTACGTGTGTATCCGCATTATTGTACCGCATCGGCGGCCCGCCTGCCCAGTGCAGGGCGCTGGTTGGTCGGTCGGGACCAGGGCTGCTACGACCCGTGCGACCCGACGCCCCGCGTCGGTGCGTTGAGCCTTTCGCCCCAGGTCATAACGCAGCCGCTCACCGCATTGACTGAATGTGCAAAGTTTTGCACAATGGACCCAGCAGCCCCCTGCGAGAGGAGACGACCATGACCGCGCCAGCAGCACCCCAGCTCCCCCAGAGCTTCCAGATTCGCCCCATCAGCGACCTGCGCACACGGCTCCCCGAAATCGAGTCGGCGGTGGCGGAGGGAGCCTCCGTGGTCATGAACCGCAACGGCAAGCCCGTGCTGCTGATCCAGGACTACGCGTCCGCCATGCGTGACCGCGAGCTGGAGAGACACGCCCAGAAGCTGCGGGAGGCCGAGATCTGGGACCGCGCCTGCGGTTCGGCTCGCGCGTCGCTGGACGACGTGCTGGCTGTTCTTTCGTCCGACCGAGACGAATTCAGCCGCTCCGGCCTGGGAGGCGCCCATGCATGAGGTTGAGTTCCGCCAGCGGGCGGTGCTTGACCTGCGCAGCATCCAGCTTCACTACCTGACCACCGCCTCGGAGCAGGCGGCGCAGAAGCATCTGGACTGCATCCTGGCGGGGGTTGAGCTGGTTCGCACGCTGCCGGACATCGGGTCGCGCATCGACGATCCGCGCGGCATCATTCCCGTGGGGTACCGTCGCCATCTTGCGGGAGGCTTCTGGATCTACTACTCCGCCTCCCTCGCCAAGATCACCGTGTGGCGGGTCTTCCACTCCAAGCAGGAGATCGACGACCAGGCCTTCGTGGACTTGTAACGCACGCGGACCCGGCGGCTGCTCCCGCCGGGTCCGGTTTCGTCCGACTGCCCAGGCCCAAGGCAGCCGACGGTCTATGGGGTTGACGCCATGGCGAAACCTGGCGCTGCGCCGAGGATCAGCGTATGCCGAAACCCGCGCTACGTCGCAACCCGCGCTACGCCGTTACCTTGGCGGTCTTGGGCAGGCCCTTCTTGAAAATCCACTTCTTGTAGGCCTTGGCGCGGGTCTTGCTGGTGCACTTGACCTTGGCGTACTTGTAGACCTTGCTGAACGCGTAGCTGCCGGTCTTGGCGCTGGTCAGCTTGGCGGTCTTCAAGGTGATGGTCGAAAGCTTCGAGCAGCGGCTGAAGCAGCTGGCGCCCAGGCTGGTGCAGGCGGCGCTGATGCTGGCTGACTTCAGGCTGGCGCACTTGTAGAAGGCCTTGGTGCCGATGGACTTGACGTTGGCGCCCATGAGGACCTTGGTCATCTTCTTGCCCTCGCACGCCTTGGCGGCAATGCTCGTCACCTTGAAGGAGCGGCCGGCCAGCTTGACGGTGCTGGGGATGGTCACGGTCTTGCAGGTGGTCTTGCATGCCACGTACTGCGCGGTGCTGCCGCTGGTCATGCGATAGGTCGCCAGGGTCTCGCCCGTGCCGCCAGCCAGATCCGTGCCCTTGAGCTGCTTGCCGCAGGCCAGGCAGGTGGTGCCGGTGCTGCTGACCCTGTGGGTGCACTTCCCCACCGTGTAGGTGCCGGCCGGCAGTCCGCCGGGCTTGTGCAGGCCGAAGGTGCCGGGATGGCCGGTCGTCGCGTCTGCAGCCACGGAGGCGAACTTGGTCGCGGAGGTGACCAGCGTTTTCGTCCAGTCGGCCTTTACCTGATAGAAGGCGTAGCCCGCGGGGAGCACGGCACTGGTCTTGGTGGTCAGGTCGCACATCGGCGAGCTGGACGGGTCATCCTGCGCCCGAGCGCCGAATGCGTACCAGGGCGAAAACGACGTGAAGGTTCCGCCATAGACCTTGAGATTGCTGGTGTTGGCGTACGTTGCGGTCATCTTGCCGAAGTAGGAATCGTAGCCCTTGAAGGTTCCGCCCTTGACCGTGACGTCGGCCTTGTTGTAGACGTCAAGCGCGCCGTAGGTGCCGCTGTTGACGGTCAGCTTGCCACCGGATGCCATGATGTGATCGACGGCGCTGTTGGTGAGCGTGGATTTGGTGGTGCTTCCCTCGTCGCCCAGCTGGACACGGCCGGCAGTGGCGTTGACCAGGTCCACCTTGGCGTTCCCGGTCGAGCGAACGGAGGTATTGGGGGCCGTCAGCTTGGTGCCGTTCACGGTCAGCGCTGCGCTGTTCTTCAGGAAGATAGCGTACGACGGGGAGCAGTTGGCGCCGGTTTCCGTGAAGGAGCCGCCGGTCATGGTGAAGGTAGAGCTTTGAAAGAGTTCCAGCGCAATATTGTCATAGTCGTTGCTCTCAGAGACGAGCTCCGAATCGGTCACGGTAACCTCAGCGCCCACGTTGGACAGGATCATGCTTTCCTGGGAGGTCAGCTTGCAGCCCGTCACGTTCAGCTTGCCGAAGCCGGAAACGTAGAAGCCCTTGGTCAGGTCGGCCAGTTCGCCCTGGGTGCCAGGAAGGTCTTCCGGGTACTGAGGGTCATCGGGAGGACGGTTGTTGCCGGTATCGACTATGTTCAGGGTGCCGCCGTCTTGGACGGTGAACAGGTAGTCCGATCTGAAGTTATCGCCCAGGCGGTGGCGATGCAGGTCCAGGGTGATCGGCCTGTTGATCGTGTAGCTCTTCGACAGGTAGATGCTGCTGCACAGCTGAACCGTGGAGTACGGGTTCTCCAGGGCGCAGGCCATGGCCTCGTCGAAGCTGACGTTGTGCTTCAGGTACGTGCCGTCCTTGGCAATGACGTGCGCATCACCGCAGCCGCCGCCGGCATACGCGGGCGACGGTGCCGCCAGGCACAACGCCAGCGCGGTCGCCGCCAATGCGGTCGCAATCACGGCTGGAAGCATACGGGACGAAACGGGTTGAACGCATGTTGAACGCTGCATGGGACCCTCCTGCCAGCGGGGACAGCTACGTAAAACTAGTATGCGCCCGCGGACGTGCGGGCGCATCGCTAATGTTGGTATGTCAGGCGCGCTTTCGCCCCAGTACGTGGGCGAAAGATCCGTCGCAGGCTGTCCGGGCTACAGGGTCCTGTCCTTGCAGCCAGCGGCCATGTTGCACTCGTTGCTGACCATGCAGCTGTTCCAGGTGAGCTCGCATCCGTAGTTCAGGTCGCAGTAGCCGCGGCCGCCGCCGGCAACGGTTTCCAGGGCAGAGTCGTCGACCTCACGGTTGGTGGCCGCCTGGACTGCCAGCTCCTCGGGGTCGAACTCGTAGCCGTGCTCCTTGGCGAATGCCGCCAGGACTTCCAGCTTGACGGCTTCGGGGTCTGCTGCACCAGCGGCCTTTGCCTCGATTTCCGGGGCCAGGGCCTCGAAGGCAGCGGCGAGCTCCTTGCCCTCCTTCAGGTCAGCTACGAACTGCTTGGCATCTTTCATGGTCAGCTCCTTTTTCTCGGGTCCACACATCCTCATCATAGCAGTCCCAGCCCACCTGCCCCACGCCAACAAGTCCTAGCTTACAAACTCCACGCTCCCCAGGCCCAGAACGCAAAGAAGCCCCCGGCTTGCGGGGGCTTCTCCTCTTGACATGCGGACAGATCGCGGTGCGCGTCCGAGCGGTATTGTATCAGGATTTTAATGCACGTACAAACCCGCAGGTCAGCCGCCAGCAACGCTGGCACCTCATCCAAAACCCGCAGGTCACGGCTTCGCCGCAACGCGCGTTCCTTTCGCCCGCAGAAAAAAAGAAGCCGCCGGGCACACGCCCGACGGCTCCACGATGCGCTTGTTAAGCGGCGATCAGAGGGGACTTACTCCTCCTCTGCAGCCTCCTCGGCCTCGGCCTCAGCAGCGGCAGCAGCCTCAGCGGCAGCCTTCTTGGCAGCAGCCTCAGCAACGGCAGCCTCATGACGCTTGCGGGACTCAGCCTTGGCAGCGGACTTAGCAGCCAGAGCCTCCTTGCGAGCAGCCTTGGCAGCAGCCTTCTTGTTGCCGGTGGTAGCCGGAGCCTTGTGGGTCGGCTTCTGGTAAGCGGCGATGTCCTCAGCGGTCACGATGGTGTTGGCCAGAGCCATCACGCCGGACTTGCGGTTTGCAGCCTGGTTCTTGTGGATGATGCCCTTGGAAGCAGCCTGGTCCAGCTTCTTGCAAGCGTAGCAAGCAGCAGCGTAAGCCTTGGCGCCGTCACCAGCAGCCACGGCCTCACGGACGCGACGGACAGCGGTCTTCAGCTCTGCCTTGTATGCGCGGTTGCGCAGACGGGACTTCTCGTTGGTGATGATGCGCTTCTTCTGGCTCTTGATGTTTGCCATGTTCGTTCCTCCTTCAGGATACGCGGTCAATACGTCGCGTTCACAGTCCATTCAGGGAGGTTGCGCAGATGGTGATGAGTGGCCGAAATGCCCAGCGGGGCATGCCCGCGCTCGCGCCAAGGCCGATCGGCCGCGCGATGCGCTCGAAGCAGTCAGGTTTTCTCTGCTTCCTGGACCCTTTGGTCACTCAACAACCCATCCCTTCATGCAGCCTCGTCTGCGGGGCGTCCGTTCCAGGACGCAATGGTGCTGTTGAACACAAGATAGTAGGATACGGGATTCCCCGACCCATTTCAAGCCCCAAAACCCAAGTTTTCAGGGCGAAATCCATGGCGCGCTCGGGCGCTGCCCGCACGCCTCCGACGCGCTCGACTCCGGCCCCTCGCGGGTACCGCGGCGCAGAGCCTCGCGGGCGTCAGCGCGGAGCCTCGCCGCGTCGCCTACCTGCGGCGCTGCGGGCCGCACACCAGCAGCAGCCAGTCCAGGAACGCCGCATGGGGATCCGTGCCGGACTTCATGGCCTGCTCGGTATCGCGCGCCGCCACCACGATGGCGCGCAGCTCCGCGGACGTGAAGCGCTTAGCATTGGCCACGTAGTCCTTCACCAGCCACGCACGCTTGCCGTTGAGCCCAAGAGCACCGGCTATCAGCGCCTGCTCGCCGCGATCGAGCATGGTGCGGGCGCAAACCAGCTCGCGGATGCGCTTCATGCACAGCGGCAGCAGGCTGTGGGGGCTGGCGCCCTTCATGTAGCCCAACACCTCCAGGCACCGGTTCAGGTTGCGGGCGGCCATGGCGTCCACCAGGTCCCAGGGCTTGGGCTCGGCCACGCGAACGACCATGGACTCAACCTCACGGTCGCTGACCATGTCGTGGGAGTCATGGGCCAGGGCGATCTTGCGGATCTCGGCATCCAGGCGGACGGTGTTTTCGCCCACCAGCTCAAGGAGCTTCTGGGCCGCACGGTCGGAAAACGTCACGCCGTGGGTCACCGCCATCTGCCGCACCATGGCCGGCAGCTCCGCCTTTTTCTTCAGGTCGCAGGCGATGACCGACTTCTTGTCCACCGCAGCCACGGCCTTGTACAGGCGCGTGTTCTTGGCCAGCTTCGTGGCTACCAGGCACAGCACGCTGGTGGGGCTCGGGTCCTTCAGGTACTCCACCAGCGCCTCGGAGTCGGCCTTGCGCAGCCTGTCGGCGTCGTTGACCTCCACCAGGCGCACGTCCGCCGCGAACGGCATGGTGTTGCAGGCGGCCACGATGACCGAGCCCTCCGCCTCCTCGGCCGGGAACACGTCATGGTTGAACTCCAAGTCGCCCGTGTCGGCGATGCGCTTGCGCAGCTTCTCCACCACCGTGGTGCGCTTGAGCTCGTCTTCGCCCACCACCAGGTAGGCCGGCAGCAGCGCCTGGCCAGAAGTTGCGGATGTGTTAGCGGAATTCGACATGGGGCTATTCTATATCATGCGGACGAAAACGAAACCGCTCAGCTGCGCCGTAGCTCGGCAAGTCACGACTTGGCGTGCCGCAGCTCAGCATGCCGCGGCTAGACATCCCGCGACCTGCTATCCAACAGCCCGCTGGGTGCGCACCCGCACGCCCTCCTTCAGCAGCGTGCAGGCCAGGTCCCCCTGCTGGTCCGTGCGCAGCACCGTGGTCCCCGATGCCTCCAGGGCATCCAGGATCACCGGAGCGGGGTGGCCGTAGCGATTCCCCTCCCCTACGCTGACCAGCGCCACCGACGGCTTCAGCGCCAGGGCCTGCTGCTCGGTCAGGCTTGCCTTGGACCCGTGGTGGCCCACCTTCAGCAGGTCTATAGCGCCCACGCGTCCTTCGGCGAGCATGGCTTCCAGCTGCTCCGACTCGGCGTCGCCCGTCAGCAGCGCCGTGCGGTCCCAGGCCCCGTCGTGGTCCAGGTCCGCCCGGGCCAGCAAGCACAGGCTGTCTCCGTTGCCGCCTTCGTCCTTGAAGACGTCAGGCCACACCACCTCCAATTCGAAGCTTCCCAAGGTCAGCTTGCTTCCCCGTCCCAGGCCCACCACGCCGTCCTTTCCCGGGCAGACGTCACGAGCCGTCTTCACCAGGTCCGCGCACTTGCCGCAACCGCATTCCAGCACGTCAGCCGCCAGGCACACCTGCCGCACCCGCGCCACCTGGGCCAGCGCCCGCAAGGAGCCGCAGTGGTCGTCATCCGGGTGAGACACCACCACCGCGTCCAGCTGCAGCACGCCGTTGCGGGCCAGGGCCTGCCGCAGCAGGTCGTCCTGGTTTCCAGTATCGACCAGCACCGCACGGCCTCCGCTGCGCAGCAGGATCGCGTCGCCCTGGCCCACGTCTAACGCCACGATCTGGGTCCCGCCCAGCTGCGGCGCCACCAGGACCACCACCAGAGCAATCGCACCCGCGGCGCCGCACGTTAGAGCTGCGGTTCGACCCGCAAGCCGAGGCCACCAGGCCCACAGGGCACCCGCCAGGACCACCGACGCAACCACCGCGACCCCGAAGTCCAGCTGAACCGGCACGCAGGCCACGGGCAGCCCCGCCAGCAGCTCCACCAGCCACACCATGAACCGAGCGCCCATCAGGGGCGCACCCACCGTTACAGGCCATGTCCACGGAAGCAAAGCTGCCGCAACCGCACCCACCAGACCCGCGCAGCAGACCACGCTCAGCAACGGCGCCACCACCAGGTTCGCCAGCGGACTCACCAGCGGCAGCTGGGAAAACTGCGCCGCGCCCACGCCCAGCGAAAGCACGTTCGCCGCGCAGGTAGCCGCCAGTCCGTCACCCACCGAGCGGCTGAGTCGGGGGAACCAGTCCCTGATCCACGTCACGAACAGCTGGCTGAACAGCGCAATGCCCATGGTGGCTCCCGCGCTCAGCAGGAACGACAGCGACGTGGCCGTAGACGCATCCAGCGCCAGGCACCCCATGATGCAGGCGCCCAGGGCGCTCAGCGACGATGACTGCCGCCGCGGCACGAAGCTCAGCAGGCTCAGCGTGGCCATGATGGCTGCCCGCAACGCCGAAATCGGAGCGCCTGCGAACACCACGTACGCTGCCATGAACGCCGCCTGGACGGCAATCGACGTCTGCCGGCTCAGCCCCAGCGCCCTCAGCGCCGTGGTCAGCAGCGACGCGATGATGGCCAGATGCGCGCCGGACACCGCCACCAGATGCGCCAGGCCTGCCGTCTGAAAGGCCTGGTACGCCGGCGTATCCCGCAGGTTCGCCCGATAACCGCAGGTCAGCGCCTGCAGCACGCCCACCGCGGGGTCGTCGCCGCCGAACCGACCCTCGACGGCATCGATGGCCGCATTTCGCAACCCCAGGATCACCGCCGCGGGGCCGGAGCCGCGCTGCACGCCGCTTTCGCCCCCGTCAACGGTCACGTACGCAACGCCTGCCGCCCCCTGGGCCCAGAGCATCTGGGCGAAATCGCCGCCATCGTCCGGCCGACTCCACCGCACGCTGCCCTGGACGCGATCGCCGAACCGGGGCACCTGCTCAGCGCCCTCAACGACCACACGCACCTTGGGACCGCGCGCGCCGTCCACCTCAGCGTGCCCCAACGCCGCGAACCCCTTGCTGAACTCGGACGATGTCTCGGCCCCGTCCTGATCCAGCACGAAAGCCACCTGCCCCGCGCCGCCATCAGCCAGCTCCTGGACCCTCAGCTGATCCCGCAGCAGATGCCCACCGCCCGCAAAGCCGCCCAGCAGCCCCAGGCTCACACCCAGCAAAAGGCAGAGAACCAGCTGCCGCGCGCGGCGAACCATCTGCGCCATGAGCATCATGCTTGCCAGCGCGAACGCCGCCACCGCCGCATCGCAGGCACCGGGTTCCAGCCGCCACGCGTTGCCGAAGCACAGCGCGCAGCTGACCCACATCCCCACGCCGCAGACGAACAGCGGCGGTAGCCCCGGCCGCACCGCCGCGTAGTTGCTGATGTTCTTCACCGCGAACCGTTGCTCGCCCAGCCCGCCGCCGCGACGCACCCGGCCGCCATGCGCGCCGCGACGACGAGCCACCAGCGGCAGCCGGGAACCGCGACCGCCGCTTCGCCCCCTGCCTCCCATGCCCTAACCCACGGTGATGCTGCCGCGCATGGCTTCGAGCTTCTTGTCGCCTATGCCGGACACGCGGGTCAGGTCCTCAATACGGGCGAAAGGCCCGTTGGCCTCCCGATCCGCCACGATCTTCTGGGCCGTGGCCGGACCGATGCCGCTGATGGTCTGCAACTCGGCCTCCGTGGCGGTGTTGACGTTGATCAGCCCGCCCTGTGCACCCGACCCGCTGGATGCGCCAGCCGCACCTGTTGCGCCAGCCGCGCCCGATGCAGCAGAGCCGCTCACGCCGGAACCGCCAGAACCTGCTGCCCCGACACCGCCTGAGCCGCTGCCGCTCGCACCCGCCCTGGGCACAGCGCACTCCTGCTGCTTCTTTTCCTTGGCCACCTGAGCCTTGGTGGGCACCGAAACCTGCTCGCCGTCCGAAAGCTCACGCGCCAGGTTCACGGCATCCACCGCAGCCTTCGACGACGGACCTCCAGCGGCCTCGATGGCGTCCGCCAGTCGCGATCCCGCCGCCAGCTCATAGATTCCCGGCTGCTTCACGGCACCTACCACGTGCACGAACAGGGTCTGCGCACTCGCGTCGGCAGCGCTCCCAGCACCCGCGCCTGCAGCGACATCGCTCGCACCGCCTGCGTTCGCCGCGCTCGCTGCACCAGCGCTTCCTGCACCACCGTTTGCCGCGCCCGAATCCCCACCACCAGCCTTCTGGCCAGCGGAATCTCCGTCAACTGCGGCGGACGGGTCCGAGCCACTACCCGCCTGAGGCTGCACCAACACGCCCGACGATGCAAAACTCGAACCCGCCACGCCCACGGCAACGCACAAGGCCACGACGCATACGCCGACGGCAGCGGTTCGGCTGATCGGCAGCTTCTCGTCCGCAAACGCACGCAGACGCTTTCCCCACGCACTTGTTCCCGATCCGCTACGGCTGTCCAGAAACGGAACGCCCTCGTCCTCGAACACGTCAAACCTCCTACGAGTTGCCCGAATGACGCCGGCCGCCTCGCACAACGGCCGGCATGTACCGCCGAGCGCGGCCCGGACCCATCGACCAGCACTAAAAGGGCGAGCAGTTCCATCCACCGCGACTCGGCGTGCAACGCACTCTACGCGCCGAATCTTCACCGGAGATGCCGTGAATCCATCAGATGGCTTTCGCCCCGCAAGATAGAATTCGCGGCACCCCAACCCCGTTCTTGCTCAAATTCCGATTCGATTCCGCAAAACCTTACTCAGATTCCGATCCATCTCCCGCGGTTCCGAGCTGGAACACAAGAAAGCCCTCTCGACGTCTAATCGACGCACGAGAGGGCTTTCCTTTCGTCCTATGAAATTCGATAGAGAGCTTGCGCAGCTTCGCGAACTTGCGTTGACCAGCGAGCTTGCGGCCCCTGACAATCATTCGGCGCCCATCAAGCTCGCAGCGCCGTAGGAGCAGATGCTACTGGGCGGCCTTGCGGGGCTTGTAGCTGGGGCACTTGTAGTCGGTGACCTCGGCCAGCTCGACCAGCTCGTCGATCCACTGCTCAAGGGGCAGCTCGGCTTCCGCGGCCAGGACGTCCTCCAGCTTGGCATGGGTTTCCGGATTGCGGGGCATGAACAGCGTGCAGCAGTCCGGGGCGTCCATGCTGGAGATTTCGAAGGTGCCGACCTCTTCGGCCATGGTGATGATCTCCAGCTTGTCGGTGCCGATCAGCGGGCGGAACACGGGCATGTCCACGGCCGCGTCGGTGCAGCGGATGTTGTCCAGGGTCTGGGAGGCGACCTGGCCCAGGCTCTCGCCCGTGACCAGGGCGCCGGCGCGCTCGCGCTCGGCGATGCGCTCGGCCACCTTGAACATGAGGCGGCGGTACAGGATCACGCGCAGGCTGGGCGGGGCCAGCAGGCTGATCTCGCGCTGGTAGTCGCCGAAGGGCACCACGTAGACGCGGCCGATGCAGCCGGTGCGCTCGAGGACATGGGCGATGTCGTCCACCAGGTACTCGCTGGCGTCGCTGGTCTGCGGACGGCCGCTGAAGTGCACGCCGATGCAGACGGCACCGCGACGGGCCATGCGCCAGGTGGCAACCGGGGAGTCGATGCCGCTGCTCAGCAGGCAGACCACGCGGCCGGCAGAGCCCACGGGCAGGCCGCCGATGGCCTTCTGGCTCCAGGCGTAGATGTAGCTGGCGTTCTGGACCACCTCGATGCCCACGGTGACGTCGGGCTCCTTCATCTTGACGCCCTTTTCCGGGAACGCGCGGCACAGGGTTGCGCCGAAGATCTGGTTCATTTCCGGGGAGCGCGTCGGGAAGTCGGTATGGTTGCGACGGCTGGCTACCTTGAAGGTGTGGAAGTCGCCGGCTTCGCCCAGGGCCTGCACGGCGGCCTTGCCCATCAGGTCAAGGTCGCGGTCGCACTTGAAGCCGGAGCTGACGCGGGCAACGCCGGGCACGCCCAGACAGCGCTGGGCCACTTCCAGCATGACGTCGTGGGTGGTGCCCTCCTTCAGGAAGATCACCAGGCGGCCGGCAACGCGATGGATGGTCACCAGCGGGAAGCCCTCCAGCAGCACCTCCAGGTTGCGCATGAGGCGCTTCTCGAACACGGAGCGGTTGTGGCCCTTCAGGCCGATCTCGTGGTAGTGGATCAGCACGATGCGCTGGAACGCAGGCTCGCCGGCAAAGTCGACGGCGTTTTCGTCCCATGCACCTTCCGATGCGGCGGGCTGGGCAGCCGCGGGCTCCGCAGCCGGTGCAGTGGCGGTGGGCTCCTGGGGCTCGACTGCGGCGTTGGCAGCGGAGTCGTTCAGGACCGTGATGTCGCTCATGGAAAACCTCCCTATACGCAAAAACGAGCTGCCCGCAGTGTTGCGCGCAGCTCGCAATCTGTTGTCAGCAGAATCCGCAGGACCTAGTGATAGTTCACGTCGATGGAATCGGGGTCGTAGGACACGTCACCTTCCACGACCTCGTTGAAGGCCATGGTCAGCGGCTTGGTGTTGTTGGCGCGTGCGATTTCGACGGCGCTCTGCAGGCGGACGGCGCGGTCACGCTGGCCATGCATCATGTCGTTGATGTCATGGGCGCGCTTGGAGGCAAGGGCGCACAGCAGGAAGCGGTCGTTGTCAGTCTGATCAAGCAGTTCGTCGATCTTGGGCTCAATGATGCTCATAGGGGGTCTAACCTCGATTTCCTTCGGCCATTTCATTAACGTAGTCGGCAAGCTTTTGCGCGGCTTCGTCCAAATCGTCATTCACGAGCACATAATCATACTCCATCTTGCGCGAAAGTTCTACCCTTGCCGCGTCAAGACGTCGGGAAATTGCCTCTTCGGTTTCCGTGCCGCGACCGCGCAGGCGCTGCTCGAGCACCTCCATGGACGGCGGCTCGATGAACACCAGGTGCGCCGCGGGGATTTTCTCCCGGATCTGGAAGCCTCCTTGCACGTCGATTTCAAGAATGACCTGCATGCCCTCGGCCATGCGCTCCTCCACGACCTGCCGCGGGGTGCCGTAGCAGTTGCCCGAGTACTCGGCCCATTCCAGCAGACCGCCCTGGTCCGCCAGCGCCATGAACTCATCGCGGGTCTTGAAGTAATAGTGCACGCCTTCCTTTTCGCCCTCACGCGGAGATCGCGTGGTGCAGGAGATGGACACCCAGGTGTCGGGGACCATTTCCAAAAGGCGAGCCACCAGCGTGCCCTTGCCGGCACCTGATGGCCCAGAAATCACAAACAGATTGCCTTTACGACTCATTTAGCCCAAACGCTCCAAAAGTGCTTCGCGCTGACGCTCGCCCAGACCACGCAGGCGGCGGGACTCTGCAATGCCCAGCTCCTTCATGATCTTCTCGGCCTTGGCCTTGCCGTAACCCGGGAGGGTTTCGATGAGGGTGGTGACCTTCATGCGGCCCACGACCTCATCCTCACGCATTGCCACAACCTGAGCGACCGACAGCTTGCCGGTACGGAGCTGCTCGCGGACCTCGGCGCGCTTGATGCGACTCGCCTTGGCCTTTTCCAGAGCAGCCTGACGCTCTTCCTTCGTCAACTGAGGAATTGCCATTTGCTTCTCCTTTTTGAGTGCCACCGCCGTTTCCGGCAGCAGCGGTTCCACACCAGACGCCACCCACACATTATGGCGTCCGCAGCCATGTCACTATCACACATAGCATCTTGTTAATATGATGAGCGAACGGCGGATTGTCAAGACAAAACCGCCCGTAACAGCGCATATTTCGCCCCAAGGCAACAAAATCCGAGAAGCGGAGGGAATGCTTTGATTGGCAAAGGGAATCAACGAGGGATCTCGGTAGCGCAAACCCGGTTTGCGCACCGGGCCGCTCCCCCTCCGTTTGGGGATCCTTGACCGAACTCGGGTTACTTGATCCATGGGAACATCCACTGGCGCAACTCGTATCGGCGCAACGGCCAATCGGGGCAGGGGTCGTGGCGCTTGCCCGTGCGCTCGACAAGCATCATGGCCAGCCGATCGAACTTGTTGGCGTTCATGACCTGGGCACGTCGGATGGGTATCACGTGGAGTCCCAGGCGCTCGAGCCTGATGCGCCGATCCGCATCGCGGTTCTGGCGGGATTCGTCGGAATGAAACATGTCGCTGTCGTACTCAAGAGCCAGACGTTCGCGGGGCCAAAGCATGTCGCAGCGCATAGGACGACCCGAAGACCCTTCGGTTCCAGGAAGCGGCTGATTCAAGTTAGGCCAACGGATGGCATATCCTCCAAGCTTGTACGGCAGGCACAGCAGCATGTGAG
>JAUNCQ010000021.1:15447-37151 GCA_030526515.1 Coriobacteriia bacterium
TTCGACTCCATCGGCGACGCCGACATGGATGCCACGTACCGCAGCGCACGACGAGCCGCCCTCAGCCCCCGTACGCCAGGAGAAGCGTCAAGGAAGGCATGGATGAGGACGGGCGTGGTCAGCGGCTCGTCACGGCTCGTGAACCCTGCCGCCGTCAGGTCGTCTTCGGCGTACAGACCGCAGATTTCCATACCGAACAGAATCGCATCATAGAGGGGCTTTGTCGCAGCCGCCTGAAGAAAGCACAGCTCAGGGCCGGCCACGAGCACGTCATGTTCAGAATCGCCGGGCAGGCGGCGGAACCATCCCGCCGGCAGCGGCGCAGCCTGGCTGGAGCAGGTGACTCCCTTCAGACGCAGACGCGCACGCGAGTCTGCAACCAGCAGATCGAGCGGATGCTCCTTAAGAGTATTGAGGCGGGCATGGGAAAGACCGGTTCGACGAATGGCATCCCATGCGAGCGACACACCGACCGCGCTAGGGCGCTCGTCGGGCTTCGGGCCCGCAACTTCCGTGGGCTCAAGGCGATCGGCAGCCCAGCGATTCAGGCTGCGGGCGGTATCTCCTCCGATAAAGACGCGCATAGCACTCCTTCCCCCAGCAAGGCGCTGGTGAGAACAATCGTGCTGGTCTATCGGATTGGGTGACCTCAGGATAACGCGCCGCGGACGAGGTAACGCCTGGGGTTTTCGTGGAGTTGCTGGTCGGCATGGGTCGGGACGGCGCACGCAGCCTGGCGCCGGACCTGTTTTGGCATCTGGCCGCACCGGCGCTGCGGAAAAACGGCAGAAACGTGTATCGCCCCGGCTGCCCCTTGCGGAAAACTTCGAGAAACGTGTACACGTTTCTACGCTTTTCCCGCAGCTGCAGGCTCGACCGTGGCGAAGCGAAAAACGTAGTATACGTTTCCCCAGGTCAGAGCGTTGCTTATAAAGTGAACTGCTTTATTCTCGAAATCGCATATACACGTTTCTCGAAGTTTTCCGCACAGCGTGCATCCACGCCCGCCCGAACACGCCCGCAGCCAGCCGGGGGCCGCCTGAGCCCCACGCGCCTGCGCCCGCCTGGGAGGCGGCTGCGCCGCCGCCAAACGCAAAAAAGCCCGGGGCCGCAAGACCCCGGGCTCGCATGTCGAAAAGCGTCGCCGCTCTCCTACGCCTCCAGCTCGGCGATGATTGCCTCGTAGGCAGCAGCCGGGTCGGCTGCCTGGGTGATGGGACGGCCCACCACGATGTGGGATGCACCGTTGGCCAGGGCCTGGGACGGCGTGGCAACGCGGGACTGATCGCCCTTGTCGGCGCCCACGGGACGGACGCCCGGGGTGACCACGTAGCCGGAGGGACCCAGGATGTCGCGCATCATAGATGCCTCCTGCGGGCTGCACACCACGCCGGAGATGCCGGCAGTGGCGGCGTTGCGGGCCAGCAGCGGCACCTGCTCGGCACAGGCGCGGCCCACGCCGATCTCGGCCAGGGTGTCGTCGCTCATGCTAGTCAGCACGGTGATGCCCAGGGTCGCCGGAACAGGACCGCCCAGCTCGGCAGCAGCCTTCTCGGCACCACGCTGGCCGGCCTGCATCATGGCGATGGAGCCGCTGGCATGCATGGTCAGCATGTCGGCGCCGGTCAGGGCGCTGGCGTAGGCCGCACCCTCCACCTGATGGGGAATGTCGTAGAACTTCAGGTCCAGGAACACCTTGAACCCGCGCTCCTTGAAGGCCTGCACGATGGCCGGGCCCTCGGCGTAGTACAGCGTCATGCCCACCTTGAGCCAACGGGCCTTGCCCGCCAGCTTGTCAGCCAGGGCCAGCGCCTCGTCGCGGCCGCAGTCGATGGCCACGATCACGCGGTCACGGGGGTCCAGCGCGTCGAAGTCGTTTAGCATACCATGCCTCCGATCAGCTCGTTCACATCCGCCACGCCCTGCTCCTCGCAGTACGAGCGGATGCCCTCGATCACGTCAATGGTGGCCGTGGGGTTCACGAAGTTGGCCGCACCCACGGCAACGGCGGTGGCACCCGCCAGCATGAACTCGATGGCGTCGTCAGCCGTGGAGATGCCGCCCATGCCCAGCACGGGGACGTCCACCGCCTTGCTGACCTGCCACACCTTTGCCAGAGCAACCGGCTTGATGGCGGGGCCGGACAGGCCGCCGGTCACGCGGGCCAGCAGCGGACGACGGGTCCGCACGTCAATGGCCATGCCCAGCAGCGTGTTGATGAGGGAGATCGCATCGGCGCCGGAAGCCTCCGCCGCACGAGCGATCTCGCAGATGTCGGTCACGTTGGGGGTGAGCTTCACGAACATGGGCTTGCTGGTGCAGGCACGGCATGCGCTTACCACCTCCTCCACCATGCGCGGGTCGGTGCCGATGGTCATGCCGCCGGCGTCCACGTTGGGGCAGCTGATGTTGATCTCGTATGCGTGAGGCACCGGAGACTCCTCCAGCTCCTGCAGGCACTCCACGTACTCCGGCACGCTGTGGCCGGAAACGTTCACGATGACCGTGGCGCCCTGCTCGGCCAGCCACGGCAGATCGACCTCCTTGAAGTGCTTCACGCCGGGGTTCTGCAGACCGATGGCGTTGAGCATGCCCGACGGCGTCTCAGCCAGGCGCGGCATGGGACCGCCCTCCCAGGGCACGTTGGAAACGCCCTTGGTGGTCACGGCGCCAAGGGCCGCCACATCCAGGAAGTCCGCGTACTGCATGCCGGAGCCGAAGGTGCCCGAACCGGTGGTCACGGGGTTCTTCATGACCAGACCACCCAGGTTGACCTGCATGTTCACTGCCATTACCACACCACCTCCTGGGCGTCGAAGATCGGACCGTCCACGCAGGCGCGACGATTGCCGTCAACGGTGTCCACGATGCAGCCCAGGCAGGCGCCGATGCCGCATGCCATGCGCTTCTCCATGGAAACCTGGGCGAAAACGCCGGCCTCCTTGGCCTGGCCGGCCACGATCCTCATCAGCGGCAGCGGACCGCACACCGCCAGGTAGTCGTAGGGCTCGCCCGCGGCAGCAGCCTCGGCCAGGGCCTCCTCCACCAGGCTGGTGCAGAAGCCGGCACGGCCGTAGGTGCCGTCGTCGGTGGCGCAGCGGGGCTCCTCCCCCAGCACCTCGGCGTAGGCCGGACGCAGCACCAGGGCGTCCTTGGTCTGAGCGCCCAGCACCACGGTCACGTCAAGGCCGCGCTCCACGCACTGCTGGGTCAGCATGAACAGCGGGGCCGCGCCCACGCCACCTGCCACCAGCAGCACCTTGCGGGCACCCTCCGGGACCTCCCAGCCCCGGCCGATGGACCCGATGAACTCGCACTCCGTACCCACCGGCAGCGCGGTCATGTGATCGGTGCCGTAGCCCACGACCTGGTACAGGATGTCCATGGTGCCCGCCGCCACATCCGTGCGGTACACGGAAAACGGACGGCGCAGCATATGGTCGGCCATGCCCGGCACCAGCATGTGCACGAACTGGCCGGGTCGGACGGCCGCCGCCACCTGCGGGCAGCGGACCGTCAGCAGCCACAGGCGCGGCCCAACGTTTTCGTTGGACAGCACCGTGGCCTTCTCATTGATGAGCTTTCCCACGAGCGCTCCTTAGAAATCCCACTGAGGAAGGTCCTGCAGCGCAACCACGTCCAGGCCGCGCTTGCGGGCCACTTCCAGGCCTGCAACCATCGCCTGCGCACCAGCAAGCGTGGTCATATGGCTTACATTATGCCTGATTGCAGCCGTTCGGATCTCGTAACCGTCAGTTCGGGTCCTATCGCCGAAGGGAGTGTTCACGATCAGGTGCACCTCGCCGCTGGCAATGCGCTCCATGATGGAGTTTTCGCCCTCATGCAGCTTGCCCACGACCTCGCACTCAATGCCGTTGCTGATCAGGGCGCGAGCAGTGCCGGCGGTCGCCACCAGGTTGAAGCCCAGGCGCTCCAGGGCGCGGGCGATGGGGACGAAGGAGCGCTTGTCGCGGTCGCACACGGAAATGAAGCAGGTGCCGTTCTCGGGCAGGCTGCAGTCCACGGCCAGCTGGCCCTTGGCGTAGGCCGCCGGGAAGTTGGGGCCGATGCCCATGACCTCGCCGGTGGACTTCATCTCGGGGCCCAGGACGCTGTCAGCGCCCGGGAAGCGGCCGAAGGGCAGCACGGCCTCCTTGACGCTGAAGTGGCTCAGGCGGCGGTCATCGGCGGGCAGGCCCATGTCGGCCAGCTTCTCACCGGACATGACGCGGGCAGCGACCTTGGCCAGGGGCACGCCGGTGGCCTTGCTGACGAAGGGCACGGTGCGGCTGGCGCGGGGGTTGGCCTCGATCACGTAGATGATCTGGTCCTTCACCGCGAACTGGATGTTCAGCAGGCCCACCACGCCCAGGCGCAGGGCCAGGCGACGGGCGATGCTGCGCAGCTGCTCCACGTTTGCGTCGCTCATGGCGAAGGGCGGGATACAGCAGCTGGAGTCACCGGAGTGGATGCCCGCGGCCTCAATGTGCTCCAGTACGCCGCCGATGTAAACGTCGGTGCCGTCGCAGATGCAGTCCAGGTCAAGCTCCACGGCGCCTTCAAGGAAGCGGTCCAGGTAAACCGGGTGGTCGGGAGAGATCTTGGCAGCCTCGCCCATGTAGGTGCGCAGCTGGTCCACGTTGTACACGATGGCCATGCCGCGGCCGCCCAGTACGTAGCTGGGGCGCACCAGCAGCGGGAAGCCCAGGCGCTTGGCAACGCCCACGGCCTCCTCGAAGGTATTGGCCATGCCTGCGGCCGGGTAGATGATCTCCATCTCGTCCATGATGGCGGCAAAGCGGTCGCGGTCCTCGGCCAGGTCAATGGCCTCGGGGCTGGTTCCCATGATGTGGACGCCAGCCTCCTGCAGGGCCTGGGCCAGCTTCAGCGGGGTCTGGCCGCCCAGGGTCACCACCACGCCGTCCGGATCCTCCACGTCCACGATGTCCATAACGTCCTCGAAGGTCAGCGGCTCGAAGTAGAGCTTGTCAGAGGTGTCGTAGTCGGTGGACACGGTTTCCGGGTTGCAGTTGACCATGATGGTCTCGTAGCCGGCGTCGGCCAGCGCGTAGCTGGCGTGCACGCAGCAGTAGTCGAACTCGATGCCCTGGCCGATGCGGTTCGGGCCGGCGCCCAGGATCATGGCGCGCTTGCGGGTCTTGGGTGCGACCTCGGTTTCGTCCGCATCATAGGTCTTGTAGTGGTACGCGGTGGAGCTGGGGAACTCGGCAGCGCAGGTGTCCACGGTCTTGAAGGCCGGGCGCACGCCCAGGATCTTGCGGCAGGCGCGGACCATGAGCTCGGTGGTGCCGGTCAGGTGCGCGATCTGCACGTCGGACATGCCGTAGCGCTTGCACAGGCGCAGGGCGTCGGCGTCCATTTCCTCCAGCTTGGTGCCGCGCAGGTTCTCCTGGACGCGGATCATGTCGTTGATGCGGTGCAGGAAGAAGGGGTCGATCTTGGTCAGGGCGAAAGCCTCGTCCACGGTCATGCCCTGGCGCAGGGCCTCCGCCAGGTAGAACAGGCGGTCGGCGGTGGGGCGCTGCACGTTGGCGCGGAGCTGCTCGGGGTCGTCGACGCCGGGCAGCTGCTTGCCGTCGGCGCCCAGGCCGCCGCGGCCGTTCTCCATGGAGCGCATGGCCTTGCCCAGCGCCTCCTCGAAGGTGCGGCCGATGGCCATGATCTCGCCCACGGCCTTCATGCGGGTGGTCAGGGTGTCGTCCGTGCCCTTGAACTTCTCGAAGGCGAAGCGGGGCACCTTCACCACGCAGTAGTCGATGGACGGCTCGAAGGCGGCCGGCGTTGCCTTGGTGATGTCGTTGACCACCTCGTCCAGGGTGTAGCCCACCGCCAGCTTGGCGGCGAACTTGGCAATCGGGAAGCCGGTGGCCTTGGATGCCAGGGCGGAGCTGCGGCTGACGCGGGGGTTCATCTCGATGACGATCATGCGGCCGTTGTCCGGGTTCAGGGCGAACTGGACGTTGGAGCCGCCGGTCTCAACACCGATCTTCTCCAGGATGGCCAGGGAGGCAACGCGCATGCGCTGGTACTCCACGTCGCTCAGGGTCTGGGCCGGCGCCACGGTGATGGAGTCGCCGGTGTGGATGCCCATGGGGTCAAGGTTCTCAATGGAGCAGATGATGATGCCGTTGCCGGCGCGGTCGCGCATGACCTCCATCTCGTACTCTTTCCAGCCCTCGATGGACTCCTCCACCAGCACCTCGTTGGCGGGAGAGAGCTCCAGGCCGTTGCTGACGATGGACACCAGTTCCTCTTCGTCGTGGGCGATGCCGCCGCCGGCGCCGCCCAGGGTGAAGCTGGGGCGCAGCACGACCGGGTAGCCCAGGTCAGCCACGATGTCCAGGGCGTCCTGCACGCTGTAGGCGTAGCCGCTGCGGGCCACCTCCACGCCGATCTCGGCCATGGCCTCGTTGAACATCTTGCGGTCCTCGCCCTTTTCGATGGCGGCAAGGTCGCAGCCGATCATCTCGACGCCGTACTTGTCCAGGACGCCGGAGCGGGCCAGGTCAACGGCGGCGTTCAGGCCGGTCTGGCCGCCCAGGGTGGGCAGCAGCGCGTCCGGGCGCTCCTTTTCGATGACGGACTCGATGAAGCCCGGGGTGATGGGCTCCACGTAGGTGCGGTCCGCCAGGCCCGGGTCGGTCATGATGGTGGCCGGGTTGCTGTTCACCAGGATGACCCGGTAGCCGTCGGCCTTCAGGACCTTGCAGGCCTGGGCGCCGGAGTAGTCGAACTCGCAGGCCTGGCCGATGACGATCGGACCAGAGCCAATGACCAGGATGCTCTTGATGTCTTCGCGCTTGGGCATTTACTCCACCTCCCCTTCTGCCGCACGTCCAACGGGCTCGTTTTCGCCAAAGGTCCATCCGCTCAGGCGGTCCTGGGCAATGTCGATGCTCAGGTAGTCCTGCTGGCCCTCCATCAGGCGGGCGAAAGCGGTGAACAGGTAGTGGGAGTCCGTGGAGCCGGGAGCTGCCTCGGGGTGGTACTGCACGCAGAAGGTGGGGGCGTCCAGCAGGCGGATGCCCTCCGGGGTGCCGTCGTTCAGGTTCACGTGGGTCAGCTGGATGCGGCCGAAACGGTCGTTCTGGACCACGGGAGCCACGCCGCGCTCGACCCAGAATCGCAGGTCGCCGTCAGCCGGGTGCTCGGTCACGCCGCCGCTGAGCTCGGGAACCAGCTCACCCAGGGTCGGGAACATCAGGCCGAAGCCGTGGTTCTGGACGCTGATCTCAACGCGTTTGGTCAGCAGGTTCATGACCGGCTGGTTCCCGCCGCGGTGGCCGAACTTCAGCTTCTCGATCTGGGCGCCGCAGGCCTTGCAGATCATCTGGTGGCCCAGGCAGATGCCGAAGATGGGCAGCTTGCCCATGAGCTTCTGGACCTGGGAGTAGGTGCCCTCCACGGCATCCGGGTCGCCGGGGCCGTTGGACAGGAACACACCGTCGGGGTTCATGGCCAGCACGTCCTCGGCCGGGGTGTCCCAGGGAACCACGGTGACCTGGCAGCCCACGCGCACCAGGTTGTCCAGAATGGCGCGCTTGGCGCCGCAGTCGTAGGCCACCACCTTGAAGCGAGCCTCCTGCGGCTGCTCCAGGAACGCGGTGTACTGGGCGGACAGCGGGTGCTCCTCAGGCCAGGCGATGGACACCGTGGGGATCAGGTTCTGGCCCACCAGGGACTGGCTGGCCCGGACCTTGCGCAGCAGGTTCTGCGGGTCGGTGTCCACGGTGGACAGGACGGCGCGCTGGGCGCCGTGGTCGCGGACGTGGCGGGTCAGGGCGCGGGTGTCCACGCCTTCGATGGCCACGACGTTTTCCTTGGTCAGGTACTCCGGCAGGCTCATGGTGGAGCGCCAGTTGCTGGGGGTGGTGCACATGTCACGCACCACCAGGCCGCGCAGGGCCGGCTTCTTGGACTGGATGTCCTCACGGCTGACGCCGTAGTTGCCGATCTGCGGGTAGGTCATGGTAATGATCTGGCCCGCATAGGACGGGTCCGTGATCACCTCCAGGTAGCCCTCAAGGGCGGTGTTGAAGCAGATTTCGCCATACACTTCGCCCTGGGCTGCGCAGGCCGTGCCTGCGAACACTGCGCCGTCTTCCAGCACCAGCATGGCCGGCCGAGGGGTCGGCTTGGAGGTGCCGGCAAGCAGCTGCTCACTAAGCTTACTCAACGATTTCGCCTTCTTCCATGGTTGCATAGCCGCCCACGTACACGTCGGTCGCGCGACCGATGAAGTGAGCGCCGGTGAATCCGCAGTTCTTGGACTTGGAAACGTAGAAGTCCTCGGTGACGTCCCATTCGACGTCGGGGTCGATGACCGTCAGGTCCGCGACGCTGCCCGGTGCCAGCTTGACCGGCTCCAGGCGTAGGATCTCACGGGGCTTGACGGCCATGAGCTCCACCATGCGCTCCCAGCTGATGACGCCGGGGCGGACCAGGTTGGTCAGGATAGCGCCCAGGACCGTTTCGATGCCGGTCATGCCGAAGGGCGCCTGCTCGAACTCCCGGTCCTTCTCATGGGCCGCATGGGGTGCGTGGTCGGTGACGATGCAGTCGATGGTGCCGTCCACCACGCCCTTGATCAGCTCCTCGCGGTCGACTGCGGTGCGCAGCGGCGGGTTGACCTTCAGGTAGGTGTTGTAGTCGGAGCCGATGTTGGTCTCGTCCAGGAACAGGTGGTGCGGGGTGACCTCGCAGGTGACCTGGATGCCGTCGGCCTTGCCGCGACGGATCATCTCAAGGCCGCGGGCGGAGCTGATGTGCTGGATGTGGATGGGGCATCCCGTCAGCAGGGACAGCTCGATGTCGCGCTGGATCTGCAGCTCCTCGCCGGCGGCCGGCCAGCCCTGCAGGCCCAGCTTGGTGGAGGTGGCACCTTCGTTGATCTGACCCTTGCCCACCAGCGCCTCGTCCTGGCAGTGGCTCATGACCACCTTTCCGAAGGGGCGGGCGTACTCCATGACGCGGCGCATCATGCCGCTGTCCTGCACGCCGCGGCCGTCGTCGGTGAATGCCACCGCGCCGTGGGCCACCATGTCGCCGATCTCGGACAGGGTTTCGCCCTTAAGGCCCAGGGTGCAGGCACCGGAGGGGTACACGCGGCACTTGCCGTCCTTTTCGGCCTGGTTCTTCACGTACTCCACGATCATGGCGTTGTCCGTGGTGGGCTGGGTGTTGGGCATGGGGCACACGCCGGTGAAGCCGCCGTGGGCTGCGGCGCGGGTGCCGGAGGCAATGTCCTCCTTGTACTCGTAGCCGGGCTCGCGCAGGTGCACGTGGATGTCCACCAGGCCCGGGACCACGACCTTGCCGCCCAGGTCGCGCTCGACGCCCTTGGGCATTTCCAGGTCCTGGCCCAGCTCGACGATCTTGCCGTCGCGGATCAGGATGTCGCAGGTTTCGTTCAGGCCCACCTGGGGGTCTATGACGTGGGCGTTACGCAGCATCAAAGCCATTATTCACTACCTCCTAGCAGCAGATACAGAGCGGCCATGCGCACCAGGACGCCGGCATACACCTGGTCCAGGATCAGAGAGCGCTCGGGATGGTCGGTCATGAAGGAGTCCAGCTCCACTCCCCTGTTCACCGGGCCGGGATGGCAGATCACGGAGCCGGGGCGAAGGAGCTCGTTGCGCTTTTCGTTCATGCCGTAGAGCATGCTGTACTCGCGCATGCTCGGGAACGGCGCTCCTTCCAGGCGCTCGCGCTGCACGCGCAGCATGTAGACCACGTCCAGGTCAGGCAGCTCAGCGTCCAGGTCGTGGCTGACGGCGTGGGCGCCCATGACGTCCGGGCGGGGCGGCAGCAGCGTGGGCGGGGCGATCAGCGTCACGTGGGCGCCCATGGTGCGCAGGGCGGGAACCAGGCTGCCGCAGACGCGGGAGTGGTTGATGTCGCCCACGATGCCGACCTTCAGGCCCTCCAGGGAGCCGAACTGCTGCCACAGCGTGTACAGGTCCAGCAGCGCCTGGGTGGGATGCTGGTGCTTGCCGTCGCCGGCGTCGATGACCGGCAGGCCGCTGGCCTGGGCCACCTTGTACGGGGCGCCGGCGTTCTTGTCGCGCACGACCAGCAGGTCGATCTTGTAGGCGCACAGGGTCTTGACGGTGTCCACCAGGCTTTCGCCCTTCACGGAGCTGGTGCTGGAGCCGCCGAAGTTCATGACGTCGCAGCTCAAGCGCTTCTCCGCCAGCTCGAAGGAGCTGCGGGTGCGGGTGGAGGGCTCGTTGAACATGTTCACCACAGTGTAGCCCTTGAGGGTGGGCACCTTCTTGATGCGGCGCTCGTTGACCTCGCGGAAGCGCTGGGCGGTCTGCAGCAGCATCATGATGTCGTCAGCGGAGTACTCCGTGATGTCGATGAGGTTGCGATGCGGGAATGCGCGCTTGGTTTCGCCCATTACTGCTCACCGCCTTTCTGCAGCGGCGCCGCGCCCATGTGCGCGCCCGGTGCCAGCTCGAAGATCTCAACCGTGGAGCGACCGTCGGTCTCCTCCAGGAACAGGCGGACGCTTTCATTGCCGGAGGACGGGACGTTCTTGCCCACGAAGTCAGCGCGGATGGGCAGCTCGCGGTGGCCACGGTCGACCAGCACGGCCAGCTGCACGCAGGAGGGGCGGCCCAGGTCCATCAGGGCGTCCAGGGCGGCGCGGATGGTGCGGCCGGTGAACAGGACGTCGTCCACCAGCACGACGGTGCGGCCGTCCAGGTCGAAGTCGATCTGGGTGGAGTGGACCTCGGGGTTGAAGTAGGTGGCGAAATCATCGCGGTAGAAGCTGATGTCCAGCTTGCCGATGGGCACGGGCGCGCCCTCGATCTTCTCGATCTTGGCTGCCAGGCGCTTGGCCAGCAGGTCGCCGCGGGTGACGATTCCCACCAGCGCGATGTCGGAGGCGCCGTGGTTGGCCTCCAGGATCTGGTGAGCGATGCGGGTCAGCGCGCGCTCGATCTCCGACGCGTCCATGACCAGCGTCTTCATGGTGTTGGCTTGGGTCATACACACTCTCCTTCCATAAGTGAGTGCGTACAGATCACCGGAGTCGGCCGCAAAGACAAAACAAGCCTTCGCGACTGACAAAGGCTTCCATCTGTGCGCCCTTTTCCCGATGGGCGCTTGTACTGCAGGTGCCTTGTCGGTCTCTCTGTACCGCTTTTAAAGGACGAGTCCAGTATATGCCAGCCACCGCAGCCCGCACCGTGTCATTCGGCGGACGAAACATAAACGTATCATTGGCCGCCAGGCCTCCGACGGTCCTGGCCGCAGCCGCAACGCACCGTCCGGCGCCCACAGCTCCATTTCGCCCCGAACGCAAAGGAGCCCGCCTCGGGATCCGAGGCGGGCTCCATGAAACTCATGCGCCTGAAGGCCTATGCCGTGAAGGCAGCGAACTCCTTCTGCAGGCCTGGCAGGACCATGGGCAGCAGCTCATAGGCAAGCTTCAGGTTCTCCATGCACGCGTCGTTCGCAGGCAGGAAGCACTCCGCGTAGAAGACGCCGGAGCGGGTGATGCGCGGTCGGAAGAACGGGCAGGAGATCAAGTTCAGTCGCTCCAAGGCATCGGAGCGCTTCTCCGGATCGACTTCCATCTTGGTGACCACGCTGAACTGCACTGCGGCACCGCCGCCTACGCTGAAATTGAAGGCAATGGCCACGTCATCGCGCTCCACGAACACATCGCCGCCGCGCTGAGACACCTTCTCCCCCACGGACTCCAGGTAGTTGCTCCACTGGGCCTTCTTGAGGTCAGCCTGGATATGCGGCGGAAGCTTGGAGATCTTTTCCTTGTCGGGTTCCACTCATTGCTCCTTTGGTCTAAGCAGTCTAATCAACGTCATGCAAGCGCCGACGCACTACATGCTGAAGCAGGGGCAGAAAGCAGCGCGGTCACTGACATCCCAGGAAGTAGGAACGCCGGTAGTGCCCTTGACCACCCAGAAGCTGTCAGAGGTGTCGGCCTTGGCGGAACGGGTCCAGAAGGTGTACTGGCTTGCAGCCAAAAGAGAGTTGTCAGCCGTCACGCCCAGCTGCTTGAACAGCGGGAACTGATCGCCCTCCATGGAATAGAACACCTTGTAGTCATCCGTAGCGAAAGAGGTGCCGTAGATCTCCGACGCAGAGGGGCACCACAGCTTATAGACGTTGGACGTTACATCCGGAACCTGGTCCGTCCGACCGACGCTGTTGGCGCTCTTGACGACATTCATCACATTGCTCTTGACGTCGTCCTCGAATTTCTCGAGGTAACTTTCCAGCCTGATTCGAATATCGGACATGTACCAGCCGCCCTGATTGGAACCGTTCATGTACATCTGCTTCTGATCCAGGGGCTCAACGAGCATGCCGAAGGTGAGGCCCGCATACTCATCCTGGAGGTTCTTGTCACAGCGGACGCCCACGATGAAGGCGGGAATATGGTCGTTCCCGTTGTAGATAACGTCCTTGGTGTTAAGGCCGTACTTGCCCTCCAGGGAAACCAGATGGAAGGCGCGGGCCACGATCAGGCCCTCATGGGCGTTGCTGCGCTCGGCAATGCAATCGGAGATCTGCTTGATCTCCTTCCAGCTGTAATCGGAAAGCTGGCCCTTCACGCTGACGGAAAGGTCGGCGGCAGCCTTGGAGGCCGCGTTCACGTCGTCAGCGGAATTAGAGTTGAACAGCCACTCGCAGCGAGTGCAGGTCCAGTAGGTCTGACCATCGACCGTGGTCTGGACCAGGGTCTTGTGACCCAGGGCGTCGCCGGTCTTCGTGCGCTGCACATCACCGCAGCGAGAGCAGGTGGACTCCGAATAGCCTTCCGTCACGCAGGTGGCGGCAACGGTCTCCGGCGCGGAGTAGTCATGGCCGAGCTCCCTCAGCTGCTCGGTGTCCTCAATGTAGCAGTCAGCACACACGCGTGAGCGCCATCCGCCCTCTTCGCAAGTGGGCAGACCCTCGGCAACGGTGAAAAAGGCATGCCAACCCCTCAGCTCAAGCTCCTCGGTGTAGGAATCCTTGCAGCGAGAGCACTCGTAGATTTCGTATCCCTTCCTATTGCACGTAGATTCGCGTTCGTTGGTCACACTGTAATCATGGCCGAGGCTGGTCGTTGCTTCCGAATAGGAATCATCGCAACGGCTGCAGGTATAGGTCTTCTGACCCTCCTCCGTGCAGGTGGCCGGAGTCTCAGCGGTCACCTCGTAGGCATGGCCCAGTTTGGTATCGGTTTCCGTATACGAGTGGCTGCAGCGGTTGCAGGTGTAGCCCCTCAAGCCGTCCTCCGTGCAGGTGGCCGGTCGTTCGGCAGTCAGCGCATAGGCGTGGCCCAGCGCAGTCATCTCGGTCTTCTCCTTGTGCTTGCAGCGAACGCAGGACTCGATGTAGTAGCCCTCCTCGGTGCAGGTGGCCTCAACGTCCTCGATGATGGAGTACGTATGCCCCAGCGCCCTGATGGCGGAGGTAGTCAGCGTCTTGCTGCAGGTCTTGCAGTACACCCTCTTGCTGCCGGTGGTGGTACAGGTGGCAGCCTTGGTGGTTGCAGCGCGCTTGGACGCGGGATGGGCGCACAGAGTGCGCACGGCCTTCTTGGTGGACCAGGCGCCGTAGTAGCGCTTGCCACCGGACTTCTTGTATGCACGGACCTGCGCGTAGTACTTGGTGTAGTTGCCCAGCTTGGCAAAGGTAGCGCTGGTACGGGTGGTGGTGATCACCTTGGCCTTGGACATGGTGGACTTGGTGCTCACGCGGAACTGATACCCGCTCACCTTGGACTGCTTCTTGACCGTGACCGTCACCTTGCTGCTAGATGCAGCCTTGACGGACGAAATAGTCGCCTTGCTCGGCGCCTTCACCGCAGCCAGGGCAGGCCGGGCAGCAGCGGACGAAAGCCCCGCCGCCAGCACGACCGCAAAGGCCAGCGGGAGCCACTTCTTGCGAACGCTCTCCATTACTGAATCCCCTCCTCGTTTGCCATGCACGCCTGGACGAGCTCCTCCAGACGCACATTGTTCAAAGGCACCAGCGGCAGCCGGTTGCCATTGCTCACCACGAACTGTCGGCACGCGCGCTCGTTCACCTGATCGCCCTGGACCTGGTAGATGCTTGCGGCGGCGTCAGCGTACATCACGCGCATGCGCATGAGCTGATCGTCATTGCGACGGACCTTCTCGAAGAAGTCCAGCAGCCCAGCGGTATTGCCAGTGCGCATGTTGCGCAGGGTCTCCCCTTCGCCCTTGACGAAGGCGCCGTAGATGTCCGGCCCCTGTCCGTCCAGGTCCTTCAGCAGCTCCTGGGCCTTGTCCAGGATGGCCTGGGCGGCATCGACGCCATGCAGGCGCATCACCAGGGGCTCCAGGTTCACCAGGACGGTGACCTGGTCGAAGGGCTTGCGCTGCAGCTCGGCAGTGCGAACCATGGCCTTGGCCATGTCCTCCGCTTCGTCCACCTTGCCCAGATCGGCAGCGGCCAATGCGTAGAACGAAAGGAACCAGGCGCCGTTGGCGTTTTCCCGCGGGCTGTTCTTCATGCCCTTCATGATCTTGGCAGCCAGCTGGGCTCCGGTGCCATACAGGCGACCGGGGTCGCAGTCGCGGTTGTAGTAGTCCAGCCACTGCATGACCATGTCGTCCAACCTGCGGCCGAATATGCGGCTGCTCATGAACAGGAACGAAAGGAACAGCACGGTGGTGGTCACGATGCCGATCAGCGAAGGCGGCACGGGACCGCCGACGCTAATGCAGGTAGCCGCGTAGAACACCGTGGTGGCCACGAAGCTGAACACCAGGCAGATGATCTTATGTTTGGTGAAGTACTGCAGCATGTGCCGCCTCACCCCTCTTCCTCAAGTTATGGTGCCGAGCGCCTACTCGACGCGGATCATGCGCACGGCAAAGTGGGCGTCGCAGCTGCCGGGTCCCAGGCGGGTGGCCAGGGCGGCCTTGCCGTCTATGGACTGCAGCTTGAACCCGGCGCCCTCGGGCGATTCCAGGAACCGCTTCACGTTCAGCTGGTTTTCCTCCTGGGCCACCGTGCAGGTAGCGTACACCAGGGCACCGCCCACGCGGACGTGGGGTGCAGCACTCTTGAGCATCTTCAGCTGAATGTTGGAAGCCTCCGTGATGACCTGCGGGTTTGCGCGCCAACGGATTTCCGGATGGCGGCGCAGGGTACCCAGGCCGGAGCAGGGAGCGTCAATGAAGATCACGTCGAAGGTGCGCTGGCCCACCTCGCGATCCAGCTTGGTGGCGTCGCCGGTGATGGCCTTGGTCACGTCCACGCCGTAGGTCTGGGTGCGGGAGCGCACCAGGCCGGTCTTGAAGTTCTGGTTGTCGATGGTGGTCAGGTCCAGCTGGCGGCCCAGGATGCGCTGGGCGTTGGACTGCAGCAGGATGGTCTTGGTGGCGCGGCCGGCACCCACCTCAAGCATGCTCACCGGGGCATCCCCCAGGTTGCAGCGCTGGGCCACCTCCGCGGCGGTCTGCACCGTCAGGTTGGCCACCGCCTGGGAGGCAGCATCGGACACCAGGATCTTGCCCTGGCTGAAGGCGCGCTTCACACGGCCGTCGGTGATGGCATGGCCGTCCTCCAGGCGGAAGCAGCCGGGCAGCGGCTCCTCCTGGCCGAAGCGGACCACGGACGGCTTGCCGTGGGCAGAGGCCATCAGGTCGAACACCTCGCGGTCGGTGGCGCGCAGCGCGTTGGCTGCCACGAACACCGGGGCCTGGTCATTGGAGGCTATCGCCGCAGCGCGGCCCCGCTCGTCACCCAGGTCCTTCAGGAACTGCTGCACCAGCCACAGCGGGAAGCCCTGCTGGCGGGCGAAGGCGGACAAGTCGGCCTGCGGGTCCCCGAACGGGAACTCATCGGCGATCTTCACCACACGACGCAGCACGGCATTGGCCAAGCCGGCGGCGCGGGGCACGATGGAGCGCACCAGCTCCACGCCCTGGTCGACGGCGGCGTACGCGTCCTTGCCCAGGAACAGGATCTCGTAGGCAGAGATGCGCAGGCAGTCGCGGACGTTGGCGGAAATGTCATCCGGGTTGTCCAGCACGTGGTCGATGACCTCGTCCAGCGTGCCGTAGGTCTGCACCACGCCCATGGTCAGGCGCGTGCAGAACGCGCGGTCCTCCGGGGACAGCGTGCGGTCCACGAACAGCGCCTCAAGGACGTTGTGGGCGAAAGCATCGCGCTCGCGCACCAGCGTACAGGCGTCCAGGGCAGTACGACGGGCAGCGCTCACCTTGCTGCGAGGCTTGCGGGCGCCACCGCCGCTGCGGGGACCCGCCGGGCCGCGACCACGCTGGCCGCCGCGGCTTTCGCCCCGCTGACCACGGTAGTTACGATCATCACGATTAGCCATTCAGTGCCTCCCAGCGCAGCGTTCCCTTCTTGACCCCCTGCAGGCCGGCCGCGAAGTCCTTGGCGGCCATGGCCTTCTTGCCATCGGGCTTGCACTCGAGCACCTCGAGCACGCCGTCGGCCACGCCCAGCAGCAGGCGCTTGTGGGCGAAGCGCAGGGCGCCGGCGTCCACCGGGCCATGCTGCTCGGCCGTCGCCAGCACCGCCGGGTCGTCGGCAGCGCAGGGGGCGCAGCGCAGCAGGGTCACGCCCTTGCCCGCCAGCGTCACGCGGCAGGGATGGCCTTCGCTAGAGGCGCGCACCTTGCGGGCGGCCATGACCAGATCGTCCTGGGGCAGCACGTTGAGCTCGCCCTTCTGGATCTTCTGGGCGTAGGTGACCTGGCTTTCGTCCTGGGCCACCCACTGGGCCGCGCCGGCCTCCACGTGGGTCAGGGCCGTCAGCAACGCCTGGGCGCCGCGGTTGGCCAGCTCGTCGGTGAGGTCGGCGGCGCTGCGGTCGGCGGCGTAGACGGAGCGACACACGCAGTAGTCGCCGGTGTCCAGGCCCTCCTCCATGCGCATGATGCACACGCCCAGCTCATGGTCGCCGGCCAGGATGGCACGCTCGATGGGAGCGGCGCCGCGCCAACGGGGCAGCAGCGACGCATGCACGTTCAGGCAGCCCAGCGGCGGGATGTCCAGCACCTCGACGGGCAGCAGCATGCCGTAGGCGGCCACCACGAACACGTCGGCGTTCAGGTCGCGTAGCTCCTGCTGCACCTGGGCGTCACGCAGCGTCTTGGGCGTGCGCACCGGCACGTCGGGCAGCAGGCGCTGGGCGCAGGCCTTCACCGGGCTGGCCACCAGCTCCTTGCCGCGGCCGCGCACGGCGTCCGGGCGGGTGTAGACGCCCACCACCTGGTGGTGCCCCGCCAGCTCCTCCAACACGGTCGCCGCAAGCTGCGGCGTGCCCATGAAAACGACTCTCATGCAGACCTCCGGATCCTAGCCGACTTCGCCCGGCTTTGCGCCGCGGGCCTTGGCCAGCTGATACTCGCTCAGAGCACGCAGGCGATCCATGGGCGCAGCGCTTTCGAACAGCGTCTTGCCGTCCAGATGGTCGATCTCATGCTGCAGGCAGCGGCCCAGCAGGCCGTCGCTTTCCACGTGCTGCGGCTTGCCGTCCAGGTCGTAGTAGTCCACGCTGGCCCAGGGCGCGCGGGTGATCGGCACGGAAACGCCGGGGCAGCTCAGGCAGCCCTCCTGGTCGGTGACGGGATCGCCCTTGGTCTCAACCAGCACGGGGTTCACCATGACGATGGGATTGGGCTCCTCGGACTCGACGTCGCAGTCCACCACGATGACGCGCTTCAGCACGCCCACCTGGGGCGCAGCGATGCCCACGCCGTCGGTGCGGTACATCAGCTCGGCCATTTCGGCGGTCAGGGCGCGCAGGGCGGGATCACCCACCTCGCAGGGCTCGCAGACCTGACGCAGTCGCTCATCGGGAGCGGTAACGATGCTCAGCATAGGTTCCTCCTCAAAGGGTCGTTCGGTTCGGTTCACGGTTCACGCGCATTCGCTGCGCGATCGGTTGTCAAAATTTCATAGGGCGAAGTATACGGCAGCTTCCTTTCGCCCTGTCCTACACGCTCCGCCGTCGGGCGCGGCGGGCCTCCAGGTCCTTCTGGAGCAGCGTGGCCATCTGGAACAGCTCGTCCTGGTCCTGAGGCGAAACTCCCTGGGAGTCCCGCAGCTGGGCCTTGATGCCGTCGATAGTGTCTTGCACGTCGCCCATGGCCAGCTCCTCCTCCAGGAAGGCCATCATGTCCTCCGGGGTCACGCCGGGGTCCAGGGCGGTGTCGGTCAGCATGCCGCCGGCGGACGGGACCGTCTGCGTTGCGCGGGTGACTATGGCCGCCGGGGTGGCCGACGGGTCGTCCACCAGCGCGTCCAGCACCGCCTCGGCCAGCATGCCGTTGACCCGGCCGTGCCAGTTGGTGGCGGCCAGGGCGCTGGCATGGCCCAGGGCAAGCTGGGGGTTCATGGCGGCCAGGCAGATCAGCTTGCGCTCGCAGCGGCGACGGTTGATCTCGGACTCCGGCAGCTGCGTCACGTCCACCGCGGGCACGGCGGCCGGCGCGGCGGACTGGCCGCCCACGCCCAGGCCGGCGCTGCCCAGGTCGTCGTCATGGGGACGGGTCGACGGGGGCTTCAGCTTGGCCAGGGCGTCCAGGGCCTGCTGCTCGGGCATGCGGGTCATGGATGCGATCTCAATGGCATACTGCTGCGCCAGCAGGGAGTCCTTGATGGGAGCAAGCACGTTCAGGGCGTCGGCCATGGCGCGGGAGCGGCCCTCGGCGCGGCCCAGGTCGTGCTTTTCCAGGCGACGGTCTATGCCGTAGCGCAGCAGCTGCCGTGCCCCGTCAATGACCTGGCGAAGCTCGTCAACGCCCCGCTGCTCCAGGAACTCCGCCGGGTCCAGGTTGTCCGGCAGGGTCACGGCCCGCAGCTCGATGGGCGTGCGGGCGCCTTCCGGGGTCATGCTGGAGTCGATGAACTGCAGCGCGCGGTCAGCAGCGCGCTGGCCGGCGGCGTCGCCGTCGAACAGGTACACGATGGCCGTCTTGGCATGGCGGCTCAGCAGCCTGATGTGCTGCCGGGTCAGGGCCGTGCCCAGGGTGGCCACCACGTTGGTGAGCCCCGCCTGATGGCAGGCGATCACGTCGGTGTAGCCTTCGACCACGATGGCCACGCCGGTGGACGCCATGGCGGCCTTGGCCTTGTCCAGGCCGTAAAGGACCTGGGACTTGTGGAACACCGGGGTCTCCTGGGAGTTCAGGTACTTGGGCTCCCCCTGCCCCATGATGCGCCCGCCGAAGGCGATGGTTTCGCCCGCCACGTCGCGGATGGGGAACATGACCCGGTCGAAGAAGCGGTCCCGGACCTTGCCGTAACGGCCGGTGGTGGCCACGTTGGCCTCCAGCATCTCCTGGTTGGTGAAGCCCTTGGAGTACAGGTGGCGCACCAGGGATCCGCTGCCAGGCGCGTAGCCCAGGTTCCAGGCGTTGGGCACCGGGCCGCCCAGGTTTCGTCCACCCAGGTAGGAGCGGGCGCGGGCGGCGCCGTCGGTCTTGCCGCGCATCAGCTGCAGGTGGTAGAAGGACGCGGTCTCCTCGCACACGGCCTTCAGGCGCGACTTCTTGTTGGAGCTCACGGAAGGGCCGCGGCCAGGAGCCTCGGCAATGTCGATGTGGGCGCGCTCGGCCAGCTTGCGGACGGCTTCCGGGAAGGTCAGGTCCTCGGTCTTCATCACGTAGCCGAAGGCGTCGCCGCCCTCACCGCAGCCGAAGCAGTGCCACAGCTGCGTGGTGGGGTCCACCTTGAACGACGGCGTCTTCTCGCCATGCAGCGGACAGCAGCACCAGAAGTCCCGGCCCTTCTGCCGCATGGGGGTGGTTTCGCCGATGTAGCCGACCAGATCCGTGGCCTCACGGACCTTGGCAATGTCCTCGTCGGAAATGAATCCCGCCACGTTTCGCCCCCTTCGCACAGCACGCCTAGCTTAACCCGCTAATTATACCCCGCATTAGGACGAAAACCCCGCTAAACCAGCCTTGGAAAGAAGGGAAGCGCAGGGCGGGCCATCCGGTGCTGGTATACGAAAGGCTGCGTAGCTTCTGAAGCATACCTGTACCGGATGGCCCGCCCGGGCGATCACGTTTGACTTATTCCGGCTGCACGAAGCAGATTCCGCAGGCGCCGGGGCCGATGTGGGTGCCGATGACCGGACCGATCTGATAGCGGCCGGTGACAGGGGCGCCGTCCTTGGCCAGCTTCTTCTCCAGCAGCTCAACGTTTTCGGTGCCGTAGCTCCAGATGCTGTAGCGCGGGTAGCGGGAGTCGAAGCCCACCTCCTTGAAGCGCTTGGCCACGCTGCTGACCGCACGGCTGGCACCCAGGGTGGCGCCCATGACGGTCACGCCGCGGTCGCCGTAGACCTCGATGACCGGCTTCAGCTTGGCGCGGTCGCCCACCGCAGCTGCGGTTGCAGGAATGCGGCCGCTGCGCTTCAGGTACTCCAGGGTGTCCAGGCACGCGAAGATGCGGATGCGAGGCACCAGGGCGCGAATCTGCTCGGCGATCTCAGCGGCAGGAACGCCCTCGTCGGCCAGGCGCAGGGCCTCGTCGATCAGGATGCGGGAGCCTGCGGTGGCGGTCAGGGAGTCGATCACGTGGATGTGCTCGGGATCGATGGCATCGGCCGCCACGCAGAAGCTGTCATGGGTGCCGGACAGAACCGAGGACAGGGCAATGCAGACCAGGTCCTCCCCCGGGGCCTCGTCGCGGGCGGCGGTCATGGCCTCGATGGCGCCCTGCGGGGTGACCTGGGAGGTCTGGCCGAAAGCGCCGGTGCGCTCCAGCATCTCGAAGAACTCGTCGCTGGTCAGGTCCACGCCGTCGGTGTAGCTGTTGCCCTCGATCAGGTAGGTCAGCGGAGCCACCTTCATGCCCTTCTCAGCAGCGGCGGCCATGCCGTAGTCGGCAGCGGAATCAATGATGATGCGCGTCATGGTATCTCCTCCGGAGCGCCGTCGGGCGCGTCCGTAATACTTTGATTGTCTAACTAATGCATGGCGAATATTACGCCTTGACAGGCGGAAATGCAATATTTCGTCCAGAAAAAACGCCCTCCCCGCACAAAGCGAGGAGGGCGCATCTGGGGTTATGTAGACAAGATGAAGGAGAAGATCTCTTTCGTCCTATTCGGCCGAACCTACTTGTCCTGGTCCTTGTAGAAGTCGCCGCGCAGCTTCACGGACTTGACCACCACGCCGCTCAGGGCGAACAGGGCAATGGCGTTGGGCAGGACCATGAGCTGGTTGAACATGTCGGCCAGCTCCCACACCAGGTCGTTGGACAGGATGCAGCCCAGGAACACGAACACCACGGCAATGGCGCTGAAGATGGGCAGGGCCTTGCGACCGAACAGGTAGTTCACGTTGATCTTGGCGAACAGGTTCCAGCTGATGATGGTGCTGAAGGCGAAGAACAGCAGGCAGATGGCCACGAATGCACCGCCGAAGCCATCGCCCATCAGGGAGCCGAATGCCAGCTGGGCCATGTTGGTCTTGTCGATGCCCTCGTACATGCCCTGGGCGATGGCGCCGTCGCCGACCCACAGGGTGCACAGGACGACCAGAGCGGTGATGGTGACGACCACGAAGGTGTCGATGAACACGGCAACCAGTGCGACCACGCCCTGGTCATGGGGGCAGTCAACCTTAGCCAGCGCATGTGCATGCGGGGTGGAGCCCATGCCGGCCTCGTTGGAGAACAGGCCGCGCTTGGCGCCCTGGC
>JAUNCQ010000022.1 GCA_030526515.1 Coriobacteriia bacterium
GTCCTGACCAGGGGGCCCTGCATGAAAGCGGACACACTTTTTTGCCTATAACCCGATCTGGGGGCCTCCGGCCTCGTCCCGCTAGCTTCGCCCAAAGGCACGGAGACACGGGCAAACAGCCCTTTATCGGTAGCTCGCAGCGCATCGCCCGACGGATATGCAAAAACTGGTAGGTGCGACGACCCCCTCCGGCCTCGCACGCTGGCAATTCAGGAAGAATATGCAGATATTTTTCGAAATCTGTCCTCGTCATCCCGCTCCGGCAGCCTAAAAGACGGCCCACACCTACCAGTTTTTGAATATCTACCCACGAATCGCGCCATCGCTACCGATTTCTCGATATTCAACCACCCCAAGCACCAATTGCCCCGCCCCCGGCGCCTAGCAGCCCATCTCGCCCCGCTCCCCCGGCGCCCGGAAGCCGCCCAGCGGTGCAGGGCCACCGACCCCACCCCCACGCACGAAAAAGGCCCGCCGAAGCGGGCCTCGAGCGCATCGCACGGCAGCCGCCGAGCTACGCCTTCTTATACTTGAACGTGAAGCTCTTGCTCACACCGCTGACCAACCACACCTTGACCTTGTAGGTGCCGGGGTCTTCGAAATGCATGCAGTTGGGCAGCGCCTTGCCGTCCTTGTACACCACGAACGGTCGATAGTTCTTCCCATTCACGGTCATCTTTTTGATGATGCCGCGAGTCTTGAAGCGAATGACCTTCTTGGACGTGGTCGCACCGTTCTTCACCGTGGCGGCCACCTTCTTGGCCTTCAGCGGAATCCGATTGAAGGCCGTCCACAGGACGTTCTTCTTGCCGTAGGTCTTGTGCACGACCTTGCCGTTCACAATCTTGCCGTTGGCCTTGATCGGCTTCTTGTTGAAGCTGAACCGGTACTTCACCGGGTCCATCAGATCCATCATGTCCACGGAGTCCACGTACGTGCCCTTGCTGTAAGAGGCCAGATACGTGATGGACTTGTTGCGGTCCACGTAGGTGGCGCCGTTGGCCACCAGCTGCTTGCGGTTGTAGGTCTCCTTCTCCATACGGCCCTTGTACACCGTGCGACCCTGGTACGTGCCCTTGACCAGCTTGACCCCCAGCTCCTCCTCCATCTGCTTGACGGCTTCTTCAGATTCCAGTTCATCAAGCTCGTAGATAACCAGGCCATCGACCGCGCCGGTCTTCTTGTACACGTTCACGCTCACATTGGATTCGAACCCGCAGCTGCACAAGCACACCGCAGCCACGGACAGGGCGGCAACCGTCGCCACCATCATCTTCTTCATGGGCTCCCCTTCCCGGAAAAGTCCTTGCCCCTTGCAACCTCAGCTTATCATCAGGGCGAAAGAAACGCCAGCTCACAACGCCAACTCGCAGCCCCAAATCGTGCGGGGCCGCTACTTGCAGACGGGCGAAGCGCACAGGTCCGCCACCGTGTACTTCCCCACGTAGTCATTGATCACCTGGTCGAGTCCCTTCCAGAACCCCAGCGTCGTGCACACTTCAGCGCGCGGGCACTCCTCGGCGCCATCCTCCAGGCAGTAGATGGGCGCCAGGTCGCCCTCGGCGGCCTGCAGAACCTGACCTGCGGTGATCTGCTCCGCAGGCCGAGCCAGCGAGTAGCCACCATGCTGGCCACGGGTGCTGTTCAGAAGGCCAGCACGAACCAGTGACCGAGTCAGCTGCTCCAAGTACTTCAGTGGCATGTCCTGACGCTCCGAGATCTCGCGGATGGAAACGGGACCCTCCGCACTGTTCAGCGCAACATCAATCACAAGACGCAGGGCATAGCGCCCCTTCGTGGAAATGAGCACAAAGCCTCCCTTTTTGCTCGGATATTCCTCCCCATTGTAGCAAGACGGGGCTTTCGGCCACTTATGAAGATATTGCAGGAACCACACCCGCTCGATTGACCCCCTTTATCAATTAGTCATAATTTATGACCAATATCCGACGACCACGCGAATCGAGCACATCATGAGCAACCTCACCGACGACCTGAAGCGCAAGGCCCAGCAGGCCCAACGGGAAGCCGGCCCCCGCGCCATCCGGTTCATGCAGGGCCGCAACGGCAACGACTCCCTGGGCAACGCCAGCATCGGCGCGGCCATCATCACCATGATCCTGGGCTGGCTCTTCTGGATAGACCTGTTTAACTGGCTGTCCCTGGCGTTCTTCGGCTACGCCTTGTTCCGCATGCTTTCCCGCAACATCACCAAGCGCACCAATGAAAACCTGGCGTGGATCCGCGTGTCGGAAAAGCCCCGTCGCTGGCTGAACCTGCAGTACCAGAAGATCAAGCACCGCAAGACCGCCTGCTTCTTCACCTGCCCCAACTGCAACACCAACTACTCGGTTCCCAAGGGCAAGGGCCAGGTCCGCGCCCGCTGCCCCCACTGCGGACAGCAGCACCTGCACACCACGTAAGGAGCTCTCATGACCCCCGAAGAACGGGCGCCTCTGCCCGCCACGGAAGGCATTGTGCTCATGCCGCAGCTGCGCAAGCTGTTCCTTCCCCTGGGCCATCAGGTCGGCGTGCTGACCTGCAACGTGCTGAGTCCCCTGTGCAAGACCTGCGGCATCACGGTTCAGCAGTTCTACCTGCTTGCGGAGGTCAAGGCCGAGCCCGGTCGCACCATCTCCGAGCTGTGCAACAAGTCCGGCCTGCTGCTGGCCAACTTCAGCGTGACCTTCCGCAAACTGGAGCGCATGGGCCTGGTGACCAAGCAGCCGAGCGACCGAGACCGTCGTGCCCACACGCTGCACCTGACCCCGGAAGGGGAAGCCCTTCTGGACGAAATAGACGCTGAATGGAACCACCAGCTGGACTCGCTGTTCGTGGAAGCCACCCCCGACGAGCTGCGCACCATCCTTGAGGGACTGCAGGCGCTCAAGGGCTTGATTGAAAGGGTCCGCTAGCGTGTTCGGCTTCATCAACACCAACGTCGACGCCCTGTCCCCCGAAGAGGAGGCGCGCTACAAGGAAGCCTACTGCGGCCTGTGCCACGCCCTGGGCAGTCGCACCGGACAGCACACCCGCATGGCCCTTTCCCATGACCTGACCTTCCTGGCGCTGCTGCACATGAGCCTGTACGATCCAGAGGAAACCAAGCACCAGACCGCCTGCGTCATGCATCCGCTGACCAAGCGCACCTGGACCCAGAACGAATACCTGGACTACGCCGCGGACATGACCGTGGCGCTGGCCTACTTCAAGCTGCTGGACAACTGGTCCGACGACCACAGTCACCCCAGCCGTCTGGCAGCCCTGACCCTGAAGAAGCGCTGGTTGGAGATCAGCGACCGATGGCCCCGCCAGGCCCAGGCCATCGAAGCCGGCATGGCGGCCATATCCCAGATCGAGCAGGACGACCACGGCAACCCTGACGCTGCCGCCAACGCCTTCGGCTTGATCATGGGCGAAATTTTCGTCCACCAGGAAGACTTCTGGGAAAACCCGCTGCGCATGATGGGCCGCCAGCTGGGCCGGTTCATCTACCTGATGGACGCGGCGGTGGACCTGGAGGAGGACCGGCAGAAGGGCTCCTACAACCCCTTTGCCCATGCCGACTTCACCCAGGACCAGATCCACGACCTGCTGACGGTGTACATGGGCTACGTGACCGAGGTGTTCGAGAAGCTGCCCCTAGTTGAAGACGTGAACCTGCTGCGCAACGTGCTGTACTCCGGCGTATGGCAGCGCTGGAACTCCCTCCACGAATCGAAGGAGAACGACTAATGCCCATGAATCCCTATGAGGTCCTTGGCGTGAGCGAAGGCGCCTCCCTGGACGAAGTGAAGAAGGCGTACCGCAAGAAGGCGCGGGAAAACCATCCCGACCTGAACCCGGACGATCCCAACGCTGCCGAGCGCATCAAGCAGATCAACGAAGCCTACGACCGCATCACCAATCCGGAAAAGTACGCTCGCGAGCGCGTGACCAGCGCCGGCCCCACCCCGGGCAGCCCCTTCGGCGGCCCTGGCTACGGCTACGGCTGGGGTCCCACCGGCACGGGCGGCACCACCTCCTCCGGCACAGGTCCTGGCTACACCTGGACCACCACCACGTTCACCTGGGAAGACATATTCGGTTCCGACTGGACGAACCCGGGACCTGCGGATCCGGCCAACATCCACCCGGAAGCCAACCCGTCCGACTCCCCTGAGATCAAGGAGGCCATTGCCGCCTTCAACGCAGGCAACTTCGCTGGCGCCGTGGCCAAGCTGGGATCGATCCCCCGCACCAAGCGCGATGCCCGGTGGTACTACCTGTCCGCCCTGGCGAACTATCGCAACGGCAGCACGGCGCTGGCTTTCGACCAGATCCGCAAGGCCCGCGCCATGGACCCCACCAACATGGACTACCTGCGCGCCCACCAGGCATTCCAGCAACCCGGCGCCACCTATCAGGAAACCGGCCAGGCGTACGGGTTCGGCACCGGCGGCACCAACTGCACCGGATGCTGCTGCGGCCTGATGTGCGCCCAGGCATTTTGCTACCCCATAGCCTTGTGCTGCTAGAACTGACCGCCCCGTAGATCAACGAAGAACAGGAACTCCCATGGGAAGACCGAAGAACGATCAGCTGAACATTTCCATCGAGCAGCGCATCGAGGAGGCGTTCTGGACCCTGTCCGAAAAGAACCCCATCGAGCGCATTTCCGTGGTGGCGCTTTCCAAGGAAGCCCACTGCAACCGCGGCACGTTCTACTACTACTTCACCGACATCTACGAGCTGCTGGACCGCATCATCGAAAAGAACATCCCCACCAAGCTGCCTAACTACCTGCAGGCCGCCATTGCAGGCAGCCTGCGTGAGGAGGACATCAAGGCAGCTATTCTGGCGGAACGAGACCGCATCGACCGACTGGCATCCCTGCTCAGCCGCAGCACGTCCCCCTACACCAACCGGCGCCTGAAGAACTCCGCCATCAAGGTCTGGGCCAAGGCCATGGGCATGACCACGGAAGACCTGAGCAGCACCGACCGCCTGTTCTTCGAGTTCATGGCAAGCGGCCTGTTCGGCGCGCTGGCCTATCACGCAGAGCATCCCCAAGAAGCATCCTACGAGGAGCTTATCCACGCACTTCTGCCGGTCATCCCCGCGATCACCGTTGCCTACTTCGGCCGCACGGGACGCACCGTCCCCAGCCGCCAGCTCCAGGAGGAGCCGACGGCCGAGGATGCTGCCGACTAAATTGCCCCCGCCCGGACCGCCTGCTCGGACACGATGCGGCGCAGCTCCGGCACATCCGCCTGGTCAAAGGCGTAGCACACCGTCTGCAGGGAGTCCTCCCCCGCCGGATCGTCGCGCTCTACGCGGGCGAAAACCAGCTCCACGCTCTCCTGCCCGCCGCTCAGCACGGCCAGCGCGTAGCACTGGGCCTGCAGAGCATGCTTCTTCTTGAGCTGCTCGGAGGTTTCGCCCGCATGGCCGCCGGTCTTGTAGTCCACCACCAGGGCCGGACCGCCTGCGGCCTGACCGGGTGCGGCGGTGCAGAGCAGGTCAATTTCGCCCTGCAGAACGCCCGCACGGGAATCAGATTCACCCGATTCCGCCTCGACTTGCAGGCAGAAGGGAAGCTCCGGCTGCACGCGGGCAAACTGACGAGCGCGAGCGTACACCGTAGAGCCCAGCCAGCGCTCCAAGGCAGCAGCAAGACGGCTCCGGTCAGCTACTCCGTAGGTGCGGCATGCCGGCACCACCTGAGCGCGGGCCGCCTCTGGCCCGGCAAGGGCTGCCAGTTGGCACAGGCGATGCAACGCCGAGCCGAACTCCGTGGCCTTGTCCGCATCCGCCGTGGGCGCAACGTTGAAGGAATCGGGGGCATCGCCCTCCTCCTCATCTCGGAAGCCCATGGGTGCTGCAGCCAGCTCCTCCCAGGGACGAAGGTCCTGGTCGCTCGGATTCGCCACCACGGCTTCGTCCGAAGAGCCCTCGCTCGCTGCAGCATCACTCGCACCGATTTCCAAATCAGCCATGCCATCTACGGCACCGAAGGTAGCGTCGTCTCCCTTGGCATGGGCCGCGCTGGCAATGCTGGAATAGCTGAACAGACCCGCATCATCCTTCTCCTGCAAATGCGCGTCCAGCACCTGCAAGGGCATGACCTGGGGCAGCAGGATCTGCTCCGCACCCGGCCCTGCCATGCCGGCAGCGCTCGCGGGGTTGCTTTCGCCCGCCGTCAGATCAGTCGCAGGATCGACCGACGCCTCGCCGTCCACGGGGGTCACCGTGAACAGCGCCGGCTCGGATCCTCCGTACTCCACCGTCGTGGACTCCCAGGGGAACTCCTCAGCGCCGAACAGCGCAGCGCGGATGTCGCCGATCAGGCCGCCATACGGACCCTCGGGATTGCTCTTGCTCTCCTTGACGGTCATGAACACGCACAGGGCCTCCTTGGCACGTGTGGCGCCCACGTAAAACAAGCGCTGGGCCTCCTCCCGCTCCGCCTGCTGCGCCTCCGCCACCAGCAGACCGCGGAACGTGCCCGCGTCGGCGTCCTGAAGCATGGCCTCGGAAACGGGCTCCTCCCCGCGCCACAGGTCCACCTGCTCGCGCACGGCCTTCAGAGCAGCGCCCTCCGGGCTGTCCTTGCCCGCGACCTTGCGCGTTGCCGGCTTCAGCGTGGCGTAGGTATGCTCCCCTACGCGACGAACCACCAGCGCGCCCTCCCGTGGCGCACGATCGAACTCAGCCAACGCCACCACCGGGAACTCCAGGCCCTTGGACGCATGGATGGTCATGATACGCACGGCATCCTGGCCCTGGGCGTTCAGCGCGCCGGGAGCCTCCTTCATGCCCTCTTCCACCTGGGCGCGGAAGCGTCGGGCGATGCTCACGGGACCCAGGGTGGTGTCCTCCTCCAGCTGGCGCACCATGCGCACGGCCTTCATCAAGTTGCCGAGCACCGCCGCGCCCTCGGCGCCGCGGGCCTGCAGACGGGCGACCCATCCGCTATCCAGCAGCACGCCCAGCAGCACCTCGTGCAGCGGACGCAGGCGAAGTCCCGCCTGGGCCTTTGCCATGACCTGCACAGCATGCTCCAAAGCGGGCGAAAGAACCACCCCCTCCTTCAGCTCGCGAGCCAGCTGACGCAGACCGCCGCCCAAAGAGCGACGTCCCGGACGCAGCGTTTCCTCATCCACGAAGGTGCCCAGCTGCAGCAGGTCCGCTGCGCTCAGGGCAAAGGCCGGACAGGTCAGTGCCTGGAAGGCCAGCTGGCCGTCTCGGGGATTGGCAACGGCGCCAAGCAAGATGGCCGCCGCCTGGACCTCAGGAGCGCGGGCAAACAGCGAGCCACCGGCAATAATGCAGTCGAAGCCAAGGTTGCGAACCGCCTGGGCGTACATGTCCGCATGGGTCGTGGAGCCCAGCAGCAGGACCATGTCGGAAAGGGCATGGCCGCCTTCGTGCATGCGCTGGAAGTAGTCAGCGATGCGTCGGGCCTGCGCCTGGCGACGAGCCTCCTCCTTGGCCTTTGCGCCCGCCGGCGTGCTGATCAACTCCAGCTGAATACGCGGCTCCGGCGCCTTGTAGCCCGCACCGTCGTACACTGCCGCCAGATCCAGGAAGCCATCGCCAAACACGCGCTTCTGCTGGCACACCTGCTTCACGAAGGCAAGCACATCGCCATGGCTGCGGAAGTTGCGGCTGAGCATGAGCTTGCTGGGGCTAGCCTGCTCCTGCAGCTGCGGGTCGTCCAGGGAGCGCTGATGGGCTCGGTATACTGCCACATCGGCACCACGGAATCCGTAGATGCTCTGCTGAGCGTCACCCACCGTGCACAGGTAGCGCATGTCGGGGCCGCACAGATGCTTCACTATGGCAATCTGCATGGCATCGGTGTCCTGAAACTCGTCCACCATGACCAGGCGGAACTTGTCCTTGAAGCGGTCGTGGATCTGCGGCAGGTCAAGGGCGCGCAGAGTCTCCCGAATCAGGTCGTTGTTGTCCAACATGGCGGAGTCGCGCTTCATCTGCGTGAAGGCCGCATCAGCCTTGCGGGCCAGGGCAATCAACTGCTCCAGCAGCAGACCGCCCCTCAGCATGGCGAAGTCCGCCAGCACGGCATAGTGCTCTGCGCGGCATTCGTCGCAGGCCTCCTTCTGGACGGCGGTGCCGCATTTGCGCACCACCACGCACTGGTCCAGAGCCTTCGTCAGATCGCCCAGATCCTGGCTGCCGGAAGCCAGGTACTCCTCCAGAGCCTGGATGCCCTGCTCAATATCCTGCTGAGCCTTGTCGTTCGTCTTGCCCGGCTTCAGAGTGGCGTACGCGGCCTGAAGGTCCCCGAAAGCCAGCAGCAAGCGCTTTGCCAAAGCCGACGGCTGCTCCCGCTTCTGGCACGCAACCAAGTCGTCAAAACCGCCAGGCAGTCCGCTTGCCGTGGAAATCATCTGAGCCAGCAAGCCGGAAAGGCAGGGCTCGTTCATGGACGCGTAGAAGGGATACTCCCTCATCAGAAGGGTGAAGTCGTCCGCCCCCTGCTCCTTCTGCTCGCTCAAAACAGCGTCCACGGCCGCCGCCAACAGCTCCTCGCCCTCTTTTTCGCCCAGAACCTGGAACTTCGGGTCCAGGCCCAGGTCCAGGGCACTGGCGTGCAGGATGCGCGAGCACATGCCATGGATGGTGGAGATCCACGCATCGTCTACCTTGCCCGCCTGGTCGAACAGACCCTGAGCGCGCAGCGTGGAGCGCACGCGGCCTTTCAGCTCCGCCGCGGCCTTTTCCGTGAAGGTGATGGCGCAGATCTGGTCGATGTCGTCCACGCCCGTTCCCGGCTCCACCAAGGCATGGGCAATGCGCTGGGTCAGCGTGAAAGTCTTACCGCTGCCTGCGCCTGCGGAAACGTCCACGGGTCCGATCAGGCACTCGACGCATTTTTCCTGCTCAGGGGTGTACTTAACCGCCATTGCCTACTCCTTTCCCTGGTCAACGCCACGCATGGGGCAATTGGTCGCCGCGCAGTACGTGCATACATCCTTCGAACGAGGTCGCGGATCAACCTCGCCCGCCTTCATGCGTTCCAGCACCGCCGCCAGCTCCTCTTCCACCCGATCAAGGTCGTCCAGGAAAGACGGCGAGCCGCACTTTTCCGCGTTGATATTGCACAGGTCTTGAGTGGGATGCAGCACCTGCGCATCGTATGCGCCGGAAATGCCCAAGCGCTTGCCGTAGGATACGTACACCGCGCCCACCGGCGTCAGGCCCATCCTGCGGCGAACCATCTGCGCATATATGAGCGTCTGCACGTGCAGCGGCGTCACCATGCCCTCCGTCGCCTTGGCCTCGAAGGCATAGGTCGAAGGAGCGCTGCCCTTGTAATCAACCACCACCGCACGGCCATAGGGGTCCACGTCCAAGCGGTCCAAGCGACCGTGAACATGCAGGCCCGCGTATTCAATGGGCTGGTCTTCGCCCAGGTTCAGCTCCACACCCTGCGGCGCAAAGTCTGGAAGCAGGCCTGCCTCCCACTCCACGTAAGCCTGCAGCTGGCGCATGAGAGCATCTGCCGCCCATTCCTCAGCCTTGGTCAGGGGCACGTAGGCGCTCGACTCGTACAGATAGCGCTCCTCCTCAAGCTGCCCGTAGAACAGCTCCTTCAAGGTTTCTTGGGCCTGACGGGCATTTTCCCTAGTCACACGTCGCTGACCAGTCATGCGCAAATGCTCGTGAGTCATCTCCAGGATCTTATGGGCGAAGGAGCCGCGCTCCAGGGGACCGAATCCAGCCTCGATGCCGCTGCTGGCTCCCAGGCGAGATTCCACGAACCACTTGTACGGGCACTGCAGGTACTTCTCTATAGCGCTGGGCGAAAGCACTGGGAAGTCCAGCAGCTCCTGCTCGGTGCGGCCCGGCAGCAGCACGTTTTCCGCCTCTTCGGGACGAAGGGCGACCTGCGGCTGCTCAACCCGCACAGCCGCAGCCTGGGCCTGGGGCTGACGAGGATCCAAGGCACAGTCCAGCTGGTCTTCGCCCAGGGTCACACCGTAGGGTCGCAGCGACCCGGGCAGGCCCATGACCTTGTCCACCTCCGACGGGTTCTGAGGATCGCACCTATAGCAGTCCACCAGCTCCTCCAGCAACGCCGCAGGGCGCAGTTCCTTGGCATCCGAATCATTCAGGCAACGCACCAGAAGCACGCGCTGGCGCGGAACGCGCAGCACGTGCTGGAAGTTCACTCTGAGCTGATCAATGCGGCGCTTCGGCTTGAAGGCGCCTATCTGATCCATGACCTCGTCCGTTGCGGTACGGTCGTCCTTCAGCGGATAGTCCTGAGCCGTCAGATCATCCACCACCAGCATGTTCGCGGACGCTGGCGGCTCCTGGGCCGCGTGACGTAGGGTTGTGAAGTGCACATGAGCCCGAGGAAACTCCGCGCGTGCGTCCACGGATCCACCGACGGGAACGGCAGCCTGCAGAAGCTCCTCCTGGACCTGTTCCAACGGCAGGCCCAGATCACCGGCGCGCACCAACACCTCGCGCACTGCGCGCGCCGCATTGATCTGCAGCATGCGATGGGACTCCGGCCAGTTCATCCGAGTCACCATGGCGGCAATCTGCAGGTTTACCGCCTCCACCAGGTTGCCATCAACCACCGCGGCCATGAAGTCCCTGCGCTCCTCGTACCCGAAGGCACTCAGGTCAGTCAGAGCCTCGTCCACGGTCTGGCCGCGCCAGCCGCGCACGCGCTCGTCCAGCTTCTGCGCGCTGCTCACGCTCATGAAGGAAAAGGCGCTCAGGGCAAAGTCACCGATGCGAGAAGGTGCGAAGGTGCCCGGCTCGCCCTCCGTGTCCAGGAAATCCACCAGGGCGATCCACGCGCGACCGAAGTCGGTACGACGCACCGGCACGTATGCCCGCACGCTGGAACTTACCCCCTGGTCCGCCAGACGGCCTGCAAGATTCATGAAGCACTGTCGCGGATCCTTTGCCGCGTAGACCACCTCCACGAACTCCCCCGAGCCAGCGGCTACATCATCAACCGCGGCCATCAGCTGCTCTACCGCCAGCTGATCATGGGCATACGGACCCGCAGCATAGGCGAAGCGCACCGCGCCCTGAGCCTGCACGGGATTCTGAAAATCCGGGCGGAACAGCGCCGCAGCAAGCTGACGCAGCTCGGGCGCAACCACGGAATCTGCCTCCTGGACTAGGGGCAGATCGGCTTCCCAGACCTGCTGATCCAGGCTGACCAGGAGCACGTCGGCGTCCAGAGAACCCAGCAGATCATCCTGAGCCGCCGTGGTCTGCAGGTCCAGAGCCACCACGGGAACGCCCTTCAGAACGCCGCGACTCCGCAGGTCAGCAACCACCTGGGAGTCATCGACCAGGCCCAGGTGGTTCAACAGAGCAGCATAGGCGTGCAACGCGTCCAGCACCTGCAACGTGGCCCCCCTGAACTGACTGCGATCAGCAGCCAGAGCGGCGGGCAGCGCATCACGGGCGATGGAGCCCGCCAGGTCCACGATGCCCGGCGTCACGGAAAGCGAAGCCTCGTCAGCGCAGGACTCTTTCGCCCCCTGGACCGCATCCAGCAGCACACGACGAACCATCAGCTCGCGCTGAACCGCATCGAAGCGATGGCGCCCGTCGCCGAAGAGCTCCCAGCTGTCCTGGAGCCAGTCCTTTAGGGTGACCGCCTGCACGCCCAGCGGGCACCCAGCTTCCGCCAGGTCCCGCTTCACTCGCACGGTTTCGTCATAGCTGCGCAGCAGCAGCGTGCAGCGGCCGCAGGTGCGGGCTGCCTCCGTTGCCAGCTCAAGCGCGTGGTTTCGTGCCTGTTCGTACGTTGCGTGTTGGAATATGCTCATGTGCTTGCCTTTCGCCCTTTGTTACTTGATTTGCCAAGCCCATAACGTGTTGCGCTCCATGGTAGAACATCTGCCCGGGCGCGGGTGACCATCGCAGTGGACACCCATGAATCGGGCGGAACTTTTTTCATGCGCCGACATGCCATGGGAAACTATAGGGGCACGAAGCACGGCGACTTGCGCAAGCGGACGAAAGGCTTACCATGGGCAGCTAAGGTCCCGCTTGCTTGAGCGACGAGCAGACGGGACTGCAGCTACGCAGCTGGAAGACAGTTGATCCATGGAGGCGGCACGAATGACGGTTGGCGTTCTACTGATTAATACGGGCACTCCCGACGAGCCTACGGTGGAGGCAATCCGGCCGTACTTGACGGAGTTCCTGATGGATCCCGCTATCATCGGGGCGCCGTACTTTGTGCGAAAGCCCCTGGTCAAGCACATAGTTTCATCGCGTCCTGAAAAGAACGTGGAGCGGTACCGCGCCTTTTGGACGCCCGAGGGGTCGCCGTTCATGCTGACCAGCCGCGCGCAGCAGCGGGCGCTGGCAGATGATCTGGGATCGGAGTTCGCGGTGGAGCTGGCCATGCGCTACGGGAACCCGGGGATTCGACCGGGTCTGGAGGCGCTGCGAGACGCGGGATGCTCCACCGTGGTGGTGGTGCCGCTGTATCCGCAGAACGTGAACGTGTGCGCAGGCACCTGCTTCAAGGAGGCGCGCGCCCAGCTGGCCGCGCTGGCCCGGGAAGGCTGGCGACCGGAGGTGCGGGAGGTTCCCAGCTTCTGCGACCAGCCGGCGTACAGGCGCGCACTGGCCGAGTCGGTGGCGCGGGCCTGGCAGCCCGAACCTGGGGCGAAGCTGCTGGTCAGCTTCCACTCCACCATGCTGCGGGACATCAAGCGCGACCCCACGTACCTGGATCAGGCCACGCGAACCCGCGACCGGCTTGCGGCTGACCTGGGTATTTCCGCCGACGACGCGGTACTGTGCTTCCAGAGTCGGTTCGATAACCGGAAGTGGCTTTCGCCCTTCACGGAGCACGTGTTGCGAGATTTGGCGCGTCGGGGAACGCGTGACGTCTGCGTGGTGTGCCCCGGATTCGTGGCGGACAACCTGGAGACCAGCGTGGAGGTAAACGCAGAGCTGCGGGAGGCATTCATGCAAGAGGCCGTTGCAGCCGGCGCCGACGCCGCGCAAGTGCGGTTTACCTACGTGCCCGCCCTGGGCACGAGCCCGGGGCTGATCGAGGCGCTGTCCTGCGCCGTGAAGGAAGTGCTGTAATCAGGCAGAATTCGCTGAGTGCTCGGCAGAGCCTCAGAGGGAATTGCCTGCAAGAACGGCGAAGGTTCTGCGAAGATTCGGTTGCTAGACTGCGGGCATGACGTATTTCATCGGGCATATATCGGCGCTGCAGTATCTGCTGAGCCACCGCATGCCCCAAGGCGGGTCGCCATTGCCGGAGGGGCTTTCGCCCACCCGCGCCAGACCGCAACCTGGCAGTGCGGCACGTCAAGCCGGGATGCCAGGCGCGTCCGTCCCACCAGGGATCCTCTCCGCAAAATTGCACGTCAACGTATGTCGCCGAGAAGGCCGGCGCTTCACCACGGCCACCGTCCCCCATGTATGGGAAGGACCAGAACGCGGAACGTACCTTCGCATCGACGACGACTTCTGCGTACTTTCGCCCGAGGCGTGCTTCCTGCAGCTCGCTTCGATCTTGCCCTTGTCGTACCTGGTAGAGCTGGGATTCTTACTTTGCGGAACCTATTCACCCGCATGCGTCCCAGGGGTAAAGCGCACGGGGCTAGAACCACTGACCTCCCCCACCAAGCTGCGAAAGTATCTGGCAAGGGCGAAGGGGCATCACGGCGCGACCAAAGCGCGATCCGCTTTGAAGTACGTGCGCCCCGGCTCAGCGAGCTCGATGGAGTCGAAGATCGCGGCGGCACTGTGCATGCCCACGACACGAGGCGGATGCGGCCTGGACCCGCTGCTCAACGAAGAGCTCGAACTTTCCGACCTGGCGCGAGGCTTCGACTGGGCAAGGACTAGAAAACCCGACTTCTTCTGGCCGACGCAACGGGTAGCCCTGGACTACGACAGCACAGAGTGGCACGACGACCTGGCCCGCGCTAACCATGACGAACGGCGACGCAATGAGCTTGCGGCCATGGGAATAACGAGCCTGGTTTGTCGCGCCAAGGACTTTCGCAACGTCATGGGCATGCAACAACTGTTCGGGCAGGTCGTCGGCGCACTTGGCAGGAGGCCCACCGCCGCCAAGAACCACGATGCCAAGCAGGAGGCTCTGTTCGCGGAACTGTTCGGTATCAGGAAATGGGAGGTCACGAAAGAACTCCCCGAGCGGCAGCGGTTCAGGACGAAGAAGAGAGTCGCTAGGCATAGCCCATCTCAAACTACTGCGGCAAGAGACGACTGACGCGGGAATCGGACTAGCGCGATCTTCGGCGGCAAAATCCGACCCAGCGCTGCGAAAAAACGCACTTGTGCACGACCCTCACCTCGCGATTCCCTGAGCACGAAAGAAACCGGCGAGAGGCACTCGGTTCGCCTAGCTCCTGACCTGGTGTTTTACTAGCTCGATCCAAACCCGAAAAGGCGACCGCCTCTCGCAGCGGCCTCTGGAAGGCGGCGAAAACGAAAAATGCGCTTATGCACGACCCTCGAGTCGAGCACAAGCGCATTATTTTGCAGAGCAAAGACGATTTCTGCCGCGGAGCCTGCCGACAACCGGAATAGCCAGGAGCCGTCGAGCCCGCAAGACGCATGGACCCGCTAACCGCGCAATCCGCGCAGGTCGCGCGCCCGCGAAACGCCGCGAACTACAGGCCGCGAGCTGCGGCGGCAGTGGTGCGCACGGCATCGATGACCGCGCCGCGGAACGCCGCCTTCTCCAGGACCTCCATGCCCTTGATGGTGGAGCCGCCCGGGGAGCACACCTGATCCTTCAGCGCGCCGGGATGGTCGCCGGTCTCCAACACCATCTTGGCGCTGCCCAGCACCGTCTGGGCCGCGACCTCCAGCGCCTTAGCGCGCGGCAGGCCCTCGGCCACGCCGCCATCCGCCAGCGCCTCGATGAACGCGAACACGAACGCCGGCGCACTGCCGCCCACCGCGCTGGCCGCATCGATCAGGTGCTCCGGCAGGCGCATGCGCACGCCCACGCAATCCAGCAGGCCCTCCACCAGGGCCAGCTCCTCGGGAGTGACCGCATCATTGGGGCAGTAGCTGGTCAGGCCCTCGCCCACCAGCGCCGGCGTGTTGGGCATGCAGCGCACGATCTTCACTTCCTTGCCGAAGCGCCCGTCCAGCCAGGCCAGGGTCTTGCCCGGCGCGATGGTGACCACGACCTTGGCCTCGTCCACCAGGTCGCGCACCTCCTCGATCACGGCCTCGTACTGCTGCGGCTTCACCGCCAGGAACACCACGTCCGATGCAGCAACCACGTCAGCATTGCATGCCGCCGAGCAAACACCCAGCTCAGCAGCCTTTTCCGCCGCACGCGTTGCGCTGGACCCGGAAATCACCACGTCCTGTGCAGCAACCGCGCCCTTGCCCAGGACGCCGCGAATCACCGCGGTGGCCATGTTGCCGCAGCCAATGAAGCCGATCTTTGCCATGTACGTTCTCCTAACTCAGCAAACAAAATTCAGTGGGGCGAAATCGCCGCCCGCGGAGCACTGCCGGTGCTCGCGCCGTGAAAGCACAGCCACCACATGCGCCGCGGGACGCGTCCGCCGCTCGCGCCACGGAGCGCCGCGATCCGCGCCGCCTCGCGGGCGCCGCAGCCCACGCCGCCCAGCCGCACGCTAGCGCGTGGCCGCGATGTGCTTCTCCAGCGCCTCCGTATGAATAGAGTACTGCAGCGCCATTTCCTCCGTGATACGCCCTGCCTTATACAGCTCGAACAGGCTCTGGTCCATGGTGCGCATGCCCTGGGAGCCGCCAGATGCAATGACGGAGTCGATCTGATGGCTCTTGCTTTCGCGGATCAGGTTGCGAATGGCCGTGTTGGCCACCATGATCTCGAAGGCCGGAACCACCGTGCCGTCCACGGCAGGCACCAGCTGCTGGCTGACCACGGCCTGCAGGACCATGGAAAGCTGGATGCGCACCTGGCGCTGCTGGGACGCCGGGAACGCGTCGATGATGCGGTCCACCGTAGCCGCCGCGCCGTTGGTGTGCAGGGTGCTGAACAGCAGCTGGCTCATCTCGGCGGCGCTCATGGCGGTGGCAATGGTCTCGGCATCGCGCATCTCGCCCAGGAGCAGGATGTCCGGGCTCTCGCGCATGGCAGAGCGCAAGGCCTCGGAGTAGGTGGCCACGTCGGTGGGGATCTCGCGCTGGGTCACAATGCAGGAACCGTGCTTGTGGATGTACTCGATGGGGTCCTCCATGGTCACGATGTGCCCGGACCTCATGTGGTTCAGCCGATCGATGATGCAGGCCAGCGTGGTGGACTTGCCCACGCCCGACGGACCGGTGACCAGCACCAGGCCCTTCTGGAAGTTGGCGCAGCGCAGCACCTCCTCGGGAATGTGGAACTTCTTCGGGTCGGGAATGCCGAAGGGGATCACACGGACCACGCAGCCGAAGGAGCCGCGCTGGCGGAACACGTTCACACGGAAGCGGCCCACGCCGCTCACGGCAAAGCTGAAGTCGTCGTCGTGGTTCTGGCTGTTCACGAATATGTCGATGTTGCGATCGGCCAGCTCGTACACGCTGCGGACGAACTCCTCGGTGTCCTTGGGCATGAGCGGCGGCGCGTCCAAGCGCACCTGTCGACCGCCCGCTCGGTACGAAAGGGGCAGGCCCGCTACCACGAACATGTCCGAGGCATCGTTGTTCACCACGCCCTTCAGGATCTGGGTCAGATTCATGCGCTCTTCTCCTATTTCTTCCCCGGCCAGTAGCCCTGGCCATCTTCGACCTGAGGCCAGCTCACGCTGGTCTTCCATTTGGTTACGGTATAGCTCAGGTCATCGTTGACCTGCAGACACACGGTCAGCCGGCGTATCTGGTCACTGCTGAACGCTACGCTGACCTGGGATTCTTCAATTATTGCCACATCGGGCGAAACAGACCGCACGGCCTCCATGGCCGCCTCCTTCGTGCCGCCCGCCTCCTTGACGCCGGCCAGCTGCTCGTCCACCAGGGCCACGAACTCCTGGGCCGCCACCTCGTTGGCGTAGGCGCCGGAGGTGTAGTCCCGCTGGTTGTTGGCCTCGTAGCTGCTGGCTCGCGCCGTGGTGAACGAAAGCACCGCCAGCACGGCCATGCACAGGGTCACCACCAGCACGAACAGGCTCAGCGGGCCAATGCGGACGGAGCCGGTTTCCCTATACGCCATGTCCGGGCCCCCTTTCGCTCACATACTTGGCCGTTCGCAGCGTGTACACCGGCGCATTGTAGCGGCTCACCGTGATGGTGGCCCGGTACAGGACGCCGCCCTTGCGCTTCTCCGGCTCGACCTGGCAGTTCACCACGTAGGCGCCGGACAGGTACTCGCTGGTCTCCGTGAAGGAAGCCTCCTCCACCTGGTAGTACGTGGTCTCCTCCATGCCCGTGGGGTCGGCGGAAAACGCCTCTGCGCCGTTGCGGGCACCGGTGGATGCCAGCGCTGCAGCATAGGCGCCCTGGTTGGCGGTTTCGCCCAGGGAGTGGGAATACGCCAGCAGGGACACCACCACGCCCAGGGAAATGGTCACAAACAGCAGCAACATGACGGCCTCCATGATGAGGGCCGTGCCGTGCCACGAAGACCGGCCACGCTTGACCACGTGGCCTTCCATGCCCGTCCTTCTACGACGAAGCATGCCCTGGCCGCGCTGCTGGTCCTGCTCCTGAAGGTAGAGCAGCTCTTCGTCATCGGGGTTGATCACGAGCTCTCACCTCCCTGGCTGCGCAGGGCCACGTAGGTTTGACCCACATCGGTGCCAATGGTCACCAGGCCGTCCTGGATGCGGAAACCGAACCGCTTGATGGGGCACAGCGCCGTGGCGCGGGCCGGGTCGCAGGCGGTTCCGGCAAGTGCGTACTCCTGCATGAGCTGGCCCTGGTACTGGTACAGGCGGGTTTCGAACTGATCCTGGCCGATCCGCTCGCGCATGATGAGGGCGGGGCCTTCGGGACCCTGGCCCTTCGCCGCCGCGTCCACGGCGTCCATGGCGCGCAGGCTGGTGGCCAGCAGCGATGACTGCAGGCGCACCTGCTCGCCGTCGGTGCGGGCCTGCTCCAAGCCACGGTAGGCATTGGTTCCCAGGGCGAAGACCAGCACCAGGCTCATGATCAGCACCGCGAACAGGATCAGGATGAACAGGCGGTCCATATGGCGAATATGGAAGCTTTCGTTGGTCTGCTCCTCCTGGTCCACGCTGACCTTCAGCTCAATGGCCGGCGCACCCACGTTGGTGATCTTGCCGCGGGTCAGGCGGGTAGTCCGCTCGCGATATTTCCTTCGCCCGATCATTTGAGCTCCACCTTCACCGTAGGCGGCACGTTCTCAGCCACGCAGTCGTACATGACCACGTAAGCGGAATGGTTGATGACCAGGCCGTAGTTCTTTTCCAGGTAGCCCAGGGTCGCCGGATAGGCGCCCTCAACCGCGCAGCACTGCATGCTTGAGCGCAGGATGGCTTCGCGCACGGCATCGCAGCCGTTGCGCTGAGCCACATCGGCCGCAATGGAGTTGGCCAGCACGGCGCAGGCAGCCAGCACGGCGCACAGCAGCACCACCGCCGCCACGATGGCGCGGTTGCTGAACTTGCGGCTTGTCAACGTCACATGGCCCATGGGCATCCTATCCAATAGAGGCCATGATGCCGATCAGGGGCAGCATGACCGCGATCAGCGTGGCGCCCACGGCAATGGTCAGCAGCGCGGCCAGAGCCGGCTCGATGCTGTCCAGCAGACCGTCGATGCGGACCACGGCTTCGTCGAAGAACTCGCCCGAAAGGCCCTGCAGCACGTCTTCGGTGGTGCCGCTGCGGCCGCCCACCAGCATCATGCGGGCGTGGACGGAGTCGAACAGGGCGGTTTCGTAGATGGCCTGGGGCAGGCTCTTGGGGTTTTCCTGGTCGACCATCTTGGCGAAGGTCCGCTCCGCGGCAGCCTTCAGCTGCGGGTGGTCGGTCATGGTGATGGCACTTTCCATGGCGCGGTCGTTGTTCACGCCGGCGGAAACGTAGGTGGCCAGCACCGCGGTGAAGCGGGCCAGGGCCATCTGGTACATGGCATCACGGCTCAGGGGAATCTTCTCCATGGCGCGGATGAGCTTCACGCGCCCCTGGCCACGGCTCATCATGGAGCAGGCAAAGGCCACCACCATGGCCACCGCAGTCAGGCCCAGGGCGGCGTAGCCAATGCCCATGAACAGGTTCACGTAGGCAAAGCCGCTGGCCATGAAGTCACCGGAAACGGAGTTGTACACGTTCACGAACACCGGCAGGATCACCAGCACCGTGAAGATCAGCACCGCGGTCATGACGGCCAGCAGGCCGGCGGGGTAGCTCATGGCGCTGCGGAGCTTGGCGAACAGGCGGTTCTCTTCGCTGTAGTAGGCGGCCAGGGCGTTCAGCACGTTTTCCAAACGGCCGGATTCTTCGCCCACCGAAACCATGTTCAGCGCGTAGTCGGGGAAGCACCCGGTGTTGCGCATGGCCTCCGCAAGGGGACGGCCCTCGATGAGCTCCCGGTACAGGTCGTCGCACACGGCCTTGAAGCTGCCCTGCTCGGTGTTGTCTGCCAGCAGGCTGACCGCTTCGTCCGTGGTGATGCCGGCCGCGATCATCATGGCCATGCCTTCGCAGAACACGCTCAGCGCATCGCTATCGAGCAGCTTTGCCATGGTCCCTCCTTGCGTTCGTCTTGTTCTTGCAATCATAAATCATGCCGCGTTCCTTCATGGTAATTCCGCAGTTAATAGGCATATTGTTCGTAGTATTCCGTTTCCGCGGGCGAGCTGCCGTCTGCCGCGAAGGTGGCGTCCAGCACGGACCATTCGCCCGCCTGCACATCCACCTGCACCGTGCGCCAGGAGCCGTCCACGTAGACCAGGTTCCACGCGTGGATGAAGTCGTCCGGCATGACGCGGCCCACGATCACCTTTGCGGGAATGCCCTGGCTGCGCAGCATGGCCGCGGTCAGGCTGGCGTAGTCGGAGCAGATGCCCTGGCCTTCCTCCAGCGTGCGGTCGGGATCGGGGACGTAGCCGGACTTGCCGCTGAGCTCGTCGGCCTTGTCCACGTCGTACTCGATGTTTTCCGTGACGAAGTCGAACACGGCGGCAACGGCCTCCGTCTGGGTGCCGCATTCGGCGGTGAGCTCGGCGGCCTTGGCCACGCAGGCGCTGTTGCGGTCGTAGCTGCACCAGACCGACGGCCGCACGAACGGCGCGAACTCGCTTTCCATCTCCACGTCCATGGTGCCCGCGAAGACCTCCGCGTAGCGGCTGCCGGTGGTGTTCTCCAAAATGGCCAGGCGGTACGTGCCGTCGCCGGCGGTCAGGGGGAACACGGTCGGGGTGCCGTCATTGGGCAGGTCGAAGTTGGTGACGGAGTCGCCGCAGGTCACGGTGAACTTCAGCGGCTGCTCGGAACGGCCCACGGCCACCACGTAGCCCTGAGCCGCATGGGTGACCTCAATGCCCGCGTCTTCGCTGCCGTTCAGCTGGCCCAGGTCGTAGGGGGCATCATGGAATTCCGGGGCGAAAGCGCCGCCGCCGGACGGCTGGCCATCCGCCGCGGGAGCACTGCCCCCGCCACCGCAGCCGGTGAGCACCAGGGCAAGCAGCATGGCCGCGGCCGCCAGGGCCAGACGGACCGTCGTCCGCTGCGCGCCTCTGCCGCTTTTTGCCACGGGTTTCGCCCCTTTCCCTTTACTCCACCGCGCCGGAGGTCGCCGCCACCCGGCCCGCTGCCGCGGGCGCCACGGGCCCGCGCGAACTTTCACACCCTGCATTTTACGTGCAATCGGAGGCGCCGGGCAGCGCGGCGCGGCATCGTTGCCTGGGCGTTACACGCTCCCCGCCTGGCCGGCAGCTGCAGCGGTCCCTGGCGCAACGCCACCGCGGCCGAAGCGACGCCGCGGCCGCCATCTGCAGCCCGCGCGGCTTGGCGCAGTTCCCAGGGCGAAAAAGCCCCTCCGCACCGCGTGCCCTCAGCCGCCCCGCCCCGCAAATCCCTTATTATGTAGATATGTGTGTACTCGCGGCTCCGCGCCCCGCGCGCCCGCGAAACTAGAAGCAGGAAGGCAGGACCAATGGTTTCTCGCATCTATGTGGAAAAGAAACCCGGCTTTGACGTTGAAGCCAAGCAGCTGGCAAGCGAGCTGCGCCACATCCTTGGCATGACCAAGCTGGAGAATTTGCGACTCATCAACCGCTACGACGTGGAGGGCATCAGCGACGAGCTGTTCCAGGCATGCGTGCCCACCGTCTTCAGCGAACCCCAGTCCGACACCGCCACCGTCGAAATGCCCGACGCCAACGGCGCCGCCGTGTTCGCCGTGGAGTACCTGCCCGGCCAGTTCGACCAGCGCGCCGACTCCGCAAGCGAGTGCGTGCAGCTGATCAGCCAGGGCGAACGCCCCGAGGTCCGCTCCGCCAAGGTCTACATGCTGGAAGGCGACCTGACCGCGGAAGACGTCGACGCCATCAAGAGCTACGTGATCAACCCCATCGAGGCACGCGAGGCCAGCCTGGACAAGCCCGCCACCCTCAAGATGGAGTTCGTGCCGCCCGCACCGGTCGAGGTCCTGGAGGGCTTCCTGGAGCTGGACGCCGACGGCCTGCAGGCGTTCATCGACGAGCGTGGCCTGGCCATGGACCTGGCTGACATCACCTTCTTCCAGCAGTACTTCCGCGACGAGGAGAAGCGCTGCCCCACCATCACCGAGGTCAAGATGGTGGACACCTACTGGTCCGACCACTGCCGCCACACCACCTTCGGCACCGTGCTGACCGACGTGGAGATCGACGACGCCGTGGTCCAGGCAGCCTTCGACCGCTACCTGGAGATGCGCCGCGAGCTCGGCCGCGAGGAGAAGCCGGTCTGCCTGATGGACATGGGCACCATCGGCGCCAAGTACCTGAAGTCCAAGGGCATCCTGAAGAACCTGGACGAAAGCGAAGAGATCAACGCCTGCACCGTCAAGGTGAAGGTCGACGTTGACGGCGAGGAGCAGGACTGGCTGTACCTGTTCAAGAACGAGACCCACAACCATCCCACCGAAGTCGAGCCCTTCGGCGGCGCGGCAACCTGCGTGGGCGGCGCCATCCGCGACCCGTTGTCCGGCCGCTCCTACGTGTACCAGGCAATGCGCGTCACCGGCGCAGCCGACCCGCTGAAGCCCGTGAGCGAAACCATCCCCGGCAAGCTGCCCCAGCGCAAGCTGGTCCAGACCGCAGCCGCCGGCTACTCCAGCTACGGCAACCAGATCGGCCTGGCAACCGGCCAGGTCAACGAGCTGTACCACCCGGGCTACGCCGCCAAGCGCATGGAGATCGGCGCCGTCGTGGCAGCCACCCCGGCCTGGCACGTGCGTCGTGAGACCCCGGCTCCGGGCGACGCCATCATCCTGCTGGGCGGCCGCACCGGCCGTGACGGCATCGGCGGCGCAACCGGCAGCTCCAAGGCCCACACCGCCAGCTCCATCGAAACCTGCGGCGCCGAGGTCCAGAAGGGCAACGCTCCCGTGGAGCGCAAGCTCCAGCGCCTGTTCCGCCGTGGCGACGCCTGCAAGCTGATCAAGCGCTGCAACGACTTCGGCGCTGGCGGCGTGTCCGTTGCGACGGGCGAAATCGCCGACGGCCTGCACATTGACCTGAACACCGTTCCCAAGAAGTACGAAGGCCTGGACGGCACCGAACTGGCCATTGCCGAGTCCCAGGAGCGCATGGCCTGCGCCGTGGCCGCCGAGGACGTCCAGGAGTTCCTGGGCTACGCCAAGGAGGAGAACCTGGAGGCAACGGTCATCGCCACCGTCACCGAGGAGCCCCGCCTGGTCATGGACTGGAACGGCGACTCCATCGTCAACGTGTCCCGTGCGTTCCTGAACTCCAACGGCGCCCCCAAGAGCGCCCGCGTGCACATCAAGTCCGCCGAGGCTTTCGCCCCCGAATGGAAGGGTGAAACCCTGGCCGAGCGCCTGAACAACCTGGTCACCGACCTGAACGTGGCCTCCAACAAGGGCCTGTCCGAGCGCTTCGACTCCACCATCGGCGCGGCAACCGTGCTCATGCCCTTCGGCGGCAAGAAGCAGCTGACCCCGAGTCTGGCCATGGTTGCCAAGATGCCCGTGGACGGCGAAACCACCACCTGCTCCGGCATGGCATGGGGCTTCAACCCGTATCTGAGCGAAAAGAACCAGTTCACCGGTGCCTACCTGGCCGTGGTCGAGTCCATTGCCAAGCTGGCCGCCACTGGCTTTGCCCGTGAGTCCATGTACCTGACCTTCCAGGAGTACTTCGGCAAGCTGCGCAACGTCCCCGAGCGCTGGGGCATGCCCGCCGGCTCCCTGCTGGGCTCCCTCATGGCCCAGATCGACCTGGGCGTTGGCTCCATCGGCGGCAAGGACTCCATGTCCGGCAGCTTCGACGACCTGGACGTTCCGCCCACGCTGGTGAGCTTCGCCACGGCCGTGGGCTCCGTGGACACCGTGACCTCCCCCGAGTTCAAGCAGGCAGGCAGCCGCATTGCCCTGCTGGCCCCGGCCTACCAGGAGGACGGCGTGACCCCGCAGCCCGAGTCCATGGTCGCAACCCTGACCACGCTGGAGGCCGCCATCAAGGCCAAGCAGGTCCTGAGCGTGTCCACCCCGGGCTACGGCGGACTGGCCGAGGCCCTGTTCAAGTCCTGCGTGGGCAACCAGCTGGGCGTGAAGCTGGACGGCATTGCCGCTGAGGACCTGTTCAAGCTGGCTTACGGCACCTTCGTCCTGGAGCTGGCAGAAGGCGCCGACGTTCCCGCAGGTGCCCAGGTCATCGGCACTGTCACGGAAGCCTACGCCTTTGAGGCAGCGGGCGAAACCGCCGACCTGGCTGAGCTGCAGGAGGCTTGGGAGGCCAAGCTGGAGCCGGTGTTCCCGTATCGCGACAAGGGCGAAGAGGTCGAAACCGTCACCGATGACCGTCACCTGCCGCTGGTGTTCCCGTCCATCGTGGCCAAGCCCCGCGTGATCATCCCCGTGTTCCCGGGCAACAACTGCGAATATGACAGCGCCCGCGCCTTCCGCAAGGCCGGCGCCGAGGCCGACGTCTTCGTCATCAACAACCTGACCCCGCAGGCCGTTGCCGAGTCCACCGCCGAGCTGGCCAAGCGCATCCGCAACAGCCAGATCGTCATGATCCCCGGTGGCTTCTCCGGCGGCGACGAGCCCGACGGCTCCGCCAAGTTCATCACCGCGTTCTTCCGCGCACCCGAAGTCACCGAAGCCGTCCGCGACCTGCTGCAGAACCGCGACGGTCTGATGCTGGGCATCTGCAACGGCTTCCAGGCACTCATCAAGCTGGGCCTGGTGCCCTTCGGCGACATCGTCCCCATGACGGAGGAGTGCCCGACCCTGACCTTCAACAACATCGGCCGCCATCAGAGCCGCCTGGTCCGCACCCGCGTGGCCAGCAACCTGAGCCCGTGGCTGTCCCGCTGCAACGTGGGCGACATCCACATGGTGCCCATCAGCAACGGCGAGGGTCGCTTCGTGGCCAGCCCGAAGATGCTGGAGGAGCTGAAGGCCAACGGCCAGATCGCAACCCAGTACGTCAACGAGGCCGGCGTACCCAGCATGAACCTGGACTCCAACCCGTCCAGCTCCCTGCTGGCAATCGAGGGCATCACCAGCCCCGACGGCCGCGTCCTGGGCAAGATGGGCCACACCGAGCGCTGGGCCGACAACACGTTCATGAACGTCCCCGGCGCTGCCTACCAGCAGCTCATCGAGGGCGGCGTCAGCTACTTCACCGAGTAGCCCGACCGCAGCCTTCGGGCTCGCAGCACCACGCCAAGGGCGGCTCCCCGGAGCCGCCCTTTTTCATGCCCGCCCGCGCATCGTCGCAAGCACCAGCACGCTCACAGCAAAAGGGGCGAAAGGGAGCCCGGCAAACGCCAAGCTCCCTTTCGCCCCTTACATTTATATATGCGGAATGCGCTAGCCGCAGCAGCCCTTGCTCTTCTGCTCCTGCCATTGCGCCAGGGCCTCATCGCTCACGAAGCCCGGTGCGGCCAGCGTGGGATCGCAGGTCATCATACGGCTCCACAGCGAAGCGGTCTGGCTTGCGTACAGCGCCGAGCCGGTGTTGTTGCACATGGCCTTGTCCTTGGCCAGCAGGGTGGTGCAGGGCGCATCGGACAGGCGGTAGAAGTAGGCGTCGTGGCCCACGCACAGGCCCATGACCACGTTCAGGTCGGTTTTGGCGGCGTTCAGGCGCTCCACCTGCATGAGCGGGTTGCAGGCCACGGATCCAAAGTTGCAGCAGCTTTCCTCCAGACCCATGTCCGCATTGGACAGGGCGCCCACCTTGCAGGTGTAGCCCACCACCTCGTAGCCGTGGATGCGCAAGATCTTGGTGAAGATGCGGGCTTCCTCCGCCACGCCGGCGCAGAAGGCAATGCCGATCTTGCGGTAGCCCATGCGGTGGCAGTAGTCCATGGTTTCCTCCACGCGGCACATCTGCTCGGAGAAGCCGCGGGACGTGGTGATGGCCGCGGCCTTCATGAAGGCGTAGGTGTCTTCGTCCCCTTCATAGGAGCCGCGCAGGCTGCTCACGTCATCGGCCGTGGTCTGGGACGTCAGGCAGAAGGACGGGTAGCGGCCGTTGTTGTGGGCGCAGCCCAAGGTCTTGCAGTCCACGCAGGTGCGCTCCGGCACCTCGATCTTCTGGGTGGCAATGCTGGGGGTGCAGCGGTTCACTGCGCACATGGCAGGCCCTCCTTTCTTTTGGCGGCGCCGCTAGCGCCAGGTGGTGAAGCGCTTCTTGATCCAAGTGGTCAGGGCGCTCAGGATGGTCACCACAATGCCGCACACGATGATGCCGGCGATCATGGCCTCGTAGTTCGCGTAGATGTTGGAGTTGGTGATGTAGAAGCCTATGCCGGCCTTGGCGCCGATCATTTCCGCAAAGGTCAGCATCAGGAACGCCGTGGTCAGGCCCACCCGCAGGCTGTCCAGCACGCCGGGCAGCACGTAGGGCAGAATCACCCGGGTGATCATGGTCGTGTTGCGCACGCCCAGGGCGCGGGCGTTGTCCAAGATGCGCCCGTCAAGCGACGACACGCGCAGCACCATGCTCAGGAACTGGGGCCAGAACACGCCGATCAGGATGATGCACACGGACGCTAGGCGGAACGTGGGCATGATCACCACCAGGTACGGGGCGAAAACCGTCGGCGGAATGGGCGCCATCACGTTGGCTATGGGATAGAACATAGCCCGCAGTCGCGGAATCCAGCCGCAGATCACGCCCAGGACCACGCCCGACGAAAGGCCTATGAAGTAGCCGACCAGCAACAGCGTCACGGACGACCACACGTTGTTCAGCAGCGTGGGATAGTTGGTGGCGAAGATGTTGAACACCTGCTCCGGCGCCGGAACCAGCACGTTGGGCATGACGGCCAGCTTGGTGGTGGATATCTCCCAGCCCAGCATGGCCACCCACAGCAAGGTCACTATGTCCGTGGGACCGGTGGTGTAGTTGCCCTTGCGGTGCTTGGCGTACAGGTTCGCCAGGTACAGCAGCTCCATGATGCCAATGGCCACCAGCAGCGGATAGTACGTGCAGGTGATGGGCTTCTGGTTCGGAACGTAGCAGGTGATAAGCACCAGGATAACCAGGAGGATGTGGGCCACCACGAACTGGCGGTTCAGGAATCGCTTCACGGCCGGCCTACCTTTCGTCCTCTGAGTCAAAGAGCTCGGCGTCCGCCTGGTCCAGGTCGTCGGCAGGGCCGTCCTGGTAGAACAGGTCCGTGAGCCGCGCCCGCAGGGCCTCTGCCCGGGGATTCCGGCGCAGCTCCTCCCGATTGCGAGGACGCGGGATGTCAACGTCAATGTCCTCCAGCACGCGGCCGTGGCCCATGAAGACCACGCGGTCGGCCAGCAGGATGGCCTCGGAGATGTCGTGGGTCACGAAGACCACCGTCTTGCGACGGCTTCCCGAGCGCCACAGCTCGTCCACCAGCTGCTGCAAGGAGCGACGAGTGCGCACATCCAGGGCGCCGAAGGGCTCGTCGAAGAACAGGATGTCCGTGTCCATGGCCAGGGCGCGGGCAATGGCAACGCGCTGCTGCATGCCGCCGGAAAGCTGGTAGGGGTACTTGTCCGCCGCATCCGCCATGTCAACCTTAGCCAGGTATTCGTCGGCGCGCTGGCGGATCTGCTCCTTGGTCAGCCCGCGGCCCAGCAGCTTGCTGGCCTGCTCCACGCCGAACTCCACGTTCTGCCGCGCCTTCATCCACGGGAACAGGGAGTAGTTCTGAAACACGATGGACCGATCCAGGTCCGGGCCGTCCACCTTGCGGTCGTCAACGTAGATTGCGCCCTTGGTAGGCTGGCTCAGGCCCAGCAGCAGGCGCAGGAGCGTGGACTTGCCACAGCCGGAATGGCCGATCAGGCACAGGAACTGCCCGTCGGGCACCTCCAAGCACACGTTGTCCAGCACGTAGTCCGCCTGGACCTGGTCGTCCGCGTTCTTGCGGGCATCCAGCGCGTCCTCGTAGGAAAAGCTCACGCCGTCTATGCGAATGACTCCCATGCGGGTCCTTCCCGGGTTTTCTTTCGTCCTCAGTCAAAACAGAGCAGGCCAAGCGCTGGGCTCGGCCTGCTCGTCAGCATTGCAGATGGTACCTGATTTATGCGTTGTTCTTGGCGAACTCGGCGTCCAGGTCCTTCCAGAACTGCTCGTTGGGCTCGCGCTCCATCAGGGTGTCCAGAGCCATGCGGTACACACTGGTGGAAACGAACTCGTCAACGGCGGGAGCGCCGTCGCCGATTGCCTCGACGGTCTTCAGGTCCTCGTAGAAGGCCTTCACCGCGGTGCTGCACGGATCCGGGCTCAGGTTCATGACGGCCTCGTAGGTGTCGGTGCCGTACAGGCCGGCGCGGACGAAGTCCTCCTTCTGCTCGGAGTACTTGACCATGATGGGCACAGCGGTCTCCGGGTCGGTCTTGAACACCTTGTAGCCGCGGAGCAGGGCCACCTCGAAGTCCACCAGGGAAAGGAACTTTTCCTTGTAGGCCTTTTCGGAAGCGTTCTGGCGGCAGCAGGGATAGTCGCCGCACAGGTCCTTGACGGTGCCCAGCACCTTGATGCCGTTGTCCTTGTTCACGTAGCCGAAGGCGTTGTTGCACAGGCAGAAGTCGACTTCGCCCTTCAGGGTTGCCTGCACCAGGGACTGCTCGTCGTCCAGCGGGGTGAAGGTCACGTCGCCGCCGTCAATGTCCAGGCCGGCGTCCTTCAGCCAGGAGCGGAACACGATCTGGCCGGTTTCTGGACGATGGAAGCCAATGTTGTAGCCCTTGAAGTCCTCCGGCTTGGCCAGCGGGGCGTCGAAGTCGGTCTTGCCCAGGATCTCGGTGCCGTTCAGAACCGTGCCGCCGATGATGTACATGGGAGAGCCCTTGGCAATGTACTCGCAGGTCTGCACGACGCCCATGAGCATCAGGTCAAGGTTGCTGGTGGAAAGGGACGCGAAGGCCTCGGCCAGCTCCACGATCTGGAACTCGACGTTGCAGCCCTCCTCCTTGAAGTAGCCCAGCTCCTCGGCAATGACGGAGGGGGCGATCTTGAACAGCTTGCCGCGACGGCCGCAGACCAGCTTTTCACCCTTGCCCTTGGTCATGAACTCCTCGGTCTTGGCCTCGGTCTTCTCAGGGGCTGCGTTACCGGCGGAACCGCTGCAGCCAACCAGCGCGGAGCCACCCAGGACTGCGGCTGCAGCCATGGATACGCCAACAAAGGAGCGCCTAGTCATGCTCATTCACATACACCACTTTCTATTCTGCTTCGTTTTGATAGCTCTTTCGGTTGATTCAATCAGCTACTGGGTCATATCGAAAAGTTTCTATATGCCAGTAGTAGATGCAATCTACTAGAAAACGACTTTAACAAATTCGATGTGTTTTCAAAACGAAGTATTTGAATATGAATTGGAAACCACAGGCAAACGGCGACGCGGAGAAGCCTGCAGACTCTGGTGCTTGCCCTCCGGCCACGCGCATGCTCACAGCAAAAGGGGCGAAAGGGAACCCGACAAACGTCAAGCTCCCTTTCGCCCCTTACTTTTTTATATGCGGGATGCGCCGAATGGGCTAGCAGTCGATCTGCTCGCCTTCGCCCATGACCTGGATCAGACGGGCCTCGGCGTCCTCCAGCCAGAAGCACATCATCTTGTGGCCGGTTTCATCGTTGTAGATGTTGCGCAGGTGCGGTGCGGCCTCCAGCATGGCCTCAGCGTAGGCGTAGTCCGTGGCGAACACGGCCTTGCCGGTGTAGCGGAGCCACAGGCCCTCGCCGTTGTCGGTGCAGATTTCACACTTGGGATTGGCCACCAGCTGCTTGTAGACGTCCTTGAAGTCGCCCACGCCGAAGATGACCTTGCCGTCGGCCTCCATGACCGCGCCCAGGGGGCGCATCTTGGGCTGGTCGCCGTCGACGGTGGCCAGGTAGAAGGGCTTGTTGGCGCTCAGGAATTCCATCAGCTTGCTCATGCGCATGCTCCTTTCGGAAGGCGGTCGCAGAGGGCGGCCGCAATTTCAGACAACGCTATTGTAGCGCGCGCTACCGTGATTCCGTAGCACATGTGCGACGCGCGGACCACGCTCGTCGACCGTCCTGCCCCGTCGGTTGACCTGTCGTGCGAAGTTTTCACCCAGGGCACAGCACGGTCGTGCGAACTTTTGGGCGAAACAGAGCCGCTCGTGCGAAGAAACGCCCCGGCGGCCGCGACAAAACTTCGCACGACCGACGCGCGGACCAGGCGGCGCGCGGGCTGCGCTAGAAGCCGAACATGGCAGTGCTCAGGTAGCGCTCGCCCGTGTCCGGCAGGATGGCCACGATCAGCTTGCCTTCGTTTTCCGGGCGCTCCGCCAGCTTGCGGGCAGCCGCCACTGCCGCGCCGGACGTAATGCCCACCAGCAGGCCCTCTTTGGCGGCCATCTCGCGCCCGGCCTCGAAGGCCTCTTCGTCCTGAATGGTGATCACTTCGTCGTAGCTCGCGGTGTCCAGCACCTCCGGCACGAAGTTAGCGCCAATGCCCTGCAGGCCATGGGGGCCAGCCGTGCCCCCGGAAAGAAGCGGCGAGCGCGCGGGCTCCACCGCAACCACCTGCACGTCGGGGTTCTGCGCCTTCAGGTAGCGGCTCAGGCCGGTCACCGTGCCACCGGTGCCCACGCCGGCGACCACAATGTCCACGGCGCCGTCGGTCTGCTCCCAGATCTCCGGACCCGTGGTGGCCTCATGGGCAGCGGGGTTGGCCGGGTTCACGAACTGGCCGGTCAACAGCGAGTTCGGAATCTCCGCCGCCAGCTCCTCCGCCTTGGCAACCGATCCGGCCATACCCTGGGCCGCTGGGGTCAGCACCAGCTCGGCGCCGTAGGCCTTCATCAGGTTGCGGCGCTCCACGCTCATGCTCTCCGGCATGACGATGATGATCCGGTTGCCCATGGCCGCCGCGATGGCCGCCAGGCCCACGCCCGTGTTGCCCGAAGTCGGCTCGATGATCACCGTGTTCTCATCAAGCTTCCCCTGGGCAATGGCGTCGTCGATCATGGACTTGGCCACGCGGTCCTTCACCGAACCCGCAGGGTTGTTCCGCTCCAGCTTGCCCACCACGCGGGCCTTCAGCCCGTGGTTGCGCTCGTAGTTGGTCAGCTCCACCAGCGGGGTGTTGCCGATCAGCTCGGTCAGGTTCTTCGCAATGGCCATGATCCTCCCTTTCGCCCTAATCTACAGACCCATGAGCTCAGCGGCGTTGGCGCGCTGCTGCTCCAGCACGCCCTGCAGCGTCACGCCGGACAGATACTCCTCAATGACGTCCTTCAACCCGATCCACACGGGCAGCTCGCTGCACAGCTTGGGGAAGTTGCAGTCGATTTCCTCGGTCTCCAGGCACGATGCCGGCGCGATGGCGCCTTCCGTGGCAACAATGATGTCCAGGAACGTGATTTCCTCAGCCGGTCGCGCCAGCTTGTAGCCGCCGGATGCGCCGCGGACGGACTTGATCAGGCCCGCCACGCTCAGGCTGGGGGTGATCTGCTCCAGGTACTTCTTGGACAGCAGGGTCGCCTCGCTCACGCGCTTCAGGGGAATCAGGCCGTCTTCGACGTGGCCAGCCAGGAACAGCATGAGTCGGACCGCGTACAGGCCCTTCGTGGATATCTTCATGGGTCAACCTCCCCTAAAACCTACGCATTAACTAGGCATTATACAGGTTCCGCCACGCCCGCACCGCCCCGAGGCCAGCATATTCAGGACGAAATCCAGGTCGCTGACCTATATTTCGACCAGCTCATAGGAGCTTGCCTGGGCATAGCGGGTCGACCTGCCGGACCCGACCCTCACCAGCACGCCGTCGTCGACCAGCCTCTTCAGCGCCGACTCCACCGACGAGCTTCCCAGAGTCGGACGCGCCTCGAGCACATCCGCCTTGGAGAACAGCCCCAGCTTGCCCGCGACGTAGCGACGGACCACCTCATAGGACGTGCCCTGCGCACCCGCGTCCTCCGCAACCAAAATCCGTTGCTCCAGGTCCCGATAGCAGGAAAGGATCACCCCCAGCAGATACTCGATGAACGACACCGGGTCGCCCTCCCCCGCATGCCAGCCCGCATCCGACGCTGCCAGCGCGTCGTAGTACGCACCCTTCGTGTTGGCAATCGCCTTTTCGATGCTGACGTAGCGCCCGACCGTATACCCGACGCGGTACAAGAGCAGCAGGGTCAGCAAGCGGCTCATGCGCCCGTTGCCATCATCAAAGGGGTGGATGCATAGGAAGTCATGGACAAAGCACGGTATGAGCAGCAGGGGGTCAACGACCTGTTCCCGTAGCGCCAGGTCGTACACAGCGCAGAGCTGCTCCATGGCGGCGGGTACCTCGTAGGGCGAAAGGGGCACGAACAACGTGGCACGGTCGCCGTTTTCCAGGACCGCGTCGATTTCGTTCGGGGCAGACTTGTAGCGCCCGCCGAAGGAATGGCTGGTGTAGTGGAGCAGGTCCCGGTGGAGCTGCAGGATGTACCGGGGCTGGACGGGAATATGCTCGTGACTTTCGTGAACCAGGTCCAAGACGTTGCGGTAGCCCAGAATCTCCTGCTCGTCCCGATTGCGCGGCGTGGTCTTGTTTGCAACCAGCTGCTTCAAACGCGCCGCGGTGGTACGGATGCCCTCGATGCTGTTGGAGCCTTCGGTGCTCTGAATTCGCGCCACCTGCACCAGGCGCTCCAGGGTAGCCGGCTTCTGCCGCAGGAACAGCTCCTGCTTGCCGCGATACTCATGGAGCTGCGCCACATAGGACACGATTCGGTTGCTCCACGTGCGCTCCTTGAGATGGTCGTAGCTGAACTCCCGCATGGCTTTCTCCCAACTGGCTTCGTTTTCTCCCAATTTTACTAGTGTTTTGGGAGAAAAGGCATCAGCTGGGAGAAAACCGGGGAAGCCAAACGCAGCCGGACGAAAGCCAAGGCGAGCCCGCGGGTTAGCAACTCGAGGGAATCGCGGGTCGGAAATTCGAAGGGACCGCGGGTCGGAAGTCCCGCCGAGCACACGCGCCGTCCCGTACAATGGGCGAAGCACACGAAAGGAACCCCATGACCGAAGCGACCGAAATTGAAGCAACTGAACCGACCCAGCCCGTAGCCGCCACCAAAGCGGAGCTCCGCGCGCAGCTGAAGGCCCAGCGCCGCGCCATCCCCGCGGAGGAGCGGGCCCGCATTGACGCGATAATCGCCGAGCGCGTGACGGCGCTGCCGGAGTTCCAGCGGACCGACCTGCTGCTGCCCTACCTGTCCTTCGGGGCCGAGGTCCGCACCCATGAAATCATCCAGCGCGCCTGGGACCTGGGCAAGACCGTGGCCCTGCCCCGCTGCGTGCCGGGCGAGCGCACCATGACCTGGCACCAGGTTGCCAGCTTCAACGATCTGGTGAAGAGCCACCTGGGCGTGCTGGAGCCCGATCCGGCCCGCGCCCCGCAGATCCTGGGACCGATCGATGCCGCCACGGCCAGCTCCGCCACCGCCGCGGCCGCACCCGCCGTCGCGCTGAAGAACGCACTGGCCCTGGTCCCCGGGCTGACCTTCGACCCGCAGGGCTTCCGCCTGGGCTACGGCGGCGGCTTCTACGATGTGTTCCTGAGCACGTTCCCCGGGACCTCCGTTGGCCTGTGCCGCGATCAGCAGCTGAGCCCCGCGGTGCCACTGCTGGATGCCCACGACCTGCCCGCAACCCTGGTTATCACCGAATCCCGCACCATCCGTCCCACGCGCGAAGGGCAGGCCTAGCCATGTGCGGCCGCTTTACCGCCATATCCCAGGAGGAGCTGGAGGACGTGGTCCGCAGCGTGGAGGAGGCCATTGCCGCATCCGCGGCAGCCGACGCAACGGCAGCGGTTGGCGCGACGATGGCGGACGGCGCGGCGGGGCTTTCTCCCACTGCTTCTGCACCGGGGCCCCTGGTCACGCCCGGAAGCACGGCGCCCGTGCTGGTGCACGCCGGCCCCTGGCATCAGGAGAAGGGGACGTGCTGCGGCAGCGGCTGCGGCAAGTGCCCCTGGACCCGCAACCCGCTTGCGGTGAAGTCCATGGAGCTGACCTGGGGATTTGAAGTCGATTGGCAGAAGCAGCCGGTGTTCAACACCCGCATTGAGCATGCGGGCGATCTGGGCAGCATGTGGGCGGAGAGCCTGGGGCATCGCCATTGCGTGGTGCCGGTGCATAGGTTCTTCGAACCGCATCAGAATGAGGTCGTGGTCAGCCCGCGGACGGGCAAGACCACCAAGCGACAGTACGCCTTCGGACCGGCGGAGGGCAGCCCGCTGCCGTGGCTGCTGCTGGCGGGCGTGTTCAGCAACGACCGGTTCTCGGTGGTGACCACGGAGCCGAACGCCGTCATGCGGCCGATTCACGATCGGATGCCGCTGGTACTTGAGCCCCACGAGGTGGCCACCTGGCTGAGCCCGGACTACGCCCAGCTGGCAGATCGCAGCCGCACGCAGCTGCATGCGGCTCCCGAGCATCCGGACGTTCCCAGCTTCCAGCAGCTGACTCTGTTCTAGCGCGTGGTCACGGCCTTGGCGGAGGACCAGGCGGAGTAGTATCGCTTGCCGCCGACGGTCTTGTAGGTGCGGACTTTCACGTAGTAGCGCGTTTTCGCCCTCAGCTTGGTGATCTTCTTAGCGGTGGTGGAGGTGCCGCGGACCGTGACGGTCTTAGTGGCGGAGGAGCCCTTGGCGCGGTATTGGATTTGGTATCCGCTGGTTTGGGAAACCCGCTTCGACCAGCGCGCGGTGAAGGCGCGCTTGGAAGCGCGCAGGCTGGTCACGCTGGTAGCCCGCGGCTTGATGGTGAAGCGCAGGGTGGTGCTGCCGGTGATGGATTGGCCGGACGCTGCGGTCACGGTCACGGCGTAGGTTCCCACCAGCTTGCGGCCGGCTGCGTAGCGGACGGTGTACGCCGATTCGGGCAGGAGATCGCCGTTCAGTCGGACGGCGACGCGCGGCGTGCGGGCCTTACCGTTGTAGGTGTAGGTGCTGGTGGACAGGCGGACATCGCAGTAGTCCAGCGGCGTCGCGTCGGGGACGGGGTCGACATTGGGCTGCGGGTCCGGGTCAGAGCTCGGGTCGGGCTGCGGGTCCGGATCGACGCCAGGGCCGGGATTGGGGTCGGGGCCGGGACCGACGCCAGGTTGCGGTTCAGGGTCCGGGTTGGGGTCCGGGTCAACGCCGGGTTGCGAGCCGGGGTCGGGGTCGGGCTGCGGATCGGGATTGGGATCGGGGCTCGGATCAGGGTCGATCCCCGGGTCGGGGTCCACCACGGGCGGACGCTCCAGCTTGGCAATGGGCTCCGAGGCAGTCCGGGCATCGCAGCGGGTGCACTCGTAATGCTGGCTGCCCTCGTAATCGTACGTGGGCTGGCGGTCGACGACGGGGCTTTCGCCCCAAACATGACCCTGCACGGAGGGGGCGTTGTACACGGGACGCGAGTAGGTCGGATAGTCCTTGGGGCAGGTCAGGGCGCCGTCGGTGGACCAATCGTAATGGCTCAGGTCCTGGAAGGTGGCGTCGCTCTTCAGGTAGTAGCGATAGGAGATGGCGGCGTCGAAGCCCTTGTCCGACTTGTTGCCATCGGCGTCGACGATCGTGGGGTCGTCCCAGGTCACGTCCACGTGGTACCAAACGCCGTCCAGCTGGACCATGCTCCAACCGTGGCACATGGCGTCGCTAGTCACGTAGGCGCAGGGCACGCCTAGGCGGCCGAGCAGCAGCTTGTAGGCCATGGCGTATCCCTGGCAGACGGGCTTGCCCAGGATCAGCGCGCCGTAGGAAGTGTGGCTGATGGGCGGGGCGTCGTGGTCGTAGGCGCAGGTGCGAACCAGGTAGTCATGCATGGCCTGGGCCTTCTGAAGCGGGGTCATGCAGACGTTCGCCCAGGTCAGAGCCTCGTCGACCTTGCGATCAAGAGAGGCGCGGGCGGCGGTGATTTCGTCCAGGGTGCCGAAGGTGAAGTCCCAGGTCACGTACATGACGCACTTGCTGGTGCCGTACTTGGTGACCGAGAAGGGGAAGTAGAACATTTCCGGGTCGTCCCACACCATCTGGAGGATGGGCGACACCTCCTCGGAGGACAGGCCGTACTCGGCAATGCTCACGCCGTAGAAGGAGTACGACAGGCCGCCCAGGGTCAGCGTGACCTTCCGATACGTGCTGGCGGCGTCCTTGATCTTCTGGGCGACCTCCTGCTGCAGGTCCGTGGCCTGGGGTGACAGGGCGTCGGGAGTCGAGACGGCGGTGCGGAGGGCGGTGTCGACGTAATCGGGGTCGTGGAGGGGGTCGTAGGTTTGGGTGGTTTTGACGAGCGG
>JAUNCQ010000023.1:0-8051 GCA_030526515.1 Coriobacteriia bacterium
GCCAAGAAGAAGGACGGCAAGAAGAGCTCCGCAGGCAAGGGCGACAAGAAGAACAAGGACAAGGGCAAGAACCCTGAGGAGCAGGGCAAGAAGCCCGACAAGTCCGGCAAGGGCAAGAACGCCAAGAACGAGATCAAGGTCTACAAGGACTACGGCGAGTTCGCCGAGGTCCCCGAGGAGATCAAGCACGTCACCGCCGTGGGCGAGGCCGCGGTCGTAGTCAGCATGCTCGGCGGCACCGAAAAGGACACTCCCCTGGTGGGCGCCGACGCCGACTTCGTGGAAAACGAGCAGATCCAGCGGGTCATGGCCTCCAAGGGCGTGGACAAGGTGAAGAAGGTCTGGAAGGACGACGGCACCGAGAAGGGCGACCTGAGCAGCGTCAAGAAGATCATCGACCTTGACCCGGAGCTGTGCTTCGTCATGGAGGGCGATGAGACCCTGACCAAGAAGCAGGAGGACGAGCTCCTGAAGAACAACATCATCGTGTACGTGATCCCCAACATGGCCTCCGCCAGCAAGATCACCTACGCGGTGAAGCTGGTGGGCGACATCCTGGAGAAGGGCGGAAACGAGCAGGCCGGCAAGGTCCGCGACGCCTACCTGGAGTTCCATGACGACCTGGTGAAGCACTTCAAGGACGAAAACGGCGGCCTGACCGGCGGCTTCAACTACGACACCGGCAAGAAGGCCAGCACCGACGCCACCACCGTGCGCACCCTGATGATCACCGACTGGGACAAGGACGCCCGCTACGAGGACGGTAACGGCTTCCTGTCCTCCGACCAGGGCGTCGCCGTGGCCGAGCTGGGCTACGAGGAGGACCCCTCGGCCTACTACCTGAGCGTGGGCGGCGCCCTGAACAACGCCGCCGCGGGACAGTGGCGCGGCCTGAGCGGCCGTACCGCCGGCGTGTGGCAGTTCACCACCTCCAAGGCCCCCGTGAGCTGGAGGAAGTGGACCAGCATCGACCGCCAGAAGATCACCTACGCCCCCGACCCCCAGGGCTTCGACACGGCGCTCATGTGGAGCGTCGAGGGCAAGTGCGGCCTGGGGACCAAGGAGTTCCCCGCGGTGGTGGTGAGCACCCAGGAGCAGAAGGACCTGCTTGACCAGGACGCCCATCGGGACAACGGCCTGTACCACCCCTACAGCGTGGTCTCCAAGGGCGACTACGCAACCTATTCCAGCGTGGGCTTCATCAACGGCCCGGACTCGAACCTGGTGGACGCCTGCATCGGCACCCACGGCATGGGCACCCAGTCCAGCCTGAACGACGGCACCACCGTCAACTACTACGACGTGTACGTGAACCCCACGGGCCTGTTCAGCAACTGGCGCAAGGGCGGCGTGGAAAGCGTGCTCGAGGCATCCTGGACGTTCCAGAAGTTCCGCAAGGCCGACTACCCCGCCGAAGCGGACGTGCAGCACTTCTACAAGGAGTTCTACGGCTACGAGCTGAGCAGCCAGGAAACGGAAGAGATCATGAACGGACCGGAGTCCTAGCATGAAGATGAACCAGTCACAGGAATCGTCCAGCCCCTTTGACTTCGGGACCCCTGCGGGCAACGCAGCCGTCCCAGGGGCCCAGGACAAGGAAAAGCCGAAGGGCGAAAGACGCGGTCCCAAGCAGGGACCCCTGCGCAAGCGCGCCCAGGACAAGCCCGAGCCCGAGGCTCCGCCTAAGAGCCAGGGCGTGATCAAGGAAAGCTCCTTCGGGTTCCGCAAGACCCGCAAGCAGCTGGCGGAGGACCCCCTGGCGGAGTCCCAGAGCCAGTCGCTGTTCTCCCATAGCCCGCAGGAGGCCGACCTGGGCCCCCAATACGGGTACGACCGCAATCCCTTCGCCCACCAGAACGAGGTATCGGCCTACTCCGCCCAGATGAAGGCCCGCTACGCAATGGACCCTCGCAAGCGCGCCCTGATCATCATGGGTGTCATGGTGGTGGTCTGCGCCCTGGTGTTCGTGATCCTTCCCACGGGATGGCTCACCGAAGAGGGCATGCGCCGCGGCCTGGCAGGCTGGATCGAGGCCCTGCAGATGAACCTGAGAGCAGCCAGCAACGCCCTGAGCGGCGTCCCCGACGGCAACGGCCTGACCATCATATTCTGGCGCACCCTGGCATTGGTGCTCGTGGGCGCCACGCTGGCCGTGAACGGCGCCGTGTATCAGGGCGCCCTGAAGAACGCCCTGGCATCCCCCTCCACCCTGGGCGTGATGAGCGGCGGCACCCTGGGCAGCGTCATCTACACGCTGGTCTTCGGCACCGGCGCCGTAGCCGCCTCCGGCGTAACCTCCGTGGCCAACGAGGAGGTGGCCGCCAACATGGCGTCCCTGACCACCGTCGACTACATCATGGCAACCCAGCTGCGGGCCTTCTTCTCGTTGGCGGGCTGCTTCGTCATAGTGGGCCTGGTCCTGCTGATTGCCTACATTGCCGGCAAGGGCAAGGTGTCCAAGGCGGCGCTGGTCATCGCCGGCCAGGTGTTCGCCGCAGTCATCAGCGGCATAGTCAGCGTCATCCGCAACTACATCACCTACTTCGGCACCGAAGAGCAGATCCAAGCCATGCGCACCACCGTCAACGGCTCCATCGACAGCATCATGGGCCCGCTTGAGTTCCTTCTCATAGCGGTGCCCCTGGCCATAGGCCTCATATACGTGTTCTGCATGAGCAGCCGCCTGAACCTGCTGGCCTTCAACGACGAAGAGGCCAAGTCCATGGGCATTTCCGTGGGCATGACCCGCAACTCCGTCATCCTGGTCTGCACCGTCATGACCGCCGTGGTGGTCAGCTTCTGCGGCAACGTGGGCTTCGTCGGCTTCCTGGTGCCCCATCTGGCACGTAAGATGGTCGGCCCCGACCTGCGCTTCCTGATTCCCGCCAGCGCCCTGGTGGGCAGCCTGTACCTGCTGGTATCCAACTACGTCATGCAGATGGGCAACCTGCTCAGCGGCAGCCTGGGCTCCTTCACCAGCATCATCGGCACCATCTTCTTCCTGGTCGCCATCATCCAGCAAAGGAGGCGTGGCAATGTCGACTGGATCTAGCAAAGCAACCGAGGCCGTGCTGGCACCGGGCCAGGAGCGCAAGAAGGCTGCTCCCCGCCCCGCGGACCAGATCCCCAAGAAGAGCCCCCTGAGCAACCTGCAGATGCTCGACCAGCAGGCCCTGCGCCGCAAGACCATCGTGGTGGCCGTCCTGCTGGTGGCAGTGTGCCTGTTCAACCTGTGCGTAGACCGATACAACGGCGAGCTGGTCACCCCCGACGTGGTGCTGGGCACCTGGGCCCTGTTCTTCCAGCAGCTTGACCTGGGGCACACCGGCAACGTGCTCACCCCCGACCAGGTCCTGGACGTGAACAAGCACTACTACTCGCTGCTCAACCAGACGGCCGTCACCGCCATAACCGCCATCTGCGGCATGCTGCTGGCCCTGGCGGGAACGCTGTACCAGAACGTGTTCCGCAACCCCATTGCCAGCCCCACCATGCTGGGCGTGTCCAACGGCGTGCAGGTGGGCGTCCTGGTGCTGGTGGTCCTGTTCGGCGCCAACGCCGTGAACATGCCCCTGGCCCGCTACCTGCTGTCCTACGGCTTCATCATCCTGACCCTGGCCGCGCTGTTCTTCTTCTCCAAGATGATCAGCGGCCCGGGCCGACCCCTGAACGTGATCAACATGCTGCTGGTGGGCACCATCATCTCCCAGCTGTACGGCGTGATCACCACCTACGTGACCTGGAACGTGTTCACCGACGAGCTGTGGGAGGTCTACAACAGCCTGTCCGAGGCCATTGCCGTGGACACCGAATGGTACGCCTTCGCCTTCCTGCTGGTCATGGCCGTCATCTCGGTCACGCCCATCGTGCTGCTGCGCTTCCGCCTGAACGTGCTCAGCTTCCCCGAGTCGGACATGAAGGGCCTGGGCGTGAGCGCCAACCGCCTGCAGGTCGTGGCCCTGACCTGCGCCACCCTCATGATGGTGGCCGCACAGGTCAGCGTGGGCACCGTGGCCATGATCAGCCTGGTGGTCCCCCACGTGAGCCGCTTCCTGTTCGGCGCGGAGTTCCGCAAGCAATTCATAGGAAACGTGCTGCTGGGCGCCCTGGTGCTCATGGTCTGCCGCTGCGTCGGCCCCTTCATCCCCTACGTGGGCGGCATCCTGCCCATCGGCACCCTGGTGTCCTTCGTGGTCATGCCCGCCTTCGCGTGGATGATCGCCACCCAGCAGAGGACGTGGGAGTAGGCCATGGCAAAGCTCAAGAAGAACAGGACGAAAAAGAACTCCGGCGGCATCCTGGCCGCCCTGAAGCGATCCCGCAAGGTCCTGGCCTGCGTGGCCCTGGGCATTGCCCTGGCCGTGCCCATCCCCTTCGTGAACACGGTCATAGGCTACGCGCCGTTGATCGGGTACCTGATCCTGCTGGCCCTTTCCTTCGCCTACCTGAAGATCCTGGCTCCCAAGCTGACCTTTGACTCCGAGGGCATTGGCGACGGCTGCATCCGCGGCGAGCGGATCCCCTTCAAGCTGGTGGTCCGCAACGAATCCCCCCTGCCCGCCGTGTGCGTGCAGGCCAAGTTCTTCATCAGCGACCTGTTCGGGGACGAAGGGGCAAGCACCCAGCGCCTGGTCACCCTGCCGCCCCGGTCCACCAAGACCTTCGACTTCGGCGTGCGCTTCGACCACCTGGGCACCTACACCGTGGGCATCCAGCAGATCCGCATCACCGACCCCTTCGGGGTTTTCGCCCAGGTGAAGGAAAACCCCGAAATGCACCAGGTGCTGGTGCAGCCCCAGGTCCACAACGTGGCCGGCCTGCAGATCTCCACCGACGACAACGTGGAGTCCAAGAAGTCCTTCGCCACCGTCATCAACGACGGCATGGACTACCGCGGCGTCCGCGAGTACCGCTGGGGCGACCCCCTGAAGGCCATCCACTGGAAGCTTTCCGCCGGCGCCGCCACCAAGGACTACTTCACCCGCCTGTACGAAACCGCCACCAACCCCGGCGTGGAGATCATCGCCGACCTGGACAACCCCCGCACCGGCAACCCCGAGGAGCTCATGTGCGCCTACGACGCCATCATGGAGGCCGTCCTGAGCATTGACGAGTGGTGCGCGGCCCAGGGCCTGGAGAGCACGCTGCTGTTCGTGGACGACGCCGGCCGCACCCGCCGGTTCAGCGGTCCGCTGGAGCGCATGCAGGCCGAGCTGATGGAGCGCATGCCCCGCATTGCCGAGGGCAGCGGCGTGGCGGCCATTGACCTGCTGGGCCAGGAGGCCAACAGCATCTACGCCCAGAACAACCTGGTGTTCATCACCAGCTGCATCACCCAGGACCTGGTGGGAGCCATCACCAGCGCCCGCATGAGCCGCCGCAACCCGATCCTGATCGCGATCATCCCCTCCTGCCTTGACGCCGACACCCGCCAGGAGATGGCGGAGCCCCTGAAGCGCCTGGGCATGGCGGGCATCCCCTACACCATCATTTCCCAGGCAAGCGACCTTGGAGGGCAGAACGCATGAGCGGCATGATGCAGTACCTTAAGAACAGCGTCTGGGACATGGTCCTGTGCGCCGCTGCGTCCGGCACGCTCCTGCACGTGCTGTGCACCGGCTTCTACAGCACCCGCCCCTTCCAGCAGCAGCCCTGGGTCATTGCGGCCCTGGCCGTGGTCGGCACCTTCGCCCTGTTCCTGTGCGCCCGGTCCCTGACCAGCGCCGTGGTGGGCGGCGCCCTGATCGCCCTGGCCACCGCCGCCGCGGCGTTCACCTGCTGGACCCTGTCCGGCTCCCCCAGCATCCTTGACGACGTGGCGGGTAACAACGCCACCTTCGTCCTGCTGGCCGCACTGACCATCGTGCTGGTGTTCCTGTTGTCGCGCCGCAAGGCCACCACGCTGGTGCTGGCTGCCGGCGGACTGATCCTGTGCGCCGTGCTGGAGTACCTGTACTTCCTGGGCCACGTAGTCCCCACCCTGGCCTTCGGCGTGCTGGCGGCGGCCCTGTACGCCTACCGCAACTACCAGGTGAACCTGCTTGACTCGGATTCGGAGAAGATATCGTTCGGCACCACCACCGCGGCATCGCTGCTGACGGCGGTGCTGGCCTGCACCCTGGGCGCCGGCCTGTTCTGCGTGGTCATAGCGCCCCTGAACCCGCCCCACGTGGTGGTGAAGCTCATCACCAAGCACATGCGCCTGGACACGGAGGAGGTCCGCGGCATAGGCGACAAGGTCAGCGTGGTCAACGACAAGCTGTTCTCCATGAACACCTCCGACATAGTCATCAACGCCAGCGGCGACGGCGACCTGGACCAGCAGCAGAACATGGACGACATCCAGTCCGACCCCCAGAGCAAGGACCAGTCCCAGGATGCCGGCAGCGCCATGAGCCTGAACAGCAAGTCCGATCAGGACTCCGCCAGCGCAATAAGCATGCACATCCCCGACTGGGCGTGGCTGGCCATGCCCATAGCCATCATCCTGCTGCTGGCCGCCATCATCGGCGGGCGAAAGGCCCTGCGCAAGCGCAAGCTCGACCGCATCATGGCCCAGCCGCCCAAGGAGCGGGTGCAGTCCCTGTTCCTGTACTACCTGGGCGCCTTCGACAAGATGCGCATGCCCCTGCCGGGCTCCAACACCCTGCAGGAGTACCGCGCCAGCGCCAACAGCGCCCTGTGCAGCTTCGAGCAGACCGCCGACGCCCCCGAGTTCGACCAGGTGATCGACATCTACAACTGCTGCGCCTACGGCCCCGGCACCCCCTCCGACGACGAGGTGGGCATCTGCCGCCGCTACTACGACGACTTCCACCGCCGCGCCCGCAAGAAGGTGGGCCCCCTGAAGTACGTCCCCCTGTTCTTCCGCATCTAGCCCTACGACCTGGAGGTTCCATGCTCAGGCCATCCTCAGTCCCGTCACTTCGCACCCTCGCCCGCCGCGGCGCCTGCCTGGGCGCCGGTGCCCTGCTGTGCGCCAGCCTGGCCCTGACCGGCTGCTCTGCCGACAGCAGCAGCCCCACGGCGGCCACCTTCGGCAGCAACGTCATCACCGAGCAGCAGATCAGCGACTACACCGACCAGGCCCGCGTGGATGCCGGCTGCGACGACGACAAGGCCTGGGAGGAGTACCTGGCAGCCAACGGCTACACCCAGACCACCTGGCGCGAAGAGGCCATCCGCAGCCTTGCCACCCGCACGCTGGTGGAAGAGCGCGCCGCGGAGCTGGGCATTACCGCCGACCAGGCCACGGTGGACCGGTCCATCCAGCAGCTGAGGGACTCCCAGCACCTCCAGACCGACGAGGACTGGAAGGCCTATCTGGAGCGGAAGGGCACCACCGAGGAGCAGCTGCGGGACAAGTACGCCTTTGCCAGCGTGCAGCAGCAGGTCATATCCAAGGAAGCCGGCCTGGACAGCAAGCAGACCGAAGAGGCCGTGGACCAGTACGTCAAGCAGAACCTGGGCGACCGGGTCATCCGCAAGTTCAGCGTGGTCAGCTTCCCCTCCGACCAGAAGAAGCAGGCCGCGGCCTTCCTGGCGGAGTGCAAGAAGCTGGACCCGAGCAAGCGAGCCGAGCGCTTCCAGCAGAAGGCCGACGAGCTTGCCAAGACCGCCAAAGACCTGCCCCAGGGCGACCTAGGCTGGAACCTGGGCTACAACCTTGAGGGCATCCTGAACATGGACACGGTCCTGACGATCCACCCCAACGACCCCTACCCGGACGTAGCCTCCAACGACGGCTCCTACCAGATCTACCTGTGCACCGGCGAGTACGTGTTCACCAAGGACTCCCGCTACCAGAACCTGCCCGACGACTCCCTCCGGGAAACCGTCCGCACCGCCGCCCTGGCCACCAGCTGGAGCACCGTGGCAAGCACCTACCTGGCGCAGCTGGTAGACAGCGCCAACGTCCAGGTGGTCAAGACCCCATCCAAGTAGCGGCCGCCGCACATACCCCTGCAAACAAGAAGCGGGGCGCAAGGGGAGCCCCCCTTCGCCCCCCGCGTCGGGTTTAAGGGGGGACGCCGGCGAGTGCGGCGTGGCCG
>JAUNCQ010000023.1:8071-13062 GCA_030526515.1 Coriobacteriia bacterium
TACCGTGCTTCTTGCCCTTGCCGTCGTTCTGGTAGTCCCAGCGCTTGTACTCGTGCCAGTCGTTGCGGTCGAGCGCGTTGCCGGAAATGCGGTACTCCACCATCTGGAGGTCGCGCTTGCCGTCGTGGACCGGATAGATGAAGTAGCGGTCGCGGCCCTCCTTGGGGGCGTCCCACACCGGCGCGCCGTACTTGCCGGCCTTGCCGGTGGCGGCCGTCATGATGGTGGCGTGGTAGTCAATGTGGCCGGTCTGCTGCTGGCTCACCTTCAGGGGCTCGGCGTCCTTTTCCGCGGACTGGGCCGGCTTCACCAGCATGATGGGGTTGGTGGCCTCCTGCACGTCGTCGTGGTTCCAGTCCCAGTTGCCATGGTCGGAGGTGACGATGATCGTGGCGTCGTCGTACAGGCCCTTCTCCCGCATCATCTCCAGGTAGTCGCCCACGACCTTCAAGGCGCCCTCGGCCTGCTCGTTGTAGTCGGTGGCACCGGTGGCCTGCTTGCCGTCGGCCGTCAACGTGTAGGGCCAGTGGGCGCCGTTCAGGTGGATCAGGCGGAAGGAGCCCTTGCCGCCGCGGTCAACCACCTGCAGGCCCTTGCTCATGGCAACGTCGTGGTAGCGGGCGTCATTGCAGACCCAGGGCATGGCGGCCAGGTTGGTGGTGCCGCCGGGAGTCATGGCAATGTTGATGTCGTCGGTGTAGTACCAGAACAGCGGCTTCAGGATCCAGGGCATGTCACGGTACGCGGCCGCCTTGGCCATGATGGTGGCGGTCCCCCACCAGTCCACGTCCACGGCGTCCTCCTTCACCAGCGGATGGTGGTTGATGGTCAGCTCGCGGGCCTTGGCGGATTCGTTGGGGCCGCCCATGGTGTCGGTGTACAGGCCCAGGTCGTAGCCGGCGTCACGCAGGTCCCACAGGAAGGTGGAGCGCTCGTAGCGGTTATTAGCGTACTCCTCGAAGGGCTCGTCCACGCTAGGCCACGTAGCGGTCATGAGATACGGCAGCGCGTAGTGGGTGGGGATGAAGGAGCCCGTGGAGTTCGGGTAGAAGGTGAAGCCCTTCAGGCAGTCGGTGGCCTGGGGGCGGGCATCCTGCATCTCCATGAAGCCCTTGGTGTCGAACATGTCCAGGACGAAGACCACGATGTTGTCCTGGGGCGAAAGAGTGTCGATGCCGTCCATGGTGGAGTACACGCGGTCGTCGCTGCGGGTGGTGTCCAGGGTCTTGCCGTCCAGGAAGATGGAGCCGGCGCCCACCACCTGCACCACCAGGAACAAGGAGCACACGCCCACCATGGCCGGGCGGAAGCTCTTGGTGCGGGTCACCGCGCAGTAGACGCACGCGCCGATCACGGCAGCCCAGGCCAGGGTGCCCAGGACCATGTGGGGCAGATAGCCGGCCCAGCCCACGGGAGCGCCGTTGGCGCTGGGCATGTCCACGTTCAGCAGCAGGGACTGCAGCCAGAAGCACACGCCCACAGCAGCCACCAGGCCGCTGACCACGTCGAAGACGCGGCCCTTGAGCAGGGACAGCACCAGGGCTGCCACCACGGAGACCACCAGGGCGAAGACCAGGATGGGCGCCCAGGTGTTGCCCAGGCTGTAGGTCAGGCTGGAGGCGTTGGCGGCAATAAGCTCCACCGGTGCCAGGAACAGCAACGTGCCGAAGGTGAACAGGCACACCACCAGGGCGCGGATCAGGCGGCCCCCGAAGCCCAGGGCCTTGGCCTGGCCCGGGTCAGGCGCAGCGGCCCAGAACTCGGCCATGGCCTGGTTCTGCTGGGCCAGCTCGGCTTCGCCCTGCACGCGCATGACGGCGGGGTCCACCACCTTGCCGGCGTTTTCGTCAATGCCCAGCTTGCGCACCAGGTGCTTGCGCACGCGACGGTATGCCACGCCGGCCACGGTGGACAGGGCCACCGCCACGCCGGCCAGGGCCTGGATGGTATAGGTCATGACCGACGGGTCTACGTAGGCCAGCGCCGGTCGGGGCAGGGCCAGCAGCACGGCGGCTGCCAGCATCAGGGCAAAGGCCGCGTCCAGCATGCCCACGGCAGCGCGGGCGGCCCCGCGGTTCGCGAAGACCCTACTCACGGCCCTCACCTCCTTCCACGGCAGCGGCAGGCGCGTCGGCACCGGCGGCTGCGTTATCTTTCGTCCCCTTCTTCCTGCCCTCTGCGGCAGCGGCGGCTGCGGACTCCTCCTGCTTGGCCAGGATGCGGCCGAGCAGGTACTCGCCCGCCGCCTGGCCGCCGTGGCCTTCGTTGAACAGGAAGGCCTTGCGGATTGCCAGGATACGGTCGCTCCATTCGTCGGGGTTGGCCAGCATCTGGGCCACCGTGGGACCGATCTTGCCGGCGTCCTCCATGGCGAAGGACACGCCGGTCTGGTCGCGCAGGGAAATGTCCGTGGGGGTCATGCCCAGCTCCTGCCAGTCCGGGTTGTTCACCTTCATGGGGGTGTTGATGTACACGGAGGGCTTGAGCTTGCTGAAGCTGAAGTCGTAGCTGATGGTGGACCAGTCGGTGATCAGGATGTCCGCGATGTTCGCGGAGGACGGCAGCGAGTAGTCGTCCTCGAACACGATTTCGTCCTCAGGGCCGTACTCGCGCACGCGGGCCTTCAGGGCATCCCAGCGGGCACGGTAGCGCTTCACGTACTCGGGATGGGGGCGCACCACGATGCGGTAGCCGTTGCCGGTGAGGGCCTTGACCAGGTCGTCGATGCAGCTGTCCAGGATGTTGGCCTCCTGCCAGGAGGGGCCGATGCAGATCACCGGGCGCTCGTTGACCACCTTTTCGGCGCTGGCCTCGCGGGCGATGGAGCGGTCGAGCATGTCGTAGCCCACCTCCACCAGGTTCTTCTTGCGGGGCAGCTGGTAGACCTCCTCGCCCCGGCGCAGCTCGGCCACCTGGTCGGGACCGGTGCACAGGATGGTGTCGAAGTGGTCGTAGCCGTGCTTCCAACCGGTCAGGTAGAAGCTGGTCAGGTGGTGGGGCGAGTACACGTACTCGATGTCCTTGCGCACGTAGCTGCGCTTGATGTAGTAGTTGTCCAGGTCGTCCTGGCTCAGGACCACCACGTCGGCGTCCATCTTCATCATGAGGGTGATGGCGCGCTTCTCACGGACGAAGTACGGCTGGATGCGGGGCTGCTTTTCCGCCATGCCGAAGATCACGTCGTTGGGGTCGTTGGTCACGTAGTGGATGGTCACGTTGGAGTTTTCCAGCAGGTACTCGATGGAACCTTGGAAGAAGCGGTAGAAGTTGCTGCCCTCGCTGTAGTAGACGATGTGCTTGCCCACCACGTTGAAGAAGCGCTCGTAGTCCTTCTTTTCCCGCTTGGACAACGGGTCGCGCTGATACCACTTCTTCTTCTCCACCAGGGACTCCAGGGCCTCCAGCTCCTTGCGGCTTTCGTCCAGCTCCTGATAGTCAATGTACTTGGCGGGCTTGATCAGGATGTTGCACAGCACCTGCACGATGATGGCCATGAGGTTGCTGCAGATCCAGTAGAAGGCCATGCCTGCGGAAACGAACACGCCCAGGACCAGGGACAGGCCCACGGACAGGCCGTTGGTGGAGTTCTTTTCCGCGGTGGACTGCTCCTTCTGCAGCGGGTTGATGCGGTTCTGGGCCGCGCCCAGGAGGAAGGCCGAAAGGCCCGCCAGCAGGGGCATGATCCAGGACACGCCGCCGTCTTCCGTGGGCACCAGGCCCAGGAACTCGGTGCCGGGGGCGCCGCCGTCGGTGACGCCGTGGATCACGTCCACCAGGCCGAACAGGATGATCACCTGCACTGCCAGGGGAATCAGAGAAAGGAGCGGGTGGTAGCCCTTCTCCTTATAAAGTGCGTTCTGCTTTTCGCCGATGGTCTCGTTGTCGCCGTAGTACTGGACCTTCAGGCGGTTCACCGCCGGCATGACGGTCACCATGACGATGCTGTTCTTCTGGCACCACAGGCTCAGCGGCATGAGCACGATCTTGCAGATGACCGTGAACAGCGCAATGGCCGCCCACCAGTTGCCGGTCAGCTGGTAGCACGGCTGCATGACAAGGTTCAAGACGCTCGCAAGAGCTTCCACAGTTGGTTTCCTTTTCCCGTTTCCTCCCCCGTTCAGGGGCTGCCCCGAATTTGGGCAGCATTACCCAGTATACGCGAGCAGGCAGGGGTCGGGCAGCAGGTCAGTGAACAAACAGTAATGTTTCTTCGGGCGAAAAGAACGCGAGCCCCCGGGCAGGCACCCGGGGGCTCGAGGAGAGGGGTTGCGGTTGCGTTTGGACAGGAGCCCGGTCCCGCGGAGGGGCCACGGCTTGGCGCTCACGGTGGCGTCGGGTGCGCCGGAGCGCACGGCCAGGTCCCGCGGTTGCGCCCTACCCCAGCTGCTCCTGCAGCCAGGCGTACAGCAGGTCGGCGTTGGCCTGGCTCACGTGGTTGCGGGGGTCGCGGAAGGCCTCCCGCATGGCGCGGTCCTGCTCGGACGCACAGTCGTCGGCGGTTTCGCCCTGCTCTTCCGCCTTCTTCAGGGCCTTGGAGGCCATGGACAGGGCCAGCTTGTAGGGGCCGCTGAGGCGGGACAGCTCCAGGCCACCCTGGATGGTGGTCACCGGGACATGGTCGGGCACCGGGGTGTTGCGGCGGAGGTCATCGACCTGGGAGCCGTTGGCGCCCATGCCGCAGCCGACCAGGGCCACCACGTCGAACAGCTGCAGGGCCTTCTTGCCGCCCTTCACGCTGCCCGCGAAGATCCATCCCAGGAAGACCACGCGGGAGCCGCGGGGCAGCTGCCGCTTGGCCTGGGCCAGCTCCAGGGCCGGGACCTCCAGGCGGTCGGCCAGCATCTGCGCGTACTGGTAGGTGTGGCCGGCGTTGGATTCATAGACCACGGTCAGGTCAGAAGTCATGGGGTGATCCTCCTACGCGGGGTTCTGGGGGTTCGGGGCGGGCTGGGACTCGGGCCCGGCGTCGCCGGTCGGCTCGGCGACGGGCT
>JAUNCQ010000023.1:13072-35704 GCA_030526515.1 Coriobacteriia bacterium
CGGCAACCGGGGTCACGGGGGCTGCGACTGCCGCTGCAGGCTCGACGGCGGGGGCCGCAGGCTGGACCGGCTGCTCAGCAGGCTGCTGGGGCTGGGCCGGCTTGCGGTCGGCGGTCATGGCCAGGAAGACCTTCTGCAGCACGTAGCCCAGCAGGTACATGAAGGCTGCCACGGAAAGAATCCAGCCAACGACCGGGATCAGGCTGACCAGGCCAAAGATCAGGGCCATGAGCAGGGAGCCCACGTAGCGGCCCATCTTCGGGAAGGCCAGCTTGGCCAGGGACGCTGCGGCAAAGCCGCCGCCCACCATCTGGATGGCAAGCAGGCCGCCGGTCAGGCCGAAGGCCAGCGGGGCGCCCACGACCGTGCACATCAGGATCAGCAGCACCAGCGGAGCGACCAGGGCGGCAATCACGCCGGTGAGCACCATGGCGCCGGTACGGCCCTTGGCCATGGCAGCGGAGTCGGCAACCTGGCGGCGGGTCAGCCACTCGGCCAGCAGGGCCACCAGCAGGAAGCCCAGCACGCCCAGCAGCTTGGCTATCATCATGCCGCCGAAGGCAGCGGCGGACAGCGCGCCGGCTGCTTCGCCCAGCTCAGCGTCAGCGTTCTTCATGCTCTGGTTCAGGGTCACGTCCTGCTCCCCCACCTTGGCGCCCTTGGCGATGACCGGGTCCTTGCCCAGCTCAGCGGTAAGGGTGCCGTCGATGACGGCGTCGGGGCCGGTCTCCAGGGTTTCGGCAGACACCTTGGCGTCACCACGGACGGTGCCGTTGATGGTCACGTGGCCCGCAGCGGCGTACAGGGTCTTGGTCGTGCCGGTGAAGGCAGCGGTCTGACCCGCCAGGGCCACGGCCTCGGAGGAGCCGCCGGTGCAGCCGACGGTCTGGCCTGCCAGGGTCACGGACTGGGTCACCTTCGTGTTGGACACGGTGACGTTCTGGGCCGCCGCGCGGATGCTGCCCTTGACGCGGGAGTTCTGGACGCGCACGGTCTGGCCGGCCAGCAGCAGGTCATTGGGCTGGTCGACGTCGCTGAAGGTGCGGGCGGTACCGGCCCAGACCAGGTCGTTGCCCAAGGGAATCTGGAAGCCGTCGGCGGGCTCGACCTGGATGTCGATGGCGGGAGCGTCGACGGGGGCCTGCTTGGCCTGGTCGGCGGGGGCCGCCTCAGCCGTGGGGACGAAAACGCCGAAGCACAGCAGGCTCAGGGCAAAGGAGATGGTGGCCAGGCCCGTCTGGACCAGAGGCGACTCGCCCTTACGGCTCTGGCTGTAGGCCACGGCCGCGAAGGCAATGCCCAAGCCCAGCAGCACGAGCGGCAGGGCCATTGAGGCGAACTGGAGGATCTGCGATGTCATGGGAGGGTTCCTTTCTTGGGGTCCTGGGATCCGCGGCTAGCTGCGCGGCGACGGGACGGGGCTGACTATGGGCACCAGGGGCGTGTTCGCCACCGGGAAGGGATCGGGGCTTTCGCCCTTAACCGGGGCAACGCCCAGCTTGTGGATGAGGCCGGCCTTGGCAACGCTCAGCAGGCCCACGAAGCTGCGGGACAGGCTCTCCGGCACGTCCTGGTCGGTGAGCGTGACCACATGCTTGACCTTGATGACGCACAGGGCGAAGCAGTGGAGCCAGACCTCGCCGAAGAGGGTGCGGGCCGTTTCCTCGTCCAGGTCGTACTCCTGCTGGAGGAGCTGGACGGCGGATTCGCCCAGGCGGTCGCGGGTCCATTCGCGCAGGGTCAGCGACTCGCCGTGGGGGCTGGTGAACATGAACTCGAACAGGTGCGACTCCTGCTCGGCGAAGGACACCAGCATGAGGCCGTATCGCTTGAACGCCGGCGTGTAGTCGCGGAAGCCTTCGCAGTGGCTGAAGAACAGGTCCATGGCCGGGCCCTTTGCCAGCTCGGCCTTGATCTGGTCCATACCGTCGAACAGCGTGAACAGCGGACGCGTGGACGAGCCCAGCTCAGCGCCCAGGTTACGGGCGGTCAGGGCGGCTTCTCCCTTTTCGCGGACGATCTTCAGGGCTGCCTGCAGCACTTCTTCCTTGGTGAACTTGGGGCGGGGAGGCATGGTTGCTCCTTCCGGTGGTTGGCCGTTTTGCAACGGTTGTTTTGTAACGCTAGTTGCACTATAGCGCGGCTCGCGTGGATTTGCAACAGTGGTTTTCAAACGATTTTGGGGGCGCGTCGAGCGCGACCGGGTGCGATCGGGTGCGATCGAGCGCGGGAAGCGTGGAAGCGGCCGGCTATTTCGCCCTGATCCGTTCACACACGCGCTGCCCTCAGAGTGAGAACGATTCGAGGGCGTTCTGACAATCAGGCCGTGCAATGAGCGAACGGAAAAGCATTCCCACAATGCAGGGGGTACAAAGTCAGAACGAGTTCGGCGCATTCACACTTCGGTGGGGTCGCAATGTGCGAACGAAAAAGCATTCCCACTTTGAGCTGGCAAAATGTCGGAATGAAAATTGGGCCCGATTTCCATTCCGACAATCGACCCTCCCCCATGTGAGAACGACTTGAGGTCGCCAAATCGTTCTCACAGTGGGCATAATCGGTAAACCTGACCCAAAACCCCCATTGTGTGAACGAGTTGGTCGTTCATACAACGCAAGCCGTCAAAGTGAGAATGGATTTCAGGGCGAAAATCCATTCCCACAATGAGCAGGGGCATCGTGAGAACGATTCGAGGGGCTGAGGCAACAGGCCGTTGCTCGACCGCGAGGCCAGACGCCCCTATGCTGGAGCTGAAGCCTCAGGCGAACCACGGGAAGGAGGCCGCATGCACCCGCTCGAAACCGCGCGGGCCCACGCGCTCGCCGAGCGCTCGGCGAATCCGACGAGCACGACGAGCCCAGCGAGCCCAACGCGCCCGCCACACTTGGCACGCCCGGCGCGCACCGGATGCACGCTGACGATCTGCTTCGACGACCCCTTCTGGATCGCGCTGGTCGAGCGCATCGACGCCGATGGCTACTCCGTGGCCCATCACGTATTCGGGACCGAGCCCACCGACCCCCAGGTCCACGAATTCGCGCTGGCGGACTGGGGACGGCTGCGGTTCACATCGCCTCAAGGGCAGGACGAAACCGAGCGCGCCGACAGCAGCCGCGACCCTTGGGCCTTCGCCGCCGACCGGCGCATCAACCCCAAGCGGATGCAGCGCCTGGCCAAGAAGCAGATGCGCAGCGCGGCCGGCGTGGGCACGAAGGCGCAGCAGGCCCTGGCCGCCCAACGCGACGCGACCAAGGTCGAGCGCCGCGCCGCCAGCCGGGAGCAACGGGAGCAGGAGGCCGCTGAGCGCTACCGGAAGCGTCGGGAGAAGAAGCGGCAGAAGGCCCGCGGCCATTAGGGACGAAACCCCCGCCGAAAACGAAGGAGGCGGCCCGATCGGGTCGCCTCCCCTTGTGTGCGCATGCAGGTAGCCACGAGGCCGCGCGAGCCACGGGATCACGCCAGCCGCGGGGCCGCGCCAGCCGCGCTCCCCCGCCGGCCGCGGACCGCCCGGCTAGGCGGCGGCCTCCGGCTCCGGCTCGGGCAGGGCATCGCCCGCGGCGTCGCCGTCGCCTGCGCCATCGCTTTCGTCCTCAGGATCCCCGTCCTCCGGGTCGCCCGATCCACGGCGGCGGTCCTTGTACGGGATCAGCAGGACCAGACCCACCAGCGAGCAGGCGAACACGAAGTAGGCCATGCCCTTGAAGCCGTCGTTCAGCGTGCGCTGGTAGGTCTCCTTCAGGACGTCGGCGTTGTCGTCGATGGCCTGCAGGTAGTTCTCCTCGGCTTCGTCGAACAGACCCGGGATGGCATCGCTCACGGCCTCCAGCTTCACGATGGTGGACGACAGCGTCTCACGGGCATCGCCCAGCTCAACGCGGCCTTCAGCTTGTTGCGGGCCTTCACCAGCTTGGTGCGGCCGGCCTTGACCTTGTTCAGGGCAGTCTGCAGCTTGGACTTGCTGGTCAGGATCTTGCTGCGAGCAGTCTTCAGCTTCTTCAGGCTGCTCTTCATGTCGTCGACCTTCTTCTGCATCTGCTTCACGGCAGGCGCGTTCGGGCCCATCTGCTTCTTCATGCCGGCCAGGGAGCCCTCCATCTGCTTCAGGCCCGCGGCCATCTTGTCTATGGCGGTCTTCTGCTTGGCGGCCGCCGCCTTCAGCTTGGAGATGGCGGTCTTCTGCTGCTTGATTGCCTTGTCCATCTTCTTGATGGCCTTGTTCTGCTTGGCAATGGCCGTCTTCATCTGACGGGAGCTCTTCTGAGCCTTGGACTTCTTGCCCTGCAGCGTGCTCATGTTGGAGCTCATCTTGCTGATGCTGCTGTCCAGGTCCTTGGCGCCGTCGTCCATTTCGCCCAGAGCATCATCCATTTCACCCAGCTTCTTGCGCATGGTCTTCAGGCCGTCGTTGATGCCGTCAGTAGCGTCCTTGATCAGGTCGGGCTTCAGCTGGCCGAAAACGTCGCGGGTCAGGGTCTTGCAGGCCTCGGGGATGGTGGTCACGTCGGAGTCCTGCAGCGCCTGCTCGGTTTCCGGGCTGATGGTCACGTCCTTGTCGGAGTCGGCATCGTCTATGTTGACCTCGACGGTCTGGTAGTCCGTCAGCTTGGGGATGTCCAGGCCCTTGAGCATCTTCTTGAACTCGTCGTCGGAGCGCAGCTCGTCCATCTGGTCGTCAAGCTCCTGCGCATACGGAAGGGGCGAAACGCTCACCTCCTTGGGCATGACGTCCATGAGCCGGTCCTGCATCAGGCCGCCGGCGTGCACGATGAACGCCACCATGATGGCCGGGGCGACCGCGGTGCCCACGGAGCGCACCAGCGAAAGGGTGGCCAGCGCGGAGTTGGACTCCTCTTCGGGGGTGTCCTGCAGCATCATGTAGTTCAGCGGGGCGCCCATGGTGAAGCCCAGGCCCAGGCCAGTCAGCAGCAGGGTCAGGCACACGGTCAGCAGGTTCGGGTAGTTGCAGGCCACCAGCGCCATGAACAGCGATCCCGCCGCCGCGGCCAGGAAGCCAAAGCCCAGGACCGGCTTGACGCCGTGCTTGTCCAGCAGGCCGCCGGAGCCCATTGAGCCGATGGCGCTGCCCACGCCCAGCAGCATGAAGAAGTAGCCGCCGGAGCCGGACTTCATGAACAGGGCGTTTTCGCAGAACTGCGGGTAGAACAGGGTGCCCATCATGATGACGCCGGACACGATGGCACACAGCATGGCAATGACCACGTTGGCGCTCTTGAAGTAGCTCAGGTTGATGACCGGGTCCTTGGCCACGCGCTCCCGCAGGATGAACGGGAACATCAAGGCCACGAACAGCAGCAGGAACGGCCAGACCTCGGTGCTCTGGATGGACTGGGCGAAATCAAAGAAGTCGATGTTGCGCAGGCCGTACATCAGGCTCAGGGTCATGACCGTCAGGATGGCAATGCCCAGGCCGTCGATGGGCAGGACCTTTTCCTCCTTGGTGTTGGGCACCCGCTTGAAGCCCAGCAGCAGCACGGCGGCGCACACGGGAATGTTCACGTAGAACACGAACTGCCAGTTCTGCTGGCCCACGATCTCCAGGATCAGACTGCCCACGGACGGGCCCAGGATGCTGGACAGGCCGTAGACCATGCCCACGATGCCCAGGGCCATGCCGCGCTTTTCCTCGGGGAACGCGGTGCCGAACTCAGCGGTGGCAACGGGCATGATGCCGCCGGCACCCAGCGCCTGGATGACGCGGGCGGCAAGCAGCATCTCGAAGCTGGACATGGTCTGGGCGAAACCGCACAGGAACGAGCCCAGGCCGAACAGGAAGATGCAGCCCAGGTACACCCACTTGCGGCCGTGTCGGTCGGCCAGCTTGCCCACCACGGGAATGGCCGCCGCGTACGCCAGCGTGTAGATGGTCATGATCCAAATGCCCAGGGAGTCCTCCACGCCCAGGGTGTTCTGGATGACCGTACGGGCCGGGTTGACGATGGACATGTCCAGCGCGCCGATGGCCAGGCCCAGCAGGTACACGATGGCTACCAGCCAGTAGCCCTTGCTTTGGCTGCGAGGCGCGTTGGGATCCGCCGGCGTGGCCGCCGCGGCGCCGTGGCCGTGACCCATGCCGCGCCCATGGCCGTGACCGTGCTTGAACATACGCTACTCCTTCTGCCCCTCGGTCAGATTCGCCGCGATGCGCGCCAGGCTGGCGCACGTCACGTCGATTTCATCCTGCGTGAGTCCCTGGAACATGGTGGTTTCCAGATCGCGGAGGACCTCCCCCATGCTGGCCAGCACCTCATGGGCGGCCGGCGTCAGGCTCACGCGCTTTTCTCGTTTGTTATCCGGGTTGACCTGGCGCGTGACCAGGCCCTTCCCCTCCAGCTTGGCGATGGTCTTGGCCACCGCGCCCTTGTCCAGGTTGAACTGGGCGGCAATGGACTCCTGGTTCGAGGTCCCCGCCGCGCTCAGGTGCATGAGCACCAGCTGCTCCGGGAACCCGATTCCCTGGTCCGCCAGGGACCGGTCCGCGAACATGCGCATGCGCCGCATGATCGTGCTCACATCCGACATGAACATGCGCTCTCCCTTCCCTGTGGTAATAGTTGCCGTTACAACAGTTGTCTTTGCAAGAGTACTCCCCCGCTCCACCACAGTCAAGCGCAGGACGAAAGACCCGCGCGTCCATCAGCCCAAACGCCGCAGCACCCGCCCACGGCGCCCGGCGTCGCCATCCCACGCAGGCCCACGCAGCCCGCCCGCGCGCCTGCGGCGCTTTCGCCCCCTGGACCACCCCGCCCCAGGCAACGAGCTGTTTCTTGTGGCGGCATCGCCCGACCCGTAATATGCAAGGCAGAAGGCAAACCCCCGAAGGAGGAGGCACCATGGCATTCAACGAAACGCTGGCGCGGCTGCGCAAGGAGCGCGGGCTGACCCAGGGCCAGCTGGCCCAGAAGCTGTACGTGACGCGGCAGGCCGTCAGCCGCTGGGAAAACGGCGAGACCACGCCCGGCATAGACATGGCCAAGCTGATCGCCACGGTGCTGGAGGTTCCTATCGGGCAGCTGCTGGACATGCCGGACCAGGCCATGTGCCAAAGCTGCGGCATGCCCCTGACGGACCCCGCGGAAATCGGCACCGAAGCCGACGGCTCCCCCGCCCCCGAGTACTGCAAGCACTGCTACGCCGGCGGCGCCTGGACCTACGAGGCCACCATGGACGAGCTCATCGAGGCTTGCGCGCCGTTCCTGGTCCAGCACAGCGACGGCATGACGCTGGACGAGGCCATCAGCTTCATGGGCGCCATCCTGCCGGGGCTGAAGCGCTGGCACGCCGTTCAGGAAAACGAGCGCCGCTACGGCGCCGAGGTACGCAGGAAGTACGGAGACGAAGCCATGGACGAATCCAACAAGAAGCTGCTGGCCATGGACGAGGCCACCTGGAACACCAAGGAGGAGCTGGAGCTCCTGATCATAGACGCGCTGAAGGCCGCCATGGCCGACGGCGACCCGGCTGGCCCCCTGGCGCAGCGCATGTGCCAGATGCACGGCCAGTGGATCAGCATGCACTGGGCCGACGGCGCCTACAGCAAGGGCGCCCACCTGAGCCTGGCCTACGGCTACCTGGCCGACGCCCGCTTCACGGAGTACTACGACTCCCGCGCCGGCGAAGGCGCCACCCAGTTCCTGGTGGACGCGCTGGTCATCTACTGCGGCTAGCGACCGGCCATTTTTCAGGGCGAAAAACACGACGCGCGGCTCCTGTGAGCCGCGCGTTTGTTTCGTCCGCTGCTATTTGAGCGCCAGGTCCTTCACGACCTCGCTGGCAATGATCAGTCCCGCGGTGCCGGGGACGAAGCTCACCGAGCCCGGGGTGGGTCGGCCGCTGTTCTTCAGCTCCACCGGCACGCCCTCTGCCAGCGGCAGCGGCTCTTCGGTGGAAAAGACGCACTTCACGTGGTTGATGCCGCGCTTGCGCAGCTCCTTGCGCATGACGCGGGCCAGGTGGCAGACGCTGGTCTTGGAAATGTCGGCCACCTGCAGCTTGGTGGGGTCCAGCTTGTTGCCGGTGCCCATGCAGGTGATCACCGGGGTGCCGGCCTCCACGGCCGCCTGGACCAGGTCCAGCTTTGCCGTAACCGTGTCCACGGCGTCCACCACGTAGTCGTAGGCGGTGAAGTCGAACTGGTCGCGGGTTTCCGGCAGGTAGAAGCACTCGTGGCAGGCCACCTGGCAGTCGGGATTGATGCTGCGAACGCGCTCGGCGGCCACCTGCACCTTGCTGCGGCCCACCGTGTCCCAGGTGGCGACCACCTGGCGGTTCAGATTGCTCACGCTCACGTCATCGTTGTCCACCAGGTCCAGGGCACCCACGCCCGCACGGGCCAGGGCCTCCACCACGTAGCCGCCAACGCCGCCGACGCCGAACACGCACACGCGCGCGGAGCGCAGGCGCTCAAGGGCGTCGTCACCCAGCAGCATGCGGGTGCGCACGAACTGATCTTGCATGGATTCTCTTTCGTCCTACCGATTGACGCGAGCCCGATTGGGGCCGCACCACAATCCGAAGCCGAGCCGTCTGCCCAGGCCTACTGCTGGTCGCGGAAGGCGGAAATGGCCGCGAAGGCGCGCTCGTGGTCGGCGCACACGCGCTCGTAGGTGGCCTTGGCCAGGTCCAGGTCGTCCGGAGCGCCGTTGCGATACATCTCGCACAGCTCCATGGAGGACTGATACAGGGTGCTCAGGGCCAGGTTGCCCGCCACGCCCTTCAGCGTGTGGGAGGCGGTGCCGATGACGCCGGCGTCCTGCGCGTCCCAGCCCTCCTTCAGCTGAGCGAAGGTGGGGTCGTCCAGGAACTTCACCACGAAGCGGGAGATCATGGAGTCGTTCATCAGGCGCATCTTGGCCTCGGCGTAGTCGCCGCCAGCCTGCTGGTACAGTTCTTCAGGAGTCATGTTTCGTCCACCTATTCGCTAGCGCAGGCCCAGCCTACGCGTTGTCCTTCAAATACTGCTCGAAGTCCTCCTCGGACAACGGCTTGGAATAATAATAGCCTTGAATCACGTCGCCACCCAGCTTGCGGATGAGCTCGGCCTGCTCAGCGGTCTCAACGCCCTCGGAAACCGTATGGAAGCCCAGGCCCTTCAGCAGCTGGATGCACATCTCCAGCAGGCGCAGGCGACGCGGGTCCTCCAGGCCGCGCATGAACGACAGGTCCAGCTTCACCACGTCCAGCGGGAAGCTCAGCAGCTTGCCCAGGGACGAGTAGCCGGAGCCGAAGTCGTCCAGCTCAACGCAGATGCCCTGGGAGCGCAGGGCGTCCAGCATGCTCACGACCTCGCCCACGTTGTCGGCGAACAGGGACTCGGTGACCTCCACGCTCATGTAGCGCGGGTCCAGGCCCGCCTCGGTCACAATGCCCACGCGATCCTGGGCGAAGGTGCCGTCCACGAAGTCGCGGTTGGACGCGTTCACGGAAATGCGCACCAGGTCAAGGCCGGCGTTGCGCCAGCGCACCTGGTTCTGCACGGTGCGGTACCACACGTAGCGGTCGACCTGGGCAATGAAGCCGTTGCTTTCCAGCAGGGGCACGAACTCAGCGGGCGAAACATATCCGTCCTTTTCGCGCACCCAGCGGACCAGCGCCTCGGCGCCCACCACCTTGCCGGTCTGGGCGTTGTGCTTGGGCTGGTAGAAGACCTTGAACTCGCCGCACTCAAGGGCAAGCTCCATGGAGCTTTCGATGCGGATGCGGCGCTCGTCCTCGGCACGGACGGTGTCGTCGTACTCGGCAACCTGGTTGCTGTAGGCGTCGCGGGCGGAACGGGCCGTGCGCAGCGCGCGCTCGTAGGCCACGTCCACGGAGTCCGCGTCCTCCACCGGGCAGATGCCCGCGCTCAGGCGGGATGCAGGGCGAGTGGACGATGCGTTGACCTCGCTGGTGATGCGCTCGGCCAGCTCGCGGGCAGTTTCGGTCTCCCTGCGCTCGAACAGCAGGGCGAAGGTGCTGCCGCCGGCGAGGCAGGCCAACATGTCCGGAGCGCCGTGCTTGATCATGGTCCGGGAGGTTTCCTTGATCAGCTTGTCGCAGGCCGCGGTGCCGGAGACCTCGTTGAGCATGGACAGGTCCGCGATGGCGAACACCACCATGTCGTAGTCGTTCTGGGCACGCAGCATGGCCAGGTCACGAGCGTAGTGCAGGAAGGCGGCCTTCACGTACAGGCCGGTCATGGGGTCGGTTTCGACCGCATCCAGCGTGGACGACGTCTCACGCAGGCGGATGATGTTGCTCACGCGGCACAGGACCACGCTGGGCTGGTAAGGCTTGGTGACGAAGTCCACAGCGCCCAGCTTCAGACAGCGCTCCTCTTCGTTGAAGGAGTCGCTGGCGGTGGCCACCATGACGGGGATGTCACGCAGCATCACGTCGTGCTGCTGCACCTCCAGGAAGCCGTAGCCGTCCATGACGGGCATCTGGATGTCCAGGATAATCAGGGACACCTCGGCGTGATGCTCCTTCAGCAGGTCCAGGGCCTCCTGGCCGTTGGCCGCCTGCAGGGTGTTGTAACGCTCGGAAAGGAATGCGCAGAGCACTTCCCTATTGAGGTCGTTGTCCTCAACAACAAGAATGGTGCGCCGTCCACGGTGCTTCTTCATCGAGCCGCTGTCAGAGCCCAAGGTAGCCATTCCATCTCCGTCCATCAGATCGCATCCAACATTACGCCTAATCAGCGCGGCAACGCATGCGCATGAATACAGAATCAATATACCACCGAATTTAGGGCCAGGGGCGGGCCTGACCCCCGCGGACGGCTCTTTCGCCCATAGAGCGGCATACCGCGAAACCGCTCACCCCCCCCCCAGCGACCGTTCGCCCCTGGTAGCAGCGCGTTCGCCCCCGCCAGGGCGCCCACAACGGCTCGGGTGACAACTTGGCAACGGTTTGTTACGACCCCTCCACGGCGTCCATTTTGCCCTGCGAACGGCAGCTGCAGGGCCCCGATGCGGCCACGAGCCCGAGGGCAGCCGCAGGCCCTCTGCTACCATGGAACCCGCACGCGCAGCCGGACCGCACCCGCGCGCCCGGCTCCCGTACCCGTCCCGACCACGAAAGGCCGCCCATGGCGCTCCGCTCCCTCCGCACCGCAATCCGCAAGGCACGCAAGGCCCACGCCGCAGACCAGCGCCGCATCGCCGCGCAAGCTGCCCAGCCAGACGCCATCACCGCGCTGAACCCGGGGCTGCAGGACCTGCTGGACCACTCCCGCCGCCGCCTGAACACCTGGGCCGGCGACTATCGCGGCCGCCCGGTCCCGCTGACGCTGCTCCACTTTTCCGACATCCACGGCGACCAGGAGAACCTGGAGCGTATCGAAGCTTTCCGCCGCACCTGGGCCCGTCACCTGGACGACACCCTGTGCACCGGCGACCTGTGCTACCAGAACTTCGCCGACGGCCTGGACTTCTGGCGCGTCACCGACGGCACCATCCTGACCTGCGTGGGCAACCACGACGCCATCGACCCCAGCGAATACCCCCGCCCCTACCCCGGCTACCAGCCCGACTGGCAGCACCTGGTAGACTCCCGGGACGTGGCCGCCGCGCTCATGGACCCTTTCGCCCCGAAATGGGGGCCGAACGCGCGCCATCAGCCCGGCACCACCTTCTACTACAAGGACTACCCGGAGCAGCGCATCCGCCTGGTGGTCATCGACCACACGCTGCATGAGGAACGGGCCGTGCAGGAGCAGGCCGACTGGCTGTCCGCGACCCTCAAGGATGCGGGCGAAAAGGAGCTGGCCGTCGTTGCCGCCACCCACGCCGCCTGCCTGGAAAACGAGCCCGTGGAGTGCACGTTCACCAGCACCACCCGCCTGCAGGTGGCCAACGAGTCCTACTACACCCGCAGCATCTACCTGGAGCGGGTCCAGGAGTTCATGGACGCCGGCGGCCACTTCACCTGCTGGCTGTGCGGCCACGAGCACGTGGACTTCATCCTGCGCTCCACCCGCTTCCCGCACCAGCTGTTCGTGGTGGTCCCCAGCGCCTGGCCCAACCCGCGCTGGGCCGACGGCGCCCGCAAGCGCGGCCACAAGTCCCAGGACTGCTTCAACCTGACCACGATCGACACCTCCGCCCACGTGGTCAAGATCGTCCGCGTGGGCGCCGACCGCGACTGCCTGCTGCGGCACAAGGGCGTGCTGGTGCTGGACTACCAGACCGGCCAGGTCATCCACAACGAGTAATCATCACCTATTCGGGCGAAAGGAAGCCCCATGGCAAAGATCATCAAGAGAGTCGCGCTGGCACTGCTGGCCCTGGTCCTGCTGATGGCGCTGGGCTGCGTGGCGTTCCTGAGCATTGGCGCCATGGGTCCCCAGGAAAAGGCCCGGGCCGCCCTGCAGAGCACCGCCACCGTGGAGGTCACCCACCCGGACAGCCGGACCACCCTGTACACCAACGTCACCGATGCCCGCAACGGCTACGGCCTGGTCTTCTACCAGGGCGCCAAGGTGGAGGCGGACGCCTACGCTCCCCTGCTCCACCAGCTGGCCGACCAGGGTTGGACCTGCGTGACGGCGGACGCGCCCCTGAACTTCTCCGCGACCGATGCCAACGCCGCCGGCCGTCTGATTCCCCAGGTCGGCGGCGTGGACCACTGGTATGTGGGCGGCCATTCCTTCGGCGGGTTCATTTCCGCCCAGTACGCCGCCGGCCACACGGACCAGGTGGAGGGGCTGGTGCTGCTGGGGTCTTTCGCCCTGACGGACATTAGCGCCTCGGGCCTGGACGTGGTCACCATCCACGGCACCAACGACCTGGTCTGCAGCCAGGAGAAGTTCGATAACGACCGCCCCAACCTGCCCGCCAGCGCCCGCGCACTGAACCTGCAGGGCGGCAACCACGCCCAGTTCGGGGACTACGGCCCCCAGGACGGCGACGGCACGGCCACCATCACGCCGGAGGAGCAGGTGACGCAGACCGTGGATTTCGTCCAGAAGTCAGTTAGGGATTAACGGGGCGAAGGCGCCGGCCGCGACGATAGCCCGCGCGCCAGCCAGCACGCGCGCCGACCGCGACGCAAGGCTCGACCGCGCAGCAAGATGCGCGCCGGCTGCAACGGCTAGCGGCGACGGCGGTCCATTTCAGCGTGGGAGCGATAGAACTCGCGCTTGTCTTCGTACATGCGCTTGTCCACCTCGGCCATGAGGGCGTCCAGGGACTGGGTGCGCAGGTCCAGGGAGCTACAGCCCAGCGATATCGACAGCTCGTACGCGCGGCCCGGCACCTGGTTGAAGGCCTGGAAGCCGTCGCTGATGCGGGTGCGCACGGCGTCCACCCGGGCATCGTCCACGGTGTTCAGGATGATCACGAACTCGTCGCCGGCGTAGCGAATGACCACGCCCTCCACGTCGACGGCCTGGCTCAGGATCTCGGCGGTATCACGCAGCGCCTGGTCGCCCACGGAGTGGCCCAGGGTGTCGTTGATGCGCTTGAAGCCGTTCAGGTCCAGCATCATGACGGTGACGCGGCCCTCCTTCTGGCGGGCGTAGGCGTCCTTCAGGGTGTCCAGGTGGAAGCGGTTGTAAAGGCCAGTCAGCTTATCGCGGAAGATGAGCTCGTTCTGCAGGCTGGAAAGCACCGCAGCCAGGGAGATGGCGTTGCAGGGCCAGATGGTGGACACGCCGTAGACCACCGTCTGGATGGCCACGCCGCAGATCAGCGGGACGAAGAACATGCCCACCGGGAAGAACTTCAGGGCGCCGCCCCGCCTGCGCGCTCGACCGTACATGAGCATGTTGTCCACGTACAGGCAGCCGCCGGCCGCCAGGTAGATCCAGTAGAAGGGGCCGCGGGTGTAGACGCTCTGGTCGTCCACGGAAAAGGCCAGGGGCACGAACCAGTTGACCACCATGACCAGCAAGCCTGCCGCGATGATGCACCTCAGCACCCGCAGGCGCCGCTTGCTCACGTAGCCGTTCAGGTGCAGCCACAGGAACACGGTCCAGCCGCAGGCCATGAGCATGTTGGCCACGTACAGCCAGGCGTTGCCCAGCCACACCACGGCGCGGGGCGCGGCACCGGGGACGCCGTCGCAGTGGAAGACCACCGGGTCCACCACGCAGGAGATCAGCGTCACCGTCAGGATGGCCAGCAGCGCGCGGGCCTCGCGGTCGTTGTTGCGCAGGCGCCATGAGCTGCCCACGAACAGCATGACGCAGGTGATCACGCCAAGGGCGTTGGCGATGTCGATCGCCATCAGGTTGATCTGGGACTCCATCAGCACCTCCTCCCGTGCGCGAACTGGGCTTTATCGTAGTAGAGCATATCACAGTCAGCAGGATAGTCGGCTGTCCCGCAAAAGTGCGGCGCCCGCACAGTGGCGGGCGCCGCAAGCACAAGCGATCGCTACTCCCCCTTGGCCATGGCCTGGTACTTGGCAAAGCGCTCCCGCGCGTCCTGCTCGCCCAGGGCGAACAGCTTCTCGGCCTCGTCCGGGAAGGTCTTCTTCAGGGACGTGTAGCGGGTTTCGCCGTTCAGGAAGTCCTGGTAGGGCATGGTGGGCTCCTTGCAGTCCAGCTGCATGGGGACCTCCTTGCGCGGGTCGTAGTGGTACAGGGGCCAGTAGCCGCTCTCCACCGCGCGCTTCATTTCGCCCTGCACGTTATGCATGCCGCAGCGCAGGCCGTGGGTGGCGCACGGGGCATATGCGATGATCACCGCGGGGCCATCGTAGGACTCGGCCTCCTTCAGGACCTTCACCAGCTGATTGTAGTTGGCGCCCATGGCCACCTGGGCCACGTACACGTTGCCGTAGCTCATCAGGATGGCGCCCAGGTCCTTCTTGCGGGTCTTCTTGCCGGAGGACGCGAACTGCGCCACCGCGCCCACGGGCGTGGCCTTGGAGCTCTGGCCGCCCGTGTTGGAGTAGACCTCGGTGTCCACGATGAGCACGTTCACGTTCTCGCCGCTGGCCACCACGTGGTCCAGGCCGCCGAAGCCGATGTCATAGGCCCAGCCGTCGCCGCCGAACATCCAGAAGGTCTTCTTGGCCAGCTGGTCGGCGTATTTGAGCACCGCCTGGGCGAAATGGTTGGCGCTGCGGGTCAGGTGCGGCGCGTTGGCATGGATGGCATCGATCAGGGCGTCGGCAGCGGCGCGAGACCCCTCGAAGTCGTCGAAGGCATCCAGGTACGCCTGGGCCGCCTCGAGCACGGCCTGCATGTTCTCCACCTTGGGGTCGTCGCCCTTGCCGGGCTTGAAGCCGTCGTTCAGGCCGCAGGTCAGGCCCTGGACCAGCTTCTGCACGCGCATGCGCTCGGCGTCGCGCTGCTGGTTGACCGACAGGCACATGCCCAGGCACAACTCGGCGTTGTTTTCGAACAGGCTGTTGGTCCACGCCGGGCCGAAGCCGCGCTTGTTGACCGTGTACGGGATGCCCGGCATGGGCGAACCCCACGCCTGGGAGCAGCCGGTGGCGTTGGCCCAGTACATGCGGTCGCCGAACAGCTGGGTCAGCAGCTTGGCGTACGGGGTTTCTCCGCAGCCGGCGCAGGCGGCGGAAAACTCCACCAGCGGCGTCTTGAACTGGGAGCCCTTCACCGTGTACGGGTCGAAGACGCCGGGCTTGTCGGTCAGGCCCAGGCCCCAGTCCCACCGCTCCTTGGCGGCGTCGGTCAGCTGGGCCGGCTCCATGGCCAGGGCATCCGACGGGCACACGTCCACGCAGCTACCGCAGCTGGTGCAGTCGAACTCGCTCACCAGCAGGGTGAACTGAGTTCCCTCGGGAGCCCTCTTGGCGCCCTTGACCGGCACGCAGGTCACGCCGGCCGGGGCCGTGGCGGCCTCGTCGGCGCTGGCCAGGTACGGGCGGATGGCCGCGTGGGGGCACACGAAGGCACAGCGGTTGCACTGGATGCAGGCGTCCGCCTTCCACGCGGGGGTCTTCACGGCAATGCCGCGCTTCTCATAGGCGGTCAGGCCCACGTCGATGCTGCCGTCCTGGTACTGGGCAAAGGCGCTGACCGGCAGGTCGTCGCCCTTCTGGGCGTTGACGGGCAGCAGGATGTTGCGGACCACGTCCGGCAGGCCGCTCAGGTCCGCCGGCGGCTCCAGCTCGGCATCGGCCCAGGCAGCGGGCACGGGGACCTCCACCACGTTTGCCATGCCCTCGTCGATGGCGGCGTGGTTCATGGCCACGATCTTTTCGCCCTTGGCACCGTAGGTCTTGCGCACGGCCTCCTTCATCTGCTCCACGGCCTGGTCGGCGGGCATCAGGCCGCTGATCTTGAAGAACGCGGACTGGAGCACCATGTTGACGCGCTGGCCCAGGCCTATGCGGGCGGCTATGTCGATGGCGTTGATGGTGAACAGCCGCACGTTCTTGCGTGCCAGGGCGCGCTTCAGGGAGCCGGGCAGGCGCTGCTCCAGCTCGTCGGCGGTCCAGGCGGTGTTCAGCAGGAACATGCCGCCGGGCTTCACCTCGGAGGCCAGGTCGTACTGGTACACGTAGCTTTGGTTGTGGCAGGCCAGCAGGTCGGCGCGCTTCACGTAGTAGGTGGAGCGGATGGGCTTCTTGGACAGGCGCAGGTGGGACTTGGTCACGCCGAAGGACTTCTTGGAGTCGTACTCGAAGTACGCCTGGGCGTACATGTTGGCGTAGTCGCCCAGGATGGCGATGGTGTTGTGGTTGGCGCCCACCGTGCCGTCGCCGCCCAGGCCCCAGAACTTGCAGCTGTACACGTCGGCGTCGCCCAGGTCGTCCAGCTCAGGCACCGGCAGCGAAAGATGGGTCACGTCGTCCTCGATGCCGATGGCGAATCCCTTCACCGGCTGCTCGGCGCCCAGGTTGCGGAACACGGCCACGATCTGGGCCGCGTCGGTGTCCTTGGAACTCAGGCCGTAGCGGCCGCCGATGACGCGGACCTTGCCGGCGCGGTCGCTGTCGGCGATCACGCCCATGACGTCCTGGAACAGGGGCTCGCCGGCGCCGCCCATGACCTTGCAGCGGTCCAGCACCGCAATGCGCTGGACGGACTGCGGCAGGGCGCCCAGGAAGTGGCGGGCGCTGAACGGACGGTACAGGTGCACCTGCAGGAAGCCGTAGCTGCGGCCGGTGCCCTGGGCCCGGGCGTTCAGGTAGTCCACGGCCTCCTGCACCGTGCCGGACACGCTGCCCATGGCCACCACCACGTCGGTGGCGTCCGGGGCACCGTAGTAGTCGAACACGTGGTAGGTGCGGCCGGTGATTTCGCCCGCCTGCTGCATGTAGGACTCGACCACGTCGGGCAGGTCGGCGTAGGCCGTGTTGTTGGCCTCGCGGACCTGGAAGTACACGTCGCCGTTCTGGACGGTGGCACGCAGGCGCGGGTGCTCGGGGTTCAGGGCATGGGCGCGGAAGCGGTCCAGGGCGTCCTGGTCCATGAGCTTGGCGAGCTCCTTCACGTCCGGCATCTGGATGCGGCTGAGCTCGTGGGAGGTGCGGAAGCCGTCGAAGAAGTGCATGAACGGGATGCTCCCCTTCACGGCGGAAAGGTGCGCCACCGCCGCCAGGTCCGCAGCCTCCTGGACGCTGCCGGAGCACAGCTGGGCAAAGCCGGTGTCGCGGCAGGCCATGACGTCGGAGTGGTCGCCGAAGATGCTCAGCGCATGGGTGCCCACGGTGCGGCTGGCCACGTGCAGCACGCCCGGGAGGCGCTCGCCGGCAATGCGATACAGCACCGGCACCATGAGCATGAGGCCCTGGCTGGAGGTATAGCTGGTGCCCAGGGCGCCGGACTGCAGCGCGCCGTGGATGGCACCGATGGCACCGGCCTCGGACTGCATCTCCACCAGCTTGACCTGCTGGCCGAACATGTTCTTGCGGCCCTGGGCGCTCCACTTGTCCGTATGGCCCGCCATGGGAGACGACGGCGTGATGGGGTAGATCGCGGCGATCTCGGTGAAATCATAGGCAACGTGGGCCGCTGCCTGGTTGCCGTCAACGGTGACGAATTCGCTCATGGTGCGTCCTCTGCTTCGGTGGCGTCCAGTGGTGGTTATGCAAAGGGCGCCGACCCGCGCAATGCCGGCCGACGCCCAGGTTTTCCCTCATTATGGGGCGAAAATGCCGCTAGTCCTGCTTGACCAGATGGCTCAGGCCCAGCTTTTCGGTGTAGTGCTCGCGCATCTTGTACTTGAGCACCTTGCCGGCGGCGTTCATGGGGAACGCGTCGGTGAACTCGACGTAGCGGGGCACCTTGTGGCGGGCGATGCTGGCACGGCAGAACTCCTTCAGCTCCTCCGCCTCCATGGTCTGGCCCTTCTTCAGGACCACCACGGCCACGCACTCCTCACCGTACTTTTCGTCCGGAACACCGATCACCTGGACGTCCTGGACCTTCGGATGGGTGTAGATGAACTCCTCGATCTCCATGGGGTACAGGTTCTCGCCGCCGCGGATGACCATGTCCTTCAGACGGCCGGTAACGTACAGGTTGCCGTGCTCGTCGAAGCGGCCCAGGTCGCCGGAGTGGACCCAGCCCTGGGCGTCGATGGTCTTCTTGGTGGCGTCGGGCATCTTGTAGTAGCCCTTCATGTTGTTGAAGCCGCGGGAGCAGAACTCGCCGATCTTGCCCTGGGGCATTTCCTCGCCGGTGTTGGGGTTGATGATCTTGCACTCCACGTGCGGGAAGGCGTAGCCCACGGTTTCCGTGCGCAGCCACAGCTCGTCGGTCCAGGTGCTCATGGTGGCGCCGGGGGACGTTTCCGTCTGACCGTACACGCTGATGATGCCGGTCATGTTCATTTCGTCCGGCTGCGCAGCGCGCTTCATCAGGTCCGCCGGGCAGCCTGCGCCGGCCATGATGCCGGTGCGCATGTGGCTGAAGTCGGTGGAGAGGTAGTCGTCATGGTTGAACATGGCAATGAACATGGTGGGCACGCCGTTGAAGGCCGTGATGCGCTCCTGGGTGATGCAGGACAGGGACGACTTGGCGCTGAAGTACGGCATGGGGCACATGGTGGAGCCATGGGTCATGCAGTTGGTCATGGACAGGACCATGCCGAAGCAGTGGAACATGGGCACCTGGATCATCATGCGGTCCGCGGTGGACATGCCCATGCGGTCGCCGATGATCTTGCCGTCGTTGACCACGTTGCGGTGGGTCAGCATGACGCCCTTGGGGAAGCCGGTGGTGCCGGAGGTGTACTGCATGTTGCAGACGTCGTCGGGCTTGACCTTGGCGGCCAGGCGATGGACCTCCTCCAGCGGCACGGAGTCAGCGCGCTCCATGGCCTGGTCGAAGGTCAGGCAGCCGGGCATTTCGAAGCCCACGGTGATGACGTTGCGCAAGAAGGGCAGCTTCTCGCAGTGCAGCGGCTTGCCGGGGACGCTGTCCTTGATTTCCGGGCACAGCTCGTTGATGATGCCGGCGTAGTCGGAGTCCAGGGCACGGTCGATCATGACGATGGTGTGGGTGTCGGACTGGCGGAACAGGTACTCGGCCTCGTGGACCTTGTAGGCGGTGTTCACGGTCACCAGCACGGCGCCGATCTTGGTGGTTGCCCAGAAGGTGATGTACCAGGCCGGCACGTTGGTGGCCCAGATGGCGACCTTGTGGCCCGGCTTCACGCCCATGCTGATCAGCGCGCGGGCGAAGTTGTCCACGTCCTCGCGGAACTCCTCGTAGGTGCGGGTGTAGTCCAGCGTGGTGTAGCGGAAGGCGTACTGGTCCGGGAAGGCCTCCACCATGTCGTCCAGGACCTGGGGGAAGGTGCGGTCGATGAGCTCGTACTTTTCCCACAGGTACTCGCCGGTGGCGTCATGGTTCTTGATGAAGGTGCGCTTGGCGGACTTGGTGTCGTCGAAGCTTTCCATGTAGTTCACGAAGTGCGGGAAGATGATCTCCGGGTCGGTCAGGTCCTCCATCCAGGCCGGCTTCCACTCCAGGGACACGAAGCCGTCGTAGTTGATGGAGCTCAGGGCGCGCACGATGGCGTCCATCGGGAAGGTGCCTTCGCCCACCAGGTTGTAGGTGCCGTCGTCGTCCATGTCCTTCATGTGGACGTGCTTCACGTAGGCGCCCAGGTTCTTGATGGAGATGGACGGCTTCTCGTCGAAGTCGCGATAGGGATAGCACACGTCCCACAGGGCGCCCAGGTAGTCGCTGGCAAAGACGTCCATGACCTTGACCAGGCGCTCGGTATTGGCGTAGATGCCGGCGGTCTTGACCAGCAGGCACACGTCCTTTTCCTCCAGCAGGTCCAGGACCGCGCCGATGACCTCCTTCACGCGGGCGTCATCGTCGGCGTAGGCCTTCACGCATACGTAGGGGGTGCCCACCTGGGCGGCCAGCTCGATGTAGGCCTTGACCTGGTCGACCTGGTCGCCGGGCTCGGAGATGTCAACGGGAGTGTCGAACAGGGGCAGCTCCAGGCCGGCGTTGCGCAGGTCGCGCACGGTGGCGCGGGCGTTGTACTTGTGAAAGGGACCGCCCTTGCCGGACATTTCGTCAATGCCCTGGGCGTTGTAGACCTCGATGCCGTTGAAGTCCATGCGCTGGGCCAGGTCGACCATCTGCTCCCAGGAGTAGTCAGACCAGCCGCGGGTGGAAAAAGAAAGCTTCATTAGTTCTGCTCCTCATAGACGATCTTGTTCAGGGCGTTGACGTAGGCGCGGATGGCAGAGCCCACGATGTCCGTGGAGATGCCGCGACCGGAGTAGACCTTGCCGTCGGAAACCAGCTTGATGATGGTTTCGCCCATGGCCTCCTGGCCTTCCGTGACGGACTGGATCTGGAAGTCGTCCAGCTCGTAGTGGGAGCCGGCGATCTGCTCGATGGCGTGGAAGGCGGCGTCGATGGGGCCGTCGCCGACGCTCACGGCCTCAAGCTCCTCTTCGCCCTTGTTGATCTGCACGCGCGCGGTGGCGCGGATGGTGTTGCCGGAGTTGATGATGTAGTTGTCCAGCACGTAGGTGGCCGGGACCTGCAGGGCGGCGGAGGCCACGATGGCGTCCAGCTCGCGGCTGCCCACCACGTCCTTCTTGGCGACGATGCGCTGGAAGGCCTCGAACACGCTGACGGCGTCTTCCGCGGACAGGTCGTAGCCCAGCTTGGCGGCTGCGGCGGACACGGTCTCCAGGGTGTCCTGGGCGGTCAGCTCAATGGATGCGTCGGGCTCGGCGGCGCTGGCCACGACGGAGGCGGCGGTTGCGGCGCCGGACTCGCAGATCCAGGCGATCTGGGAGCTGATGCGCTTCAGCTCGGTGGCGCGGACGGAGCAGCGGGCCTGGCAGACGTCGGACTTGTCGGCCAAGATCTTGCTGATCTTCTCCATGGAGACCACGTCCAGGTCGTAGGATGCGGCCTTGATTTCGTCCACCCCGATGATGACGGCGGCCACGGCGCAGGCATCGGCCATGTACAGCGTGTTGGCGCAGGAAACGCCCAGGGCCACGTCCTGCAGGGCCGGAGTGGCCTCGCGCAGGTCGGTCAGGAACTGGGAGAACTCCTTGGGCAGCATCAGGCCGGCGGCATCGGCCACGGTGACGGTCTTGGCGCCGGCGGCCACGGCCTTGGTGATGACCTGGCTCAGGAAGGCCTGGTCGGCGCGGGTGGCGTCTTCAGCGATGAACTCGACGTCGTCGGTGAGCTGGGCGCACTTGGCAACGGCGGCTTCGATGGAATCGGCCATGCCGTCGGCCTTCTTGCGGTAGATGTACTCCATCTGAGCCGGGCTCACGGACGCCTGGACCTGCAGGCGAGCGTGGGGCGCGTCCTTCAGGGCAGCCCACACGGCCTCGATGTTGGCTTCGTCGTCCAGCTTGACCGGCACGGCCAGGACGCTGTTCTTGACGATGGACGCGATGGACTTGATGCGCAGGGAGTCGACCTTGGGCTTTTCGATGCCTTCGATCTCCACCACGGAGGCGCCCAGGCGGTCCAGCAGCTTGGCCATTTCCAGCTTTTCCTTAAAGGTCAGCGATAGCTCCTTGGTGCTTGCTGCCTGCTTCATGGTCACGTCACTGACGCGCACTTCCCTCATGGGATCCTCCTGTGTGGTCGAGGCGGTTATTCGGACATCTATATTCGCCGTGACCGCGTATTTTGCGGTCGGCATGTCAATAGATATAAGTTGCACATTATACGTATTGACGGGGGCGAAAGCCATCGCGGCGGGCGGGCGGGAACCCCTCGACCGTCAAAGGAACCCGCAGGCTGCGAACGGGTGCCGACGGCCGCGACGGGCGCGGCGCCGCGGGGTCGCGGAAGCGCGCGGAGGGCCGGATGCGGGGGCCAGGCGCGGGACGGTTCCCGCGTCGCGCAAACCGTGCAACCCTTGTAGAACAGGCGCCACTTTCGCCCTGGGGGTCAAACCCCTCACGCGCAAACGGCACGTCCCTTATAGAAGGGGCGTCTATTTTGTCCCGAGGGCCAGGTCCACTCGCTCAAACCGCGCGGCCCTTCTACAAGGGACGTCATTTTTATCCCAGAGCCCACTCCCCCACGCAAAAAGTTGCGGCCCTTGTAGAAGGGCCGCACGCAAAATCCCAAAATCGCTAAAAACCCTTCGGCCCTTGTAGAAGGGGCGAAAGAAATCGCGGGCAGACAGGTAGACCGCACGATAATCGACGACCCTTGCAGAAGGGACGTCCTTTTTCGCGAAGGACCGCGGGCGCGCCGTG
>JAUNCQ010000079.1 GCA_030526515.1 Coriobacteriia bacterium
GCACCTGCGACATCCACCGCGCCTTCGACACCGGCGCCATGCTGACCCTGCGCATCGAGGCCGCCGCCCGCAAGCAGTAGCCCCGCAGCCGGCAAGCCGGAACCCGCATATCACGTACCTTCGGGGCGAAATCGAGCACCACGCACGGTTTCGCCCCGTTTATTTTGGCCTGCATGCAAGAGCGGGCGACGGAGCCGAAGCCCCGTCGCCCGCACAGTCGCCTAACTGGAGGAACGCTGATTAGCAGCAGCCGCCACCGCAGCAGCCACCGCCGTCGCCGTCGACGGACGGGGCGTTGCCGCAGCCCTCATAGGGGCCGAAGTGGATGGAGCGGTCGCCGAAGACCTCGAAGTACTTGCCGAAGCGGGTGTTCTGAACGTAGGCGCAGGAGTTGCCGCAGACGTCCAGGCGCAGGTCCTTGAAGAAGCGATGATGGTCGTCCAGGTCGAAGTAGTTGGGAGAGCCCAGGATGCCGCCGCGGTAGATGGCGGTCTGGCCGTACTGCTCGCAGATGTCCTCCTGCAGGCCCGGCAGCTTGAAGGCGCGGATGGTGCGGGAGGTGAACTGGATGTTGCCGATGATGGCCTCGACCTCGGGGTTGTCGATGGTGGCAGCCTTGGAGCTCATGTAGCGGAAGTCCTGCCAGCCCACCTTGGTCATAAGACGACGGAAGTCCTCGATGTACATGGCGCCGCCCAGGCACTCGCCGCGCAGCAGCGGGTTGGAGTTCAGGGGCTCGGGGATGCGGCGGTCAGCGAAGATGTCGCTGAAGTAGAGCTCGCCGCCGAACTTCAGGATGCGGTAGATTTCACTGAACACGGCCTCCTTGTTGGGAGACAGGCTGATAACGCAGTTGGAGATGACCACGTCCACGGAGTCGTCGGGGATCTGGGACAGGTCCTCGATGTAGCCCTGGATGAACTCGACGTTGGAATAGCCGTACTTCTGGGCCATTTCGTCCTTGTACTTGTTGGCCACGGCCAGCTGGTCGGGGTTCATGTCAACGCCGATGACCTTGCCCTCGGGCCTCACCAGCTTGGCGGCCACGTACACGTCGCGACCGGTGCCGCAGCCCAGGTCCAGCACGGTGCAGCCTTCCAGCGCCAGCGGCAGCGGGGAGCCGCAGCCGTAGAACTTGTCCGAGACCTCGTCCGGGATCAGCGGCAGGATCTCGCGAATGTACTCGGGATAGCAGTCGGAACCGCAGCTGCAGGTGTGGGTAACCATCTCGCCGCCGTTTTCCACGGTGATCTTGCTGTAATACTCCTTGACCTGCTCACGGATGTCAGTCATGGAACCGTCCTTTCATCTGGGGGCGAAACGCCCGGCGCTCGAGGAATCTCCCGTTCAGGCCTGCGCTCGGAGCGGGGCTTTCGCCCTGGGCCTGCGTAATTCCTACTATTTGAGTATAGATTGTAGGACCGTAAATCCTAGTGGTCAAGTATGACTACTGGCATGATGCCACTATTTCGAAGAGTGTCGAATTTAGGCGGCTCAGCTGCGTTTGAGTGGAAACCATGCCCGAGCAATCCATTGATCGAGGTAAATCAGAATGCGGCGGCGCAGGGGCAAAGCAAAGGGGACGAAACCGCGCTTGGTTTCGTCCCCTGAGTAGTGGCTTTGCGCTGATGGCGACGCTACTTGGTCCACTCGATCACGTTGGCGTCGGGCAGGAGCTGGCGGTACTTGGGGTCGCAGGTGGCGAAGATCACCTGGTTGCGCTCGGCGAAGCGGGCGATCATGCTGCAGGCCTGCTGGGTGCGCTCGGGATCCATGTCCGTGAAGGGATCGTCGAGCACCACGAAGCAGCCGCCCTGGGGGAACAGGTGGTCCAGCAGCGCCAGGCGGAAGGCCAGGCTGATGGCGTCGCGGGTGCCTTCGGAGGCGATGTCCCAGTTGAGCTGGGAGGTGCCGCTGGTGATGCTGGCGGACATGCTGTCGGTGAGGTCGTTCAGCTGCAGGGCGCCGCCGGTGGCTTCGAACAGGTACTTGCAGAAGCGGTCGCGCACGTCGGTCATGGGGTTGTTTACGTTTTGGGCCTTCACCTGCTCGTAGACCTGCTTGATGTGGGCCCAGCGGGCGTGCTCCTTCTTCAGGGACGCTAGGGCGGCCTCTGCATCCTTCAGGTCGGCGGTCAGCTCCTCGGCGGTCTTGGGCATCTGGCTCAGCAGGGCCTCGGCCTCTGCAACGCCGGCGGTCGCTTCCGTGCGCTGTTCCAGGGCGGTCTTCTCCCGCTGCTCCAGCTGGGCAGCGTGAGCGTCCAGGTCAGCCACAGCGGATAGGTCCACGGCGGGCGTCGGAAGCTCCTGCAGCTTCTGCTGGCAGAGTTCCAGGTTCTTCTGGGCCCCCTCAACGGCGGCAGCTTTCTGGGTCACGTCCTCCTTGGCGGCGGCCAACTTCTGGGCCAATCCCTCCAGGGATCCGTAAGCCTGAACCAGCGACTCCAGCGAGCTCTGCGCCTTGCCCAAGATGGTGCGGGGATCCTTGCCCTTGCACAGGCCGTCGAGCTCAGTAGCGATGTCCTGAGCGGACTTTTCGCCCACCGGGTTTTCAGCGCAAGCGCGCTCCAGGTCCTCCATGGTTGCGCCATTCAGGACGCGCTCCAGGCTGCTCTTTGCCGCATCGCGCTTCATGGCCGCGTTGGCGGCAGCAGTAGAGAGCGCCTGCAGGGCGGCGGCATCCTGGGCACCGAAGGTCGCCAGGATGCTCGCGCGCTCCTGGGACGCTTGCTGGACCTGGGCCTGAACCCGCTCCACGTCCACGCCCCGAGGGGACAAGGTCAGCTCCATGACGCCCGGCACGCAGATGCGGACAGCCTCCTTGATGGCGAACTCGCCGGAGCTGATATCCACCGGCTCACCCGAGGACAGGCCGATGACCCGCACCGCCTCAGGATTGACGGCGCTCAAGGTGGCGGCGATGTTCAGGCCGGACAGCTGCGCGTGAAGCTTTGATTCCTGGCGCTCCAGAGCGGCTACGCGGTCCGCATCCTGGGCCGTCGGCGCACTTTCGGGAACCGCGGCGTTGGCCTGGTCGAACGCGGCCTTGGCCTGTTGGGCGTCAGCCAGAGCCTTTGCCACCTGCTCGGCGCGCTGGGCCTGGACCTGCTGATTCAGCAGCACATCCACGGCGTCATGCAGCTTCTGCAGCTGCGGCCACTGGACCTGGGCCTTTTCGCACTGGTCAGCGACGCTCTGAGCTTCAGCCTGCGCACGCGCTGCGAGGCTGCAGGCAGTCCTGGCATTATCCACGGCAGCCTGGGCGTTGCGGCGCTCCTTTTCCAAACCGCGGGCCAGCTCGAACTCCTGGCGTGCCTGCTGTGCCTGGGCGAAACCGCGCTCGGCATGAGCGCGGGCGTCCTGCGCGTTCTGGCAATTCGCCTCCCGCTGGGCAACCTCATCAAGCTCCGAGCGAACCTGCTCGGCATCGTAGTATGCCTGAAGGATAGCGCCCACGCTCCTCTTCCACGGGTTGTTGATGCCGCGCTTGCGACCGCCGTTGGGCAGGTCGGCATCGAAGTCCCAATTGCCGCCAAGAGCAGCGATTTTTTCGTCCAGCCCCTTTTCAAAGGCGTCTAGGCTCATGCCGCCGGTCTCCATGACCGACTGCATGACCTGGTCAGTCAGGTCTGCCAGGGAGCCGTCTTTGGCGGCGCCATTCAGGATTTCCGCAACCGCCGTGATGGGACGGCGCTGGGACGAGAACACAAGCTCCTTGTAGGTAGCCTGGCCGTAGCCCAGCTCCTCCTGCAGTATCTGCTTGATGGCGTCGGCGTCCTTGACGCGAATGCCGTCCGGGGTCTTCAGGGATACGGAGCCGTCAGCGCCCCACTCCTTGCGCAGGACGAAGGTGCCCGCAGCGCCGTCGAAGGACACGGCACCATCGGGCTCGCCCTGGAAGCCGCTTGCCATGCGCGGATAGTACAGGTTGCGGAACTCCTTGTCGGACGCAGCCCTGGCGCCCACCTTCGCGTCCTGGAACAGGGCGCTGTAGGCCAGGTCGACCATGGTGGTCTTGCCGGACTCGTTGGGGCCTTCGATGATGTTCAGGCCGTCTTCCAGGCGGATTTCCTTGTCGGACAGGCCGGCGAAGCTTTCGCAGCTAATCTTGTTGATTTTCATGATGCACTCCCCCTTCGCTATTCGGCCTTGCTCTGGACCAGCAGCTCATATGCCATCTGCAGTTCCTTCGGATCGTCCTGCAGCTCCTGCAGCAGCTGGTAGGCCAAGCTCACGGAGGGGAACTCGTCGCTGATCTTTTCCATGGTCACCTGCTCAGACAGGTCGGTGTCGCGGACCTCGTGGCTCAGGAAGCCGCCCAGCAGGTCCTCGTAGAGGCGCTTTCGCCCTTCGTATTCAACCTGCCTGCAGGAGCCGCTGACGGACAGGCGCACGATGGTGCTGCGCGGGTCAAGGTCCGACACGGCAGCACGGATGGCCTGTTCCAGGGCATCATCGGCATCCGGGCGCACGTCGACGGGCAGGTCGGCAAAGGCCAGCTGGCCGGTCCTCACGGCGCGGGCGGACACGCGCTTGGCGCCGGCGGCATCGTCCAGCGTGATGACGAAGCCCAGGCCGCTGGTGTTGTTGGCCAGGTCGGTCTGCTCATGGGTGCCGGCGTTGTAGACGCGGCCCGTCTCTAAGGCGCTCTGATCAGCGTCGGTCAGGGCGGGGTACGGAATGTGGGTGTGGCCGATGAGCCAGGCATCCACGTCCAGGGCCTCCAGCTCCTGGGGGGACATGAGGAAGTACTCCTGGTTCAGGTCCGGCGTCACGCCCTGGATGGCGCCGTGGGCCACACCGATCTTCCAACCGGGGATTTCGCCCAAAGGCTGCTCCTTGATCCAGCCCAGGTTGTTTTCCTCGGAATGCTTGGACTGGCAGTAGGCCGGGTAGACCGTCAGGTGTTGGCCGTTGAAATCGAACTCGTAGGGCTCGAAGCGGTTCAGCAGGACCAGGTCACCGCCGACCTCCGGCTGGACGCTAGCGTAGTGCTCCCAGACGGAAGCGCCCTCGGCGTAGTAGTCGTGGTTGCCGGGCAGGATCAGCACTGTGCCGCTGAACTGGGCCAGCACCTCCACCACCTGCTTGACCAGCTTCTTGGCCACGGTCACGGTGTCGAACAGGTCACCGGTGACCACGAACAGGTCGCAGGCCTGGGACTCAGCCAGGCGGACGGCGTTCTGCAGGGACGTCAGGCGCGCCTGCACCAGCTGATCCTTGATGTCCGGATAGCGATTGAACTTCAGGCCGAAGTGGTTGTCGCCTGTTTGGAAGACCTTGATCACGTGCTGCTCCTCTCTTGCATGCGTACGACGATGTGCGTGTTGCTGCCGTCCAGTGTGCCTCAAAGAGCGGCGAGGACTTGCGCAAAGGGCGCCGCTGTTGCCGAGCCGTTGAGGGTGGCCGGAGCTTGCAGGCCCCGGGCGTACGCGCCGACGGAACCCATGTCGCTACAGTGAATATCGGTAGCATGGCCAGCTTGCTCGATGCCATCTCAGCAAGAATCGGTAGCCGCCTCGCCTTCGGCCGGCAGATAAGTAGATGTCGGTAGGGTCAGCGGGTCCCAACTGGTGCGCCATGCGGCCTCCGCGGGCAATTCTTAGGTTATTTACACGAATTCTTTTCGTTTTGTCATGAAGGTCGGGCGAAAGTAACGCCCGACCCTACCAGTTTTGATGTTTTCGTACGAAGAACGCGAAGCAGCTACCGATTCTTCTCGTTCCGTCAGCAGAATCCCCGTTCAACCCGCAGTCGCCACT
>JAUNCQ010000080.1 GCA_030526515.1 Coriobacteriia bacterium
GCCACATGTCGCGGCACCAGGAGGCGGACCACATGCTGCGCTCCGGGTCGGCGCCGGTCCAGACGGCGGTGGACAGCTGCGGGGTGTAGCCGCAGTACCACAGGTCGCGCCAGTTTTCAGAGGTGCCGGTCTTGCCAGCGGAAGCCTGGCCGGAGGAAAGGGCCGCGCCCTTTGCGGTACCGTGCTTCACGACGCCTTCCAGGACCTTGGTGACCGCGTAGGATACCTCGGGCGTCAGGGCCTGGGTGCCCTCGGGGTCGGTGTTGTCCAGGACCACGTTGCCTTCGGAGTCCTTGATTTCCGTGATGCAGCTGGTGTTGTAATGCATGCCGTCAGCTGCGAAGGTGGCGTAGGCTCCGGCCATCATGGTGGTGTTGACCTGCGCAACGCCCAGGGTCAGGGCGGGGTAGGCGCCGAATCCGGACGTGCCGCTCACGCCCAGGCGATTGGCCATTTCCAGCAGGCTCTGAGGAGATACGCCGTCTTCGTCCGTGATCAGGTGGGCATAGCCCGTGTTGGACGAAACCCACGTTGCCTGCTCGATGGAGCGGACGCCATAGTCGCTGCCGCCGTAGTTTTCCACGTGCCAGCCGTTGATGGTGTCGCTGGAGGAGCAGTCCACGCGGGACTTGGGGTTGATGCCCTGTTCGATGGCGGCTGCCAGGGTGAAGGTCTTGAAGGAGGAGCCTGCCTGACGACCGGTGCTGTTGGTTGCCAGGTTGAACTGGCTCTTCTTGTAGTTCTTACCGCCGATCATGCACTTGATGTAGCCGGTGGTGGGGTCGACGCAGGTCATGGCCAGCTCAACGTCGCCGTCGCCAGAGGAACGCATGTCCGCGTAGACCTGCTCGGCAGCATCGTCGGCGTACTGCTGCATCTTGATGTCCAGGGTGGTGTAGACCTCAAGGCCGCCGCTGAACACGTCTTCGTAGGAAAGCTGCTCGAGCAGCTGCTCACGCACGTAGCTGGTGAAGTACGGGTAGGCGCGGATGCCGTCGTCGGACTTCTTCTTGGCAAGGTTCAGGTTGAGCTTCTTCTCTTTCGCCCTGTCATGCTTTTCCTTGGAGATGATTCCGTTGGACAGCATGCGGTCAAGCACCAGGTTGCGGCGCTCAAGGCAGCGATCCGGATTGGTGACCGGGTTGTTGTAGGTGGGGGACTGGGGGATGCCGATGAGCGTGGCTGCCTGGGTGAGGGACAGGTCGGACGCCGACTTCTGGAAGTAGTGGCGCGCCGCAGCCTCGATGCCGTAGCAGCCATCGCCGTAGTTGATGGTGTTCAGGTACATCATCAGGATCTCGTCCTTGGTGTACTGCTTCTCCATCTCCATGGCCAGGCTGGCTTCGCGGATCTTACGCTTCAGCGAGATGTCGTTGGCTTCGTTGGACAGGATGGTGTTGCGCACCAGCTGCTGGGTGATGGTGGAGGCGCCCTCCAGGTCACCGCCTAGGACGTTGTTCACCAATGCGCGGGCAATACCGGCCATGTCGACGCCGTCATGCTCGTAGAAGCGCTCGTCCTCCGTGGCGACCGTGCCCTTGAGCACGTAGTTGCAGACCTGGTCCTGGGTCACGGGCTCCTGGTCCCGCAGGTAGAACTCGGCCAGCAGCGTCTTGCGGTCGTCTGCGTACACGCGGGTCTTTTCGCTGTACTTGAACGCGTTGGCGTCGATGGTCGGAAGGTCTTGCGCCCACTCGGTGACCACGGACATGGTTCCCACCACGCCTGCAACGCCGATGAGGCATACGGATGCCAGGGCTACGGTCAAGCCCCACTTAACTGCGTGTGCGCGAGTTTCGCGCTGTTTTCTGCGTATCTTCATAATTCATGTATATTACTATATTTCCGCTTTACCACGGCCTCCTCCATAAGACGCCCGTTTATCATGTTTACCTGCGTTATGGTTGAAGCCGAATGGCCAGATAGCCGGTACGGACACCCCCCTCCTGTGTTTCGTCCGTACTTTATTAATAGAGAAGAGGAAACGGATGACAGAAAACGTTGAGCTCCTTGCCCCTGCGGGTACCGTTGCCGCCCTGCACGCGGCGGTTGCCGCCGGTGCGGACGCCGTGTATCTGGGACTGGACCAGTTCAATGCCCGCCGCGGTGCCGACAACTTCACCATGGACACCTTCAAGGAGGCCTGCGACTACGCTCATCTGCGTGGCGTGCACGTCTACCTGGCCTTCAACACCATCATTCTGCCTGACGAGGTGGGCAAGGCCCTGGAGTACGCTCGCCAGGCATGGCGTCGTGGCGCAGATGCATTCATCATCCAGGACCCGGGCATTGCGGCGGAACTTCATAGGACCCTGCCGCAGGCACCCATCCATGCTTCTACCCAGATGAACGTCCACAGCGCTGCCGGCGTTGAGGCCGCTGCGGCGCTGGGCGCGTCCCGCGTGACGCTGGCCCGCGAGCTTTCCCTGGAGGAGGTGCAGCATCTGTGCCAGGTGGCCCGCGAGTTTGACATGAGCGTGGAGGTCTTTGCTCATGGCGCCCTGTGCGTGTGCTACTCCGGCCAGTGCCTCATGTCCTCCATGATCGGCGGCCGTTCCGCCAACCGCGGCACCTGTGCCCAGGCCTGCCGCCTGCCCTATGAGCTCCAGAGCGCGTCTTCTCGCAAGGGCCTGAAGGCCCCGGGCGAGTACCTGCTTTCGCCCAAGGACCTGTGCACCATCGACCTGCTGCCCCGCATGCTGCAGGCCGGCGTGCAGTCCTTCAAGATCGAGGGCCGCATGAAGTCCCCGGACTACGTGTACGCCGTCACGTCGGTGTACCGCAGCGTCCTGGACCGCGCCATGGAGGACCCCTACGCTCGCGCCACCGAGGAGGAGAAGCGCGTTCTGGCAGAGGCCTTCTCCCGCGGCTTCACCGCGGCCTACCTCACCGGCGACCGCGGCAACGACATCATGTCCTACCAGCGTCCCAACAACCGCGGCATCTCCATCGGCCGTGTGGAGGAGGCCGGCAAGGGCAAGGTGAGCTTCCGCAGCTCCGTCGACCTGGCCATCGGCGACATCCTGGAGGTCTGGACCAAGAAGGGCCGCGCCATCCTGACCGTGGTCAAGGGCGCCCTGATCCAGAAGAGCCTGTATCGTCTGCGCTATGACGAAAAGGACGCGTCTGCCCGCGCCATCCGCCAGGGCGACCGCATCTTCCGCGTGCGCAGCGCCGCCGCCTCCTTCGAGGACGAGCCCTTCGAGCCCCGCATTCCGGTCGAGGGCTACGTGCGCATTCGCACGGGCATGCCCCTGTACATCGAGTTCCGCCTGGCCGACCCCAAGCGCCCCTATGCCGTGGGTGCCTTCGAGGGTGCTTACGTTGAGCCGGCCCGTACCAAGGCCCTGACCGAGGAAGACGTCCGCTCCCATGTGGATCGCCTGGGTCAGACCCCGTACTACCTGGTTGACCTGCAGGTTGAGTTGGACGATGGCCTGGGCATGGGCTTTTCCGCCCTGCACAAGGCCCGCGCCGCAGCCTTGGAGGATCTGGGCGAAAACCTGCTGGCGGACTACAACGCCCGACGCCTGCCCCGCACCGAGCGCCGCGAGGCCCTGCCTGCGAAGCGTGGCGGCAAGTGCCAGGTCGTGGTCATTGCCACCAACCCCGCTTGCGCCCGCGCTGCCAAGCGCTCCCATGCGGACGTTATCGTGGTGCCGGCTCTGACCTACAAGCGCGGCGAGGCCATGATCGCCGGCCAGCTGTCCAAGACCGCCGAGCAGGCGGGCTATCCGAGCCAGAGCATCATCGCGCTGCCTACGGTGGACCATGATCCGGTGGGCGAAGCCCGTGAGGCCTCCGTGGCACTGGACCCGTGGCAGTTCGTGAAGGAAGGCGACCACGTGCTGGTGGACAGCATGGCCTCCCTGGCTCGCGCCAAGTCCCTGGGCGCGGTGTGCGAGGTGGGCGCCCATGTGCCCGTCACCAACGCCGAGTCCCTGCGCCTGATGGCTGACTGGGGCGTTGAGCGCGTGTGGCTTTCGCCCGAACTTACCCTGAAGCAGTTCGAGGAGCTGGTGGGACAGGATTCCCCCGTACCGGTGGGCTGCATGGTGGTGGGCTACCAGGAGCTCATGGTCACCGAGCACTGCCTGCTCATGAGCCAGGGCCCCTGCAACCAGGACTGCGCCAAGTGCGCCCGCAGGAAGACCCCGCACCATCTGCACGACCGCAAGGGCTATGACTTCCCGGTGGTCACCGACGCCATGGGCCGCAGCCATCTGTACAACGGCGTGAAGTACGACGTGGCCCATCTGGTGCCGGAGCTGATCAAGGCCGGCGCTGCTGCGCTCATGATCGATGCCACGCTGATGAACGTCGAGGAAACCGCTCAGGCCGTGGGCCGCGTCGTGCGCGCCCGTGAGCTGGCCATGAGGGACGGCAACACCGTTTCCAAGGAGTCCAGCGCAACTAGCGGCCACCTGTATCGCGGCGTTTCCTAGTAAGGGTATAATCACTAGCCGTCTAACAATAAGAAAGGGGTAAGAGCATGCTCTCGCCTGAAGAACAACTTCACATCATCAAGTCGGGTGCGGCTCAGATCGTTCCCGAGTCCCTGCTGCTGGAAAAGCTGAAGAAGGGCACGCCGCTGAACATCAAGCTGGGCGTTGACCCCACGGCTCCGGACATTCACCTGGGCCATGCCGTGCCGCTGCGCAAGCTGCGTCAGTTCCAGGACCTGGGTCATCAGGTCACGCTGATCATCGGCGACGGCACTGCGCTCATCGGCGACCCCTCTGGTCGTAACTCCACGCGCCCGCAGCTTTCCCGTGAAAAGATCGCCGAAAACGCCCAGACCTACGTGGACCAGGCGTTCAAGGTCCTGGACCCGGAGAAGACCACCCTGCGCTACAACTCCGAGTGGATCCTTTCCCTGGGCATGGAGGAGCTGCTGAAGATCCTGGCCAACTTCACCGTGGCCCGCATCCTGGAGCGCGATGACTTCCATAATCGCTACACCGGCAACCTGCCCATCAGCCTGCACGAGTTCATGTATCCGGTCATGCAGGCCTACGACTCCGTCATGATCAAGGCCGACGTGGAGCTGGGCGGTACTGACCAGCTGTTCAACCTGCTGGCTGGCCGCGAGCTCATGGAGAAGATGGGCATGGAGCCTCAGGTCTGCCTGACCCTGCCGCTGCTGGAGGGCACCGACGGCGTTGCCAAGATGTCCAAGAGCTACGGCAACTACATTGGCCTGACCGACGCTCCGGCCGACATGTTCGGCAAGGTCATGTCCATCCCGGACAACATGATGGTCAAGTACTATCGCCTGGCCTCCACCGCATCCGTGGACGAGATCGACAAGATCGAGGCCGGCCTGGCCAACGACGAGCTGCATCCTAATAAGGTGAAGCGCGCCCTGGCTCGTAACATCGTGGCCGCCTACTACACGGAGGAAGACGCCCAGGCTGCCGAGGAGCACTTCGACCAGGTGTTCAAGAACCATGAGGCGCCTGACGACATCCCCGAGTTCGCCGCAGACCTGACCCCCAATGACCAGGGCAAGGTCTACCTGGCCAAGCTGCTGGCTGATGCTGGCCTGGCTCAGAGCGCCGGCGAGGCTCGTCGCCTGATCGACGGCGGCGGCGTGAAGGTCAACGGCAAGGCTGTTCCCGCCAAGGAGTACAACGTCGACCCGACCATGCTGGAGGGCGCTGTGATCCAGGTGGGCAAGCGCAAGTTCGCCAAGCTCGTCTAGCCCCACATCCGCAGGACGAAAGG
>JAUNCQ010000024.1 GCA_030526515.1 Coriobacteriia bacterium
TTTGAACCTGCGACCTCTGCGTCCCGAACGCAGCGCTCTACCAAACTGAGCCACAACCCGAGCTGTTTTGCAGCAGTGGTTATATTACAAGGCTTCCATAAGTTTGGCAAGCCCTAATTCAAAAAACTTTGGAAAAGCTTAGCCTCGCTCCCCCGAGCCCGCCTCAGCAGGCGCCAACGCAACCTCGCCAGCGGCTGTGGATGCGCCGGCAGCAACAGCGCCGGCAACAACGGCGTCAGCAGCGACGCCCCCGCCAGCCGAAAGACCCGCGGCGGCGCCAGCCTCAGCCGCAACTTCCACACGGGTGAGCTTCTCGCCCTTGAAGGTCTTGGTCCGCTGGATCAGCACCGCGCCGATCAGGAACGGCATCCAGAACACGATGGACCGGTACACCAGGCCAATGGCAACGCCCGCAGCGGCCGTGGAGCCGAAGGCGGTGAACGCCACCGTCACGGCCGCCTCGACCACGCCCACGCCCTGCGGCGTGATGGACACCATGGCGAACAGCGTGGCAACCACGTATCCGCAGACCAGGGGCTGCGCCGACGTCACGCCAAAGCCAATACCCACCAGGCAGAAGCAGGCGAGCTCGCAGCAGCTGGCAATGATGGACTGCCCGAACGCGCGGGCAGTTTCCTTGGGATTGGCCACGATCATACCCGCCGCGTCGGAGAAGGACGCAACGGTATGCTCGACCCACGGATTCATGGGCTTCTTCTTCAACTTCACGAACAGCCGGTTGATCAGCGACTCAATAGGCGTGAGCACGCGCACCAGCGCCTGCGGACGCATGCGGCCCAGCACCAGCAGGCCCGCCATGCACGACACCACGAACAGCACGATCAGGCCCAAGGCGAACCAACCCGGGTCCAGGCCCACGGTTACGGCCAGCACCGCAAACGCGATGATCATGATGCACATGAACGCAGAGTCAATGGTCAGTTGCATGAGCAGCGCAGCAGACGTGGCCTTGCCCGGCTCGATGCCCCTTCGACGGGCATCGTCCACCACCAGCGTGGTACCGGCAAGGTTCAGCGATGGCGCAATGGTGTTCATGAAGAAGGTGCCGAACACCAGCGGCAGCGTAGCGCGCGGAGGCATATGCTCCCCCACCGCCTTGAAGCAGTACGTGTACGCATAGCTCTGGGAAAAGTACTTGCCCAGCTGCGTGCACACGGCGGCAAGCAGCGGAATCATAGAGGCATGCTGCACGGTTTCAGCCAGCTCGATCAGCTGGTCGCCCCTGAGCAGGAACACCGCCACCACAATGGCAATGACCAAGCCCACGAGCAGATTTCGCATGTTGAACTTCAAATGACTCCCAAAAACGGAAACATATACGCGTCTAGCATACCAGCCCCGCCGAACCTCCGCGCCCAGAAGGGCGTGAGCGGCGCGGCGCATAAGCAGCAAGGGGACGAAACAAAGGGAGGGCGAAGCAAAGGGGGCGAAACAGCCGCGCGGCAATCACCACGCCTGCCGTTTCGCCCCCTGAAGAGCTATGATGCGGTCGGGTCGGGCGCTCGGTCGGAGCATAGCGCCTGACCAGGCCAGATCGCGGCCAGCCCGCAGCTAGATCGCGACCGGGTCGTATCTAGCGGCCCAGGCTGTCCTCGTGCTTGGCGCGGGCGGCCTCGCTGTAGCGCTGCTTGTAGCGGACGTCCACCAGCTCAGCCACGATGGCAATGGCCAGCTCAGCCGGGGTCTTGGCACCGAACTTCAGGCCGATGGGGCGCTTGATGGTATCCCAGTCCTCGTCCGTCAGGCCGGCGGCGCGCACCAGGTCGTACACGGTGTTGTTCTTGCCCTTGCAGCCCATCATGCCCACGTAGTGCACGCCGTGCTTCTTGGCCCAGATGCAGCCCTGGGGGTCGAACATGTGACCGCGGGTCAGCACGCACACGTAGTCGTCCGGGGACGGGGTGAAGTCGGCCAGGTCGTCGAAGTTGCCGCCGCGGAGCAGGTAGCGCTCGACGCCGGGGAAACGGTCCTCGTTCAGGTAGGCCGGGTCGTAGTCCAGCACGACCACGTCGAAGCCCACGTGCTTGGCCAGGGCGGACACCTCGCTGGCGGAGTCGGATGCACCCAGCAGCCACACGCGGACCGGCTGGAACAGAGACGCGGAAAGCCAGGTCAGGCCGTCGAACTGCTCGTTGTGCATGGACGGGCCGCGGGTCACGTCCTTCATCTGGAAGGCGTCGCGGGGGCTCCACTCACGGGACGCCACGATTTCCTTGGCGTCGTTGCAGAAGAACACCAGCGGCTCGCCGTCGGCGGAACCCTGCTCACCGTACTTCTTGGTGACCTCGTTGTCCACGTTGGCCACAGCGGCCTCCGGGTCGTAGACCACCTTGAAACCCAGCCATGCCAGGTCGCCCTCGTCCATGGCGCGGATGGCCCGCTGGAACGTGGGGATGTCGGCCTTGGTCAGGCTCTGGGCAATGACCTCCAGATACTCCGGCTGCACGTAGCCGTTGCCAGCCAGCGCCTCCGGGGAAAACGCCGGGAACAGCTCCGGGGTCAGCGTGGGGACGTAGCCGTCCTCCAGGTCTTCGATGATGGCGATCAGGTCCTGCTTGTTCATGTGAGGTCTCCTTCGCGACGTAGAATTATTCGGCAATCAGCATAGCGCAAACAAGGGGGCGAAACACCCGCGCGCTTCCCTTTCGCCCCAAATATAACGACCCCGGGAGCACCGGGGCCGTTGCCAGATGGCTGGATGATGCGCGCAGGCAGGCAGGTCTGCCGAGCACAGGTCGGCAGGCAGAGGCGCAGCCGCCACGTACGGGTCGGCAAGCAAGGGCGCAGCCGCCGCGTACCGGGTGGCGGGCAGAAGCGCAGCCGCCAAGCGCGGGCGCTAGCGAATGCGGATCTTGCGGTCCGGGGTCACTTCCATGCGGCCCTCCGCAATGATGCGCAGCACCTCGGGGTAGAGCTGGTGCTCCACGGCGTGGATGCGGGCCTCCAGGTCGTCCACGGTGTCGGACTCCTCCACCACCACGGCGCGCTGGGCCACGATGGGTCCCTTGTCGTACTCCTCGTTGGCCAGGTGCACGGTGACGCCGGTGACCTTGACGCCGGCGTTGAAGGCGTCGTCGATGGCATGGGCGCCCTTGAAGCTGGGCAGCAGCGCGGGATGCAGGTTCAGCACGTGGTCCGGGAACGCGTTCAGCACCACCGGGGTCAGCATGCGCATGTAGCCGGCCATGACCAGGTACTCGGCGCCGTCGGCCTTGCAGGCGTCCACGATCATCTGGTCCGCGGCCTCGCGGTCTTCGTAGATGCTGCGGTTCAGCACGGTCACGGGAATACCGGCCGCCTGGGCGCGCTCGATGCCGTAGGCGTCCGGACGGGAGGAAACCACGCGGACGATTTCCACGGGCAGGCCGTCGTTAGCCACCGCGTCGATGATGGCCTGCAGGTTGGTGCCGCTTCCGCTGACCAGAACGGCGATCTTCAGAGCTTCCATGGGCTCCCCTTCCTGGGTAAGTGCAAATCCGCCCCGCCGGCGGCTGGGCTCGGCGGGGCGGGCGAAAAAGGTCTTCGGATTAGAAGGCGTACAGGCTGCCCTCGTTGGCGTACTGGACGTCGCCCTGGCCGGACACGATGCGGCCGATGCGGTACGTGGTCTCGCCAGCCTCGGCGCAAGCGGCCTCAACGGCCTCCACCTGGGACGGATCCACGATCAGCACGCAGCCCACGCCCATGTTGAAGGTCTTCAGGGCCTCCTCGTCGCTCAGGTGAGCGGCGTTGCAGACGTACTTGATGATGGGGGTCACCGGCCAGGTGCCCAGGTCGACCTCGGCGTTGACGGTCTTGGGCAGAGCGCGGTTCAGGTTCTCGGTAATGCCGCCGCCGGTGATGTGGGCCAGGGCACGCACGGCACCCGGGACCTGCTTGAGCACCTGCAGCACCGGCTTCACGTAGATGCGGGTCGGGGTCAGCAGGGCCTCGGCCACGGACTGGCCGCCCAGCTCGTCGCAAGGTGCGGTGACCTCATCCTTGCCCATGGCCTCGATGGTGACCTTGCGGGCCAGGCTGAAGCCGTTGGAGTGCAGGCCGCTGGATGCCAGGCCAATGAGCACGTCGCCTTCCTGGACGCTTTCGGGGTCCAGCATCTTCGGGCGATCGACCACGGCAACGCAGAAGCCGGACAGATCGTAGTCGTCCGGGTCCATGACGCCGGGATGCTCGGCCATCTCGCCGCCGATCAGGGCGCAGCCGGCCTGACGGCAGCCTTCGCCAATGCCGCCCACGATCTTGGCCATGGCCTCGGACTTCAGCTTGCCCACGGCAACGTAGTCCAGGAAGAACAGGGGCTCGGCGCCCGTTGCCAGCACATCGTTGACGCACATGGCCACCAGGTCAATGCCCACGGTGTCATGCTTGTCAATGAGCTGGGCGACCTTCAGCTTGGTGCCCACGCCGTCGGTGCCGGAAACCAGCAGCGGATCCTCCATGTCCTTGGCAGCGGCAATGCTGAACAGGCCGCCGAAGCCGCCGATGTCGCCAATGACCTCAGGACGATAGGTGCTGTGCACCGTTTCCTTGATGGCATTGACGGCGCGTGCGCCCTCCTCAATGTCCACGCCGGCCTGAGCGTAGGTGATGCTTTCGTTCTGGGTCATGGTGTGTTGCCTTTCCATCCAAAGGTCAGCCGCCCCGCGCGGCTGGTAGAACCACTATTCATGGGACCTCCCGGGTCGCGACCGCAGGGTCGCCTCCCCAAAGTCCCATAGATAGCCAATTATACGCGCTCCGCACCCCGGGCAAGCGCCACGCTCAACATCTTTAGGACGAAAGAGCCGACGGGCTTTCCTTTCGCCCTGGAAAACGGGGGCTGGTGCGAATCTGGTAACAAAATGCCTGATTAATTGGCCGTGCGCCGCCGCATTCGTTACCTAACTGTATATATAATCCTGTTAATGCAGAAATACCGTAGGAATACTCTGCAATCACCACATAGGAGGGAAATGCACATGGATACCAAGAAGAAGGTCGGCATTGGCATTGCTGCCGCTGTCGTCATCGTGTTGGTAGCTGCGTTCCTGTGGTTCACCCACCCGTACAAGATCACCTACGATCTGAACGGCGGCGAGCCCGGCGCAACGGCCAACCCCGAGTCCTACACCATCTCGGACACCGTCACCCTGACCGAGCCGGTTCGCGCTGGCTACGTGTTCGCTGGCTGGCAGGGCACTGACGTGCCCGAGCCGACCAAGGAAGTCACCATTGCCCAGGGCTCTACGGGCGACCGTGAGTACAAGGCCATCTGGCATCAGCTGGTGGACCTGAAGGTCAGCAAGATCACCATCAGCCACGGCGACTCCACTGTCACCAAGGCTTCCCAGACCGTCAACCTGATGCTGTGGGGCGTCGGTTCCGACGAGGAGTGGGAGCCGGTGGGCCAGGCTACCTACAACGCCAAGGGCAAGCTGGCCGAAATGAAGTACGACAAGGCCAAGAACGTCACCACCTTCACCCTGCGCAAGGGCAAGAACACCTTCAAGAAGGTCGAGGACAAGTACACCGAGTTCATGGTGACCGCCGAGAACGCCGAGGCCGGCTTCGAGGTCGACCCCGCCGAGGGCGTCCACATTGACGCAGACTGCTCCGCAGAGTTCAACATGAAGTTCAACCCCGAGACCTGGACCATGAAGTTCACGGTCAAGGCCGCCGACCAGTACACCGCCAAGCTGGTCCAGGACTCCGGCATGCGCGTGATGTGCTGGAACGCCTGGAAGGACGGCATGCCCTACAACCCCATCAACCAGCACAAGATCGCCTACCTGACCGTGAAGCCCACCGTTGAGGGCAACATCGGCAAGGCCCTGCTGTGGAAGTGGGACGCCGAGAGCACCCATAGCTATCCGCCGGCATACCAGACCGACCCCCAGACCTACTACTTCAGCGTCGACATGCACGGCTACAAGCTGAGCACCGGCCAGAAGTTCCTGGCTGGCAAGGACGCTCCCATCGAGGCCACCGTCACCGTCAAGGACGGCATGCCCGACTGCGGCGGCCGCACTGCCGTGTACCTGAGGCAGGAAGGCAAGAAGGCTCACCAGGCAGGAAAGCTGACCGTGACCCTGAAGGCCAAGACCTACGGCGTTGAGCTGCACACCAACGGCGGCAAGATCGCCAAGGACCATGAGGTCACCGCATACCGCTACGGCACCAGCGTCCAGCTGCCCGAGCTGAAGCACATGACCCGCGACGGCTATGACTTCGCCGGCTGGTACACCAAGGACGGCTCCAAGGACGGCAAGTGGGGCGACCTGGTCACCGAGATCAGCCGCACCTCCATCGGCGAGGTCGACCTGTACGCTCGCTGGACCGAGCAGCCCAACGTGGTCACCTTCCACCCGGGCAAGGGCAACAAGGCCTTCCAGGTCGAGGTTGCTCATGGCGACACCATGAAGGCTCCCAAGGAGCCCAAGGCTGACGGCTACGAGTTCGACGGCTGGTACGAGGACGAGCTGTGCACCATCGAGTACGACTTCGAGAAGACCAAGGTCACCGAGGACTTCGACCTGTACGCTGGCTGGATCGGCTCCGGCGTCGAGGCTCCTGCCACCGGCAAGGCCGAAAAGGGCGTCTCCTAGTCGCTCCGAGCACGTTAGCTCACGCATCAGCCCATAACCCTTAGGGCGAAACAGGGCCTGCAGCCATCGGCTGCAGGCCCTTTCCTATGTCCGGGCCTTTCGTCCCCTCCCCCGCCGCCCGCACAGCCTGCCAGGTCGTTCGCCCCCGTAGCAGCCTGCCAGGCTGCCGCTTCGGCCTCGGCCCACCCGACCGCGGTCCGTCGAGTCGTTCGCACAACGCCCACGCTGGATATGCGCACGGAATCAGGCCCCGAAATCCATTCGCACTCCGAGGTCGCTCCATGTGCGAACGCCCTAGTCGTTCGCACAATGGGGGTATCTACCCCGATTCGGCCCCAACCCCCCACTGTGCGAACGGATTTCTGCCCGCGCATCGTTCTCACTCTTGGTCGGCACCAATGTGAGAACGAATTTCGGGGCCGATTTTCGTTCCCACTTTACATGCCCTCGTTATGCGAACGGAAAATCGTTCGCATAGCACAGGTGCGCACCATGCGAACGACCCCAAACCATTCGCACTCCGCAGGCAGCCATCATGCGAACGACCAAACGCAACTCCCAGCACGCAGAAGGGCCGCGCCGGAAGTCCCGACGCGGCCCTCTGAAAATGCCTGGCAACCGCCGCACCGCAGCTGCTAGGCCCGGGGAGCTCTGCGAGCCAGGCTCGCTTTCGCCCGCTTAAGCAAGTCAGTCAGCTAGTTCAGCTGAATCTCCTTGGTCTTGGTGGAGGTGACGCTCACCACGCCGTGCCTCAGGTCGGCCAGCTTGCTGCCCTTGCAGGCAAAGGTGAAGTCCTTGAAGCGGTTGGCGTACAGACGGCCCGTGGGGACGCTCTTGTAGCCCACCAGCTTGCCATCCACGCGGACCTTGAAGGAGCGGGTGATCTTGTACTCGTAGTACGGATGGGTGTTGAAGCTGAAGCCCTTCACGTACAGGGTGCTGCCCTTGTACCAGACCTTGGTGATCCTGTAGCCCACGGCGTAGCTGGGATAGTTGCTCAGCACCTTCTTGTATCCGTAAGAGCGATAGTTCGCGGTCGGCTTGGCGCCCTTGCTGGTCTTGTACACGCTGGTCTTCTTGGAGCAGATGGACTTGACCTTGAAGGTGGCCTTGCCCGCGTCGGACTTGGCGATCACGTAGCTGTACGCGTTCTTGCTGCTGGACAGGGACGAAGACGAAACGGTCTTCACGCACTTGCCGTTCATGTAGATCTTGAAGGAGCTCAGGCCCTTGGCGTTCTGGGTCTTCGGGATCACCACGCGCACCACGGCCTTACTGGCGCTGACCTTGGCAGCCTTCACGGACGGAGTCTTGAAGCCCGGGGTGGTCTTGGTGACGGTGTCGGTAGTGACGGTGCCGTAGTCGATGCCGCCGTCCTGAATGTGGGTCTTGATCTTGAAGGTGTACTTAGTGGCCGGCTTCAGGCCCTTGGCGGTGAACTCGCCCAGGGTGTTGTGAGACAGCTTGGTGCTGCCGCAGTAGACGGAGTAGGTCTTGCCGTAGCCGTTGTGCACGGTGCCGGAGATGCGGTCGTACAGGGAGCTGCCCCAGCTGCTGCCGGAGAACACGATGCCGCCCATCTGCTTGACACGCGCGGTCTTGGACAGGGTGGTCACCTTGGAAGCCTTGTCGTCGTCCTTGAAGGACTTGGCCTGATCAGCACTCAGCGGCACGCCGGAGAAGATGATCTGGTAGCTCTTGCCCCAGCCCAGCTCCACAGCGGGATACGTGCCATCCCTAAGCAGAGTCAGCTGGCTGCCCGTTAGGGCGTCATAGGCGTACTTGGCCTTGTTGCCGTTGTACAGATTGAACTTGTGCCACACCTTGCCATAGCCCAGGCTGGAAGAGTCGTCGTCACCGTACTCGACGGCGTTCATCTCGGCATAGCCCTTGTACACGTCATCCGGATTCAGGACATCGCCAGGAGCGGAGCTTTCGACCCGCACGTTCTTGACGGTCAGGGTGCAGCTGAACGAGCCAACGGTAGCGCTGGGAATAGTCACCTGGCAAAGCTCGAAGTCGCCCGCAGCAACCGCCACGTCATACAGGTACAGCGAGTTGCCGCCGCCCGACGCGCTCTTGCCGCCGCACGAGAAGGTCTTGCTCTTAGCGCTGTTAGGCTCGTTGAGGACAAGATCGACCTTCACCGGATACGCCGTGCTGTTGTAGACGCAGAACATGGTGGTGTAGCTGCCGCCCGAAGTCAGCGAGCCGTTCAGGGTGACATTAGACGGATTGCTGCTGGATCCGTCGTCGCTGATGGTCGCCTGGGCACCCGAAACCGTCATGCTGTACGCATGGGCATAGGTGGTGGCGGCAGTGACGCAGGCGCCAGCCGCCAGCAGGGAAAGCAGGGCAACCGCCACTCCCCTGGCCATGGATGAACCTGCTCGAGCGAACATGGTCATGATGTCTCCTTTCCCGCGAATTCCTTCGCTTTCATTCCACCAACCATGTTGCAGGAAAGCAGGGCGCGCCGCATCCCTAAGGTTAGGGTGATGCTGCAAAGTAAACAAACAGTAAGGGCGAAAGGTCCGCGCACATGCGGTTCCCTTTCGCCCTGAAAGACGGAATATGTTGGAGCTCGGCGAGCTACAGGCCCAGCTGCTGCTCCACCACCGCGGCGATTGCCTGGGCGTGGGACAAGGCCTCCTCCGGCGTGGCGGCTTCCACCATGACGCGGACCAGGGGCTCGGTGCCGCTGGGGCGCAGGAGCACGCGGCCGGTTTCGCCCATGGCCTGCTCGGCGGCCTTCACGGCGTCGGCCACGGCGTCGTTGGTGAGGACGGCGGCCTTGTCGGACACGCGGACGTTGATGAGCTCCTGGGGGAAGCGGGTCATGACGGCTGCTGCCTGGCCTGCGGTCTTGCCCATGCGGCGGGCTGCTGCCAGGAACTGCACGGCGGTCATGAGGCCGTCGCCAGTGGAGTTGTGTTCCAGCAGGATCATGTGGCCGGACTGCTCGCCACCCAGGGCGTAGCCGTTCTCCCGCATGCACTCCAGCACGTAGCGGTCGCCGACCTTGGTCTGGACCACGTCGATGCCGGCCTCACGCAAAGCCTTGGTGAAGCCCAGGTTGCACATGACGGTGGACACGGAGGTGTTGCCGGGCAGGCAGCCGCGCTGCTTCATGTCAATGGCCAGGACGGCCTCCATCATGTCGCCGTCGATTTCGTCCCCGTCGGCGCTGACCATCATAACGCGGTCGGCGTCGCCGTCGTGAGCAATGCCCACCTCAGCGCCGGTAGCCTTGACCAGGGCCTTCAGGGGCTCCAGGTTGGTGGATCCGCACTTGACGTTGATGTCGGTGCCGTCGAAGTCCTCGTTGATGGCCACGACCTCGGCACCCAGGCGCTCCAGGGCCTCGCGGCTGGTCAGGGCGCTGGCGCCATGGCCGGCGTCCAGGGCGACCTTCATGCCGTCGAAGTCGATGCCCTGCTCCTGCACGGCATCGACCGCATGGGCCAGGTACAGCTCGCAGGCATCGTCCACGGGCAGGATCACGCCCACCTCGTCGCCGTTGGGCAGCTCATCGGGCTGAGCGCCGCCAGCGGTGATGAAGGCTTCGATTTCGTCCTCCACCGCGTCAGGCAGCTTGAAGCCCTGGCCGTCGAAGTACTTGATGCCGTTGTATGCCGGCGGATTGTGGCTGGCGCTGATGACGATGCCGCCGTCAGCATGGAGCTCGCCCACCAGGAAGGCAACGCCCGGGGTGGGGATGATGCCGGCGGAAAGGGCGGTGCCGCCCATGCTGGTGATGCCGGCGAAGACCGCGGACTCCAGCATGTCGCCGGACAGGCGGGTGTCCTTGCCCACCAGGATGGTCTTGCCCAGGAAGCGAACGGCAGCCTGGCCCAGCTTGAACGCCAGGTCGCAGGTCAGGTCCTTGTTGGCAATGCCGCGGACGCCGTCGGTGCCGAACATACGACTCATAGAAACCTCCGTAGTCGAGGGAATATGCTGCATCCCAGTATAGCGCGCTCCCCCGCCATCAGGCACTACGACCGCCGTCCTCCACCTAAACGGCGCCGCCCAGAACGCAAAGAAGGGGCGCCGGAGCGCCCCTTCGGGTAAAGCTAGGTGCTTAGGAGTTCCGAGTGATTACTCTTCGTCCTCAGCGTTGGCTGCAGCCTCGGTGGCCTCGTCGGTCACGCCGAAGCCGTAGGAGCCCACGGAGCCCAGCAGAGCGTCAAGCTCCTCCACGTTGCGCTGGTAAGAGCGCGGCGGCAGGGCCTCGCCCAGCATCTCCTCGTCGTCGGTGCTGAACGTCGGGGGCTCGTCGCCACCGATCAGGATGGTGTCATCCGGGGAGAACACCATGTCCAGCAGCTGACTCATGTCGTCGCTGGAGGCAGCCAGGTCATCCTCGATGACGCGCATCAGACCACGCTCGGACAGACCGGCCTTCAGCTCCTCCAGAGCCTTGGCGCCAATGCCCTCGATGCGGAGCAGGTCGTCCTCGGTGTGGCCGATCAGGTCAGCCACGGTCTCGATGCCGGCCTCGCTGAACTTGTTGGCCCAGCGCTGGGACACGCCCAGGTCATCGTAGATGTACAGGCGAGCTTCCTCGTCGGACAGGTTCTTGCCGTTACCGTACGGGGTGGAGCTGAAGTAGCCCGTGCCGTTGGCAGTGAAGCCTTCGCCTTCGCCCATCCACTCCTGCTGCTTGGGCAGCAGATCCTCGATCTGGCGCAGGGCATCCGGAGCAAACTCGGACAGGTTCTCCTCGTCTGCCTTCATGTCCACCGGGCGGCCCTTGTAGGTCAGGCCGACCTTCTGGTAACGATGCAGACCGGTACCAGCCGGGATGTGCTTGCCCATGACCACGTTCTCCTTCAGACCGGCCAGGACGTCGCGCTTGCCCTCGATGGCAGCGTCGGTCAGGACCTTGGTGGTCTCCTGGAAGGATGCGGCGGAAACCCAAGAGTCGGTGGCCAGGGATGCCTTGGTGATGCCCAGCAGCAGCGGCTGGCCGATCGGCGGCTCCTTGCCCTCGGCGATGAGGTCGTTGGCAACCTTCTCGAACTCGAAGCGGTTCATCTGGCGACCCGGCAGCAGCTCGGAGTCACCGGCATCCAGAACGGCGATCTTACGCAGCATCTGGCGAGCGATGACCTCGATGTGCTTGTCGTTGATGTCTACGCCCTGGGACACGTACACGTCCTGGACCTGAGAAACGATGTAGCGCAGCGTGGTGTTCGGGTCGGTCAGGCGGAGCAGGTCATGCGGGTTGATGGAACCCTTGGTGATCTGCTGGCCCATGACGACCTGGTCGCCGTCCTTCAGGCCCGGCATGAGCTGGGTACGAGCGGAGGTGACGTACTCGCGGACGTTGCCCTCCTGGTCATGGACGGTGTAGGTCTTGTTCTGCTTGTCGCCGGAAACCTGCAGGGTACCGCTGATCTCCGCCAGGACAGCCTGGCCCTTGGGCTTACGAGCCTCGAACAGCTCCTGAACACGGGGCAGACCGCCGGTGATGTCGTCACCTGCAACGCCGCCGGAGTGGAACGTACGCATGGTCAGCTGGGTGCCCGGCTCGCCAATGGACTGAGCGGCGATAATGCCGACTGCAGTGCCGATGTTGACCGGACGGCCCGTGGCCAGGTCCCAACCGTAGCACTTCTGGCAGACGCCATGGGAAGCATGGCAGGTCATGATGGTGCGGATGACGACTTCCTCGATGCCGGCAGCCTGCATCTTCTTCAGCAGGGCCACAGAATCGATGTACTCGCCAGCAGCAGCCAGCACGTTGCCGTCTGCGTCCACGACGTCCTCCAGCAGGCAGCGGCCCACCAGGTTGTCGTCCACGTCGCCCTTGCTGTTCAGCAGCGGGGAGGGCACGCCCTCGTGGCAGCCGCAGTCCAGCTCGCGGATGATCACGTCCTGCGCAACGTCGACCAGACGACGGGTCAGGTAACCGGAGTCTGCGGTACGCAGAGCGGTGTCAGCCAGACCCTTACGAGCGCCATGGGTGGAAATGAAGTATTCCAGAACGCTCAGGCCCTCGCGGAAGTTTGCCTTAATCGGACGGTCGATGGTTTCGCCCTTCGGGTTAGCCATAAGGCCGCGCATACCAGCGAGCTGACGAATCTGCTTGATGTTACCTCGTGCACCGGAGAACGCCATCATGTAGATGGGGTTGAACTTGTCGAAGTTCTCGGCCATGGCGTCGCCGACGGCGTCATTGGCAGCGGTCCACACGTCAACGACCTGCTTGTGGCGCTCTTCGTTGGACATAAGGCCCATCTCGTAGTCCTCGTCGATGGCAGCGACCTTGGCGTCTGCCTCAGCCAGGATCTCGCCCTTGGTCGGCGGGATGGTGGCGTCGTAGACGGAAACGGTCAGGCCAGCGCGGGTTGCGTAGTGGAAGCCGTTTTCCTTCAGGCCGTCCAGGATGGGCGGAACCTGAGAGAGCGGGTAGCGGTTGGTGACGTCCTCGACCAGGCGACCGATCTCCTTCTTGTTCATCTCATAGTTCAGGAACTCGTAGTCCATGGGCAGGATGTTGTTGAAGATGATGCGGCCGATGGTGGTCTGGATGCGATCGCCAGCCTTGTGCTCCTCGAACTCGCCGTAGGCAGTGGCGACCTTGCAGTCCACGCGGAGGCGGACCCAGATCTTTGCCTGCAGGTCGACGTCGGCGCGAGCGTCATAGGCGCTCAGGGCGTCGTCGATGTCGATGAACACACGGCCCTCGCCCGGGAAGTTGTCACGAGCAGCGGTCAGGTAGTACAGACCGATGATCATGTCCTGGGTGGGGACGGTCAGCGGACGACCGTGTGCCGGGGACTTGATGTTGTTTGCGGACAGCATGAGCACGCGGGCCTCAGCCTGGGCCTCTTCGCCAAGCGGCACGTGAACTGCCATCTGGTCACCGTCGAAGTCAGCGTTGAACGCGGTGCAGACCAGCGGATGCAGCTTGATGGCCTTGCCCTCGACCAGCACCGGCTCGAAGGCCTGGATGCCCAGACGATGCAGGGTTGGTGCGCGGTTCAGCAGCACGGGGTGCTCGGTGATGACCTCTTCCAGCACGTCCCACACGTAGCTTGCGCCACGGTCGACAGCGCGCTTGGCAGCCTTGATGTTGCCGGCGTACTCCAGCTCCACCAGGCGCTTCATTACGAAGGGCTTGAACAGCTCCAGCGCCATCTGGGACGGCAGGCCGCACTGATGCAGCTTCAGCGTCGGGCCGACGACGATAACGGAACGGCCGGAGTAGTCGACGCGCTTGCCCAGCAGGTTCTGACGGAAGCGGCCCTGCTTGCCCTTGAGCATGTCGGACAGGGACTTCAGCGGACGGTTGCCCACGCCGGTGACGGGGCGGCCGCGACGGCCGTTGTCGAACAGGGAGTCCACGGACTCCTGCAGCATGCGCTTCTCGTTGTTGACGATGATCTCCGGAGCACCCAGGTCCAGCAGGCGCTTCAGACGGTTGTTGCGGTTGATGACGCGACGGTACAGGTCATTCAGGTCAGAGGTCGCGAAGCGGCCGCCGTCCAGCTGCACCATGGGGCGCAGGTCGGGCGGGATGACCGGAATGACGTCCAGGATCATGTCGGAGGGCTTGTTCGGGGAGTTGACGAAAGCGTCGACCACCTTCAGGCGCTTGATGGCCTTGGCGCGCTTCTGGCCCTTGCCGGTGGCGATGACCTCGCGCAGTTCCTCGGAAGTCTCCTCCAGGTCGATGGCGTCCAGCAGGTCACGGACGGCCTCGGCACCCATGCCACCGCGGAAGTAGTCGCGGTAGTTGGAGCGCATCTCACGATACAGGGCGTCGTCGGGAACCAGCTGCTTGGCCTCGATCTTCATGAATGCGTCGAATGCGTCCTGACGCAGGGCCTTGCGCTCGGTGAACTCCTCGTACAGGTCGGCGATCTCCTCTTCCACCTCTTCGGGGGTGAGCAGCTCGTCCTCGTCGTACTCGTCCACGAACTCGTCGTCCTCCGGCACGTAGTCGGTGGACATGCGCTTGGTGGCCTCGATCAGGCGGTCGCGCTCGGCGTCCAGCTCCTCGAGGTCGGCCATGAGCTCGTCACGCAGCTCCTCTGCGTCCTCCTCGCGGGCCTCGCGGTCCACGAAGGTGATGATGGAGCTTGCGAAGTACAGGACCTTCTCCAGCTCCTTGGGCGGAATGTCCAGCAGGTAGCCCAGGCGGGACGGAGAGCCCTTGAAGTACCAGATGTGGCTCACGGGCGCGGCCAGCTCGATGTGGCCCATGCGCTCACGACGTACCTTGGCGCGAGTAACCTCGACGCCGCAGCGCTCGCAGCGGATGCCCTTGAAGCGCACGCGCTTGTACTTGCCGCAGGCGCACTCCCAGTCCTTGGTGGGACCGAAGATCTTTTCGCAGAACAGGCCGTCCTTTTCGGGCTTCAGGGTGCGGTAGTTGATGGTCTCGGGCTTCTTGACTTCGCCACAAGACCAGCTGCGGATGTCCTCAGCGCTTGCCAGGGAAATGCGCAGGGCATCAAAGTTATTTACATCGAACTCAGTTGCCATCTATCGCTCCTCTCCTTCGCCAATCAGGCTTGCCTCCATGGCGTCGTCAAGACCGCCCAGGAGTTCGCCCAGCTCAGCTGCGATGCTGTCCAGGGCGCTCGCCGTTTCTTCTTCTTCCGTCTTCTTTGCGTCGGCAGCCATGGCCTCGAACAGGGCCTGGTCAGCGTCCTGCTCCTCGGGCTCCGGCTCGGGCATATGGCCCTCCAGCTCCACGTTCAGGCACAGGGACTTCATTTCCTTGATCAGGACCTTGAAGGACTCGGGCACCTCGGCGGTGGGGATGTTCTCGCCCTTGACGATTGCCTCGTAGGACTTGACGCGACCGGAGGTGTCGTCGGACTTCACGGTCAGGATCTCCTGCAGGACGTTGGATGCGCCGTATGCGTACAGCGCCCAAACTTCCATCTCGCCGAAGCGCTGGCCGCCGAACTGGGCCTTGCCGCCCAGCGGCTGCTGGGTGATCAGGCTGTAGGGGCCAGTCGAGCGGGCATGGATCTTGTCGTCGACCATGTGACCCAGCTTCAGGATGTAGGTCTGGCCCACGGTGATCTGCTCGCGGAACCTTTCGCCCGTACGACCGTCGAACAGCCAGGTCTTGCCCTGACGGGTCAGCTGCGGCACGAACTCGTCGCGTGCCAGGTCGCCGTACTTGGCGTGGTTGATGTTGATCAGGTTGCGGTTGGCGGCATCGATGCAGTCGGAGATCTCCTTCTCGGTAGCACCGTCGAAGACCGGCGTTGCAACGTTGAAGGGACCCTCCACCGGCTCGGTGGACTCGGGATCGTCGGACCAACCCCACTTAGCGGCCCAGCCCAGGTGGTTCTCCAGCAGCTGGCCGACGTTCATACGGGAGGGAACGCCCAGGGGGTTCAGGATGACGTCGATCGGGGTGCCGTCTGCCAGGTAGGGCATGTCCTCCACCGGCAGCACGCGGGAGATAACACCCTTGTTGCCGTGGCGGCCGGACAGCTTGTCGCCCTGCTGGACCTTACGCTTCTGGGCAACGTAGATGCGCACCAGCTCGTTGACGCCGGGGCTCATGTCGTCGCCGTTCTCGCGGCTGAAGCGGCTCACGCCGATGACGCGGCCACCGGAGCCATGGGGCACCTTCAGGGAGGTGTCACGGACCTCGCGGGCCTTCTCACCGAAGATGGCGCGCAGCAGGCGCTCCTCGGCGGTCAGCTCGGTTTCGCCCTTGGGGGTAACCTTGCCCACCAGCACGTCGCCCGGCACGACCTCGGCGCCCACGCGGATGATGCCGTCGGCGTCCAGGTCGGAGATCATGTCCTCGGAGATGTTCGGGATCTCACGGGTGATCTCCTCGGGGCCCAGCTTGGTGTCACGGGCGTCCAGCTCGTACTCGGAGATGTGGATGGAGGTCAGAAGGTCCTCGGAAACCACACGCTCGGACACGATGATGGCGTCCTCGTAGTTGAAGCCTTCCCACGGCATGTAGGCGACCATCAGGTTCTGGCCCAGGGCCAGCTCGCCCATGTCGCAGCTGGGGCCGTCAGCCAGCACGTCGCCGGCTGCCACCTCGTCGCCCTGGCGGACGATGGGGCGGTGGTTGATGCAGCCGCTCTGGTTGGAGCGCTGGAACTTCGGCACCACGTACTCGTCGTACTCGCCGTCGTTGTTCAGGATGATGATGGTCTGGCCGTCAACGTAGTCGACCACGCCGGGGTTCTGGGCGACCAGGATCTCACCGGAGTCAACTGCGATGCGATGCTCGATGCCGGTACCGACCAGCGGAGCATGCGGACGCAGCAGCGGCACAGCCTGGCGCTGCATGTTGGAGCCCATCAGTGCGCGGTTTGCGTCGTCGTGCTCCAGGAACGGAATCAGCGCGGTTGCGACGGAGGTCATCTGACGCGGGGACACGTCCATGTAGTTGACCAGGTTGACGTCGACGTCGGCAGCTTCGCCGAACACGCCGTCAGCGTCGGTAGTACGGCACAGGACCTTCTCAGCCGGGACGAAATTGCCGTCCTCGTCGTAGGAGCCGAACACGCGGGTCTCCGGGTCGAACAGTGCGTTCGCCTGGGCGATGGTGAACTTCTCCTCCTCGTCGGCGGTCAGGTAGTCGATTTCGTCCGTGACCTTGCCGTCCACCACGCGGCGGTACGGGGTCTCGATGAAGCCGTAGGGGTTGATGGAGCCGTAGGTTGCCAGAGAACCGATCAGGCCGATGTTCGGGCCTTCAGGGGTCTCAATGGGGCACATGCGACCGTAGTGGGAGGTATGAACGTCGCGGACCTCGAAGCCTGCGCGGTCACGGGACAGACCGCCGGGGCCCAGAGCGGACAGACGACGCTTATGGGTGATGCCCGCAGCGGGGTTGGTCTGGTCCATGAACTGGGACAGCTGGGAGGAACCGAAGAACTCCTTGATGGAGGCCACGATCGGGCGGATGTTCACCAGGGACTGCGGGGTGATCTCGTCAGGCTCCTGCATGCTCATGCGCTCGCGGACCACGCGCTCCATGCGGGACAGGCCAATGCGGAACTGGTTCTGGATCAGCTCGCCCACGGTGCGGATGCGGCGGTTGCCGAAGTGGTCGATGTCGTCCACGGCGAAGCCGTCCTGACCTGCGTGCAGGCCGATGATGTACTTCATGGTGCGGACGATGTCCTCGGTGGTCAGCGTGGAGTTCTGGTTGTCCTGGTCGAACTCCAGCTTCTTGTTGATCTTGTAGCGGCCGACCTTGGCAAGGTCATAGCGCTGCGGGTTGAAGAACAGGCCGTCGAGCATGGTGCGGGCGCTGTCGATCGTCGGCGGCTCGCCGGGACGATAGCGCTTGTACAGCTCGATCAGGGACTCCTCCTTGGTGGTGGCGGGGTCCTTGTCCAGGGTGCGCAGGACCATCTCGTCGGAGCCCAGCAGCTCGATGATCTCCTCGCGGGTCTCGGCCAGGCCGAGGGCGCGGATCAGCAGGGTTGCCGGCTGCTTGCGCTTGCGGTCGATGCGAACGGACAGGATGTCGCGCTTGTCGGTCTCGAACTCCAGCCATGCTCCACGGGAGGGGATGACCTTGGCGTTGTAGACGGTCTTGTCAGACGTCTTGTCGCGCTCGGAGGCGAAGTACACGCCCGGGGAGCGGACCAGCTGGGAAACGATGACGCGCTCGGTGCCGTTGATGATGAAGGTGCCGCGGTTGGTCATGAGCGGGAAGTCGCCCATGAACACCTCCTGCTCCTTGATCTCGCCGGTCTCACGGTTGATGAAGCGAATCTGCACGAACAGGGACGCCTGGTAGGACACGTCCTTTTCCTTGCACTCATCAACGGTGTACTTCGGCTCACCGAAGCGGTGGTCGCCGAACTCCACGCACATGTCCTTCGTGTTGTTCTCGATGGGACAGATGTCCGCGAAGGCCTGCTCCAGGCCCTCCGTCTTGAACCACTCGAAGCTTTCCGTCTGGATCGCGATCAGATTCGGCACGTCCATGACGTCCGGAATCTTTGCGAAGCTACGGCGATCCCTGTACAGCATGGTGGGAGCGATTTTCTTAGCTTTCGCCACGGGCTCTTCCTCCTTCTGATTAGACAAAAACCCGATTAAAGTCATAAACGTTAAAAATATAACCATAACTTTTGCGAAGTCAAGGAAAATTTCTGATTATTGTGGAGTTCTTATGTAGTTTTCGGTCGTGACCTGGGGAAACGTAAAAACGACTTTTTACCGTTCGGCGGCTTTTCACTCCATCAAACTGGAGCATCTTCAGGACGAAAACCAGCCCCGGAAACCCCCGCGAATCGTCAGTGAGCCCCTGCGAATCTCCGGCGATTTCACCAGCGCCCGCTCCATGGCAATTCCCCGACCTGTGGAGCAGCGCCGCCAAATGCGCCCCTCCGAATGGCAGTTCCACGACCTGTGGAGCGCGCCTCCGTCGATTTCGGGAATCTCACCGCCAGTTTCACCACCTGTGGAGCAAAAATCAGCCTCAACCGCTCCACAGGTCAGGGAACTGTCAGCAAAACAGCTGGCGAGCCGCAACAGGCGCTCCACGGGTCGCGGAACTGCCATCTGAGCCCCCTCCAAAAGGGTGCCAACTCCACAGGTCGGGGAATTGTCATCAGAAGGAGGCGGCGTTCGCGGCGCACGAAGCCGTGGTGGAGTATTCGCCACGGCGGCAACGCCGGACGAGGCGCGCACACGCCGCGACATGACGCCAGTCAAAGATCCCAGCAGCGGCAACGCGGACGCCGGAAGCACGGCTGCGGCGGCACAGGCGCTGGGGCGCGCGGCGCAAGTCCTACAGGTGCTGGTAGGCGGTGCGCGGGGAGCCGTCGTAGGTGTAGATGGTGCCGCAGGTGGTGAAGCCGAGCTTGGCCAGAAGGCCGTGCATGGGGGCGTTCTGGGCGTGGGTGTCTATGCGCAGGCCGCCGCCGGCGCCCAGCTGGCGGGCGCGGTCCAGCGCCCACAGGATGCAGTGGGTCCCCAGGCCACGGGTGCCCTGGGCCACGGCAATGCGATGCACCACGCCGTAGGGCTCGTCGTTCAGCCACGCGCCGTCGTCGATGCGCGCGTAAGTGGCGTCCTCCTCCACGGCAAAGTAGAACACCGCGTCAATGCGGCCGCCAGCGGGGATTTCGTCCCCCGGCGAAGAAGGGGCAACGGCGCTTTCATCCGCCGGCGAAGAGGGGGCAGCGGCGCCTTCTGCCCCTGGGAGCGAAAGATCGGCAGGCTCGGAGACGCACACGTACAGGTTGCCCCGGGCCACGTCGTCGTCGAGCATGGCCTGCTGGGGGTATCCGCCGGCCCACTGGGTGGGATTGCCGGCCCGGACCATGAAGTCGCGGGCCTGGGCGTAGATCTGGTTGATGCGGGCAAAGTCCGCGGGCGTGGCGGGGCGAATCAGCACGGCGCCCTCCCCTACATGCCGTCCCGGAGGGCCTTGAGCTTGGCCAGGGTGTCAGCATCTATGCGGCCGGCCACGGTGCGCTTCTCCGCCACCTTGGGGCGCTCGTCCAGGCGGGCGTCCTCGTAGTGCATGCTCATCTCGTGGCTGAAGCCCTCGGCGCTCATGCGGTCGATGCCGAAGCCGAAGACGGTGTCCTGGATGCCGCCGTCGCTGGTGACCACCAGAGTCTCCACCATGCGCTCGCGGGCGTCATGGGCCAGCTTCTCGATCACCTTGTCCGCCGAGCTTCCCGCGGGGCTGAACATGATGCGCACGCCGCCCACGGTTTCCTGGGCGCCGGTGGAGAACTGGTTTTCGCCCGCATCGAACACGATCACGGCCTTCCAATCATGCCCCGCGAAGCTCACCACGTCGTTGATGAGGGTTTCTCGGGCACGGTTGAAGGCGTCGTGGGTGTAGTCGGGCATGGACGCCACGATGCGCTTGTAGCGGCTGCCGGAACGCAGGACGTTGTAGCCGTCCACGATGAGCAGCTTGTTGCGTTTGCGAGCCATGGCTGCGGCTATGCCTTGGGGGCCTGGTTCTGGCGCAGCCACTCGTACATGCAGGCGGTGCTGGCCTGGGCCACGTTCAGGGAGCCGACCTTGCCTTCCATGGGCAGCGCCACGAAGAAGTCGCAGTTTTCCTGGGTCAGGCGGGACAGGCCCTCGCCTTCGTTGCCCATGACCAGCAGGATCTTGCCCTTCAGGTTGGTGTCCCAGATGGTGCCGTCCTTCTGCTCGCTGGCGCCGGCGACCCAGAAGCCCTCCTTCTTGGCGCGCTCCATGATCTGGACCAGGTTGGGCACCTGCGCCACGGGCATGTGGACCACGGCGCCGGCGGAGCTCTTGTAGGTGGCGGCGGTCACGCCGGCGGAGCGCTTGCTGGGCACGATCACGCCGCTGGCACCCACGGCATCGGCGCTGCGGATCACGGCGCCCAGGTTGCCGGCGTCGGTGATGTGGTCCAGCATGACGATGAGCGCACGGCCGTCGTGCTCGTCAGCGTAGGCGTTGGCCAGCTTGATGATGTCGCCGCCGCTGTGATAGGTGAAGGGCACGGTCTGGCCCATGACGCCCTGATGGCTGCCGCGCTCGGACAGCTCGTCCAGCTTCTTGCGGGGCACCAGCTTCACGGGCACGTTCAGGCGCTTGGCCTTGCGCTCGATGTCGTTGATCAGGCTGTCGTGCTTCACGTTGTCGGCCATCAGAATGACCTTGAACGGAACGTGGGTGCGCAGAGCCTCGACCAGCGGTCGCTTGCCTTCAATATAGTCAGCCATAGAGCAGTCCTTCTAGTTCAGCCGCGGAGTCCGCGGTGGGAATATACGTCAGAGTAGTTTATCATTTCGGGCGAAACATGAGGTCGTGCTGTGCCCTCCCCCACGTGGAGTGCACAGCATTTTCACGAGAGAGAAGGTTTCCCATGATCGTTGCCATCCCGTTCGAAAACGGCAGCATCGGCCAGCACTTCGGCCACACCGAGCAGTTCAAGATCTACACCATCGAGGAGGGCAAGGCCCTCATGAAGTCCCGCGTGGTCAGCACCGACGGCCAGGGCCACGGCGCCCTTGCGGCCTTCCTGACCGGCCTGGACGTGAACGTGGTGATCTGCGGCGGCATCGGCGACCATGCCATTGCCGGCCTCGAGTCCTCCGGCATTGCCGTGCACAGCGGCGTGAACGGCTTCTGCGACGCCGCCGCCCGCGCCTTCAAGAACGGCAAGCTGGAGTCCCTGCAGTGCTCCACCTGCGACTCCCACGGCGAAGGCGGTTGCAGCCACTCCTGCAGCAGCTGCGGCCACTAGGAGCCACGGGTCGGGGCTCGCACGGCCTGCGGCCGACCACCATTCGGACGAAACGAGGCCGCCGATAACGACCAGCCCGCAAGCCCGCACCAAGCGCAAAGGGGCGCCTGCCGATCCCGACGGATCCGGCAGGCGCCCCTTCTCTTTCGTCCTGAAGCCGCACGACCAGCAGGAGCGAGTGCGCCGTTGACCAACGACGCCCCGCACCGCACCGCCCTAGGCCTGGGCGAAGAACTCCTCCGCAATGCGGGCCGACGCCGCGGCGTCCTTGGCATACCAGTCGGCGCCCATGGTCGCGGCGTACTCCGGGGTCAGCACGGCGCCGCCCACGAACGTCCTCACCTGCGGCAGCTCCTCATGCAGCAGCGCAATGGTCTGCTCCATGGCCTTGACCGTGGTGGTCATGAGGGCGGAAAGGCCCACCAGCTCCACGTGGTGCTCGCGGCAGGCCGCCACCACCGCCTCCGGCGACACGTCCTTGCCCAGGTCGATCACGGTGAACCCGTAGTTTTCCAGCAGCATGCGGACTATGTTCTTGCCAATGTCGTGGATGTCGCCCTTCACCGTGGCCACGATCACGCGCCGCTGCTCGCCCGCGGGCTCCCCCGCCGACTGCGCCGCCATGCGCTCCTTGACCACGTCGAAGCCGGCCTTCACGGCCTCGGCCGACGCCATGAGCTGCGGCAGGAAGTACTGGCCGCGGTCGAACCGCAGGCCCACCTCGTCCAGGGCCGGGATCAGCACGCCGTCGATGACGTCCAGCGCCTCATGCCCGGCCAGCAGCTCCTCCACCGCCGCGGGCATGGGCTCCCGGCGACCGCTCAGGATCAGCGACTGCACCGTGCGCACCTGCTCCTCCGCGTCGGCCAACGCCGGGGGAACCGGCAGCTCGCCTTCGTCCGCAGCGCCGGAAGCAGCGGGCGAAACCGCCGCCGGGCTCGCAGCACCCGCTCCCGCCGCAGCACCGGCACCGGCGCTGGCGACCGTCGCGTCCACGCCCACCGCCTGGGCAATGGCCGCCAGCCCCTGGGCCACCTGAGCCCGAGCCGCGTCATCCAGCCCTGCCGGCTGGGCGTAGGGGTCCTCCTGCTGCTGGCAGCGCTCGATATACGCCACCGAGCCCACGTCCTGACCGCACACGACGCGATAGCTGGCCACCACGTCACGGTAACGGGCATCGTTGGGGTTCAGGATGGGCAGGTCCAGGCCCGCGCCGAAGGCCGCCGCCAGGAACGTGCCGTTCATGAGGGAGCGCTGGGGCAGGCCGAAGCTGATGTTGCTGACGCCCAGGCAGGTGCGGCAGCCCAGCTCCTGCTTCACCAGCTGGATGGCCCGCAGGATCTCCCGCGCCTCCGGCTGGTTGGTGGCCACGGCCATGGTCAGGCAGTCGATCACCACGTCCTGCCGCGGGATGCCGTGGGCAGCCGCCGCCTCCACGATGCGCCGGGCAATGGCCAGGCGACCCTCGGCGGTGGCGGGAATGCCGTTTTCGTCCAGGGTCAGGCCGATCACCGCGCAGCCGTAGCGCTTGGCCAGCGGCAGCACCGCGTCCAGGCTCTCCTGCTTGCCGTTGACGCTGTTCAGCAGCGCCTTGCCCGTGTACGCACGGGCGGCGCGTTCCAGGGCAAGGACGTCGCTGGAGTCCAGGACCAGCGGCAGGCCGCACACGGACTGGAGCTTGCGCACCGCCGCGGTCAGCACGGCGGGCTCGTCCAGCTCCGGCAGGCCCACGTTCACGTCCAGCACGTCGGCGCCCAGCTTCTGCTGGCCCAGGGCCTCGGCAACCACGTAGTCCAGGTTGCCCTCGCGCAGGGCGGCCTTGAGCTTGGGCTTGCCCGTGGGGTTGATGCGCTCGCCGATCACGGCCACGTTGCCGCTGCCCGCCGGCAGCTCCATGAGCTGGGTGGCGCTGGCCAGGGCGAAGCCCTCAGGCAGCGCGCGCTCCACCGGCTCCCCCAGCTTGGCGGCCAGAGCGGCCACCTCCCGGATGAAGTCGGGGTTGGTGCCGCAGCAGCCGCCCATGATGCTCACGCCCGCCGCGGCGATCTGCTCCATGGCCGCGCCGAACTCCTGGGGCGAGATGCAGTACACCGTCTGCCCGTCCTGGATCTGCGGCAGGCCCGCGTTGGGGCGCATGAGCACCGGCACCCGCGAATGGGCGCACAGCTCCTGGGCCACGGGGATCATCTCGGCCGGTCCCAGGGAGCAGTTGGCGCCCACGGCAGAAGCACCCATGGACGAAATCACCGTCGCGGCCACCGCCGGCGGCGTGCCCAGGAACGTGCGGCCGTCCTCCTCGAAGGTCATGGTCACGAACACCGGCAGGTCGCAGTTCTCCCGCGCGGCCAGCAGGGCGGCGCGGACCTCGGCCAGGTCGCTCATGGTCTCAATGGCCAACAGGTCGCAGCCGGCCTCCGCGGCGGCCCGCACCTGCTCGGCGAACAGGTCGTAGGCGTCGTCGAAGCTCAGGTCGCCCATGGGCTCCAGCAGCGCGCCCGTGGGACCGATGTCGCCGGCCACGTAGCGGGCGCCGGCAGCTCGGGCGTTGGCCACGGCGGCAGCGTATACTTCGCCCACCGATGCCTTGCCCTCCAGCTTGCGACGGTTCGCGCCGAAGGTGTTGGTGGTCACCATCTCCGCACCGGCCTGCACGTACGCCGCGTGGATAGCGGTGATCTCTGCGGGGTGAGAAATATTCAGCAGGTCAGGCACCACGCCCGGCGCGGCCAGGCCCGCCATCTGCAGCATGGTCCCCATGGCGCCGTCCTGGACCAGGAAGCGGCGGCCCAGCAGCACGTCGCGCAGGTCGTCGTCGGCAATGCGCAGCCCCTTCAGGGACGCGGGATCAATGGCAGCGTTAGTCATAGCAGGTCAGGCCTTTCATCCGAAGCTTGCAGGAGTAGCGATTCGAGCAATTATCGCAGGGGACGGCGTTCACGCGCTCGTCAGGAGGCGTCATATCGGCGGGAAACACGCCCAGGCACGCGGTGACGCTCTTTTCCGGCACCAGCATGTTGGCCTGGGTCGTGGACAGGCCTATGCTGCGGCCCGCTCCCAGCAGCTCCACGAACGCGGGCTGCACGTCCACGGGCAGGTCGCCGTAGCCGGGCGCGTAGGGCGGGCCCGTGTGCAGGGCGGCCGGCGCCAGCATGCGGTCGAGTTCCGTTCGGGCAAAGTCCAGCCCCGACTCCACCAACGTCGATGCGCAGGTGGAGCGCAGCAGCTGGTCCGTGGGGCTCACGGCGCCCAGCTGGTCCAGCTGCCGCTGGCAGTCGAACCCCAGGGTAGCCGCCACCAGCACCACCGCCACGGCGCCGCGCAGGTGCCGGGCAAGCCGCATGCCGGGCAGCTCCAGGGCACCGCCGGCCACCAGGGTCACCGGCAGCCCGTAGCGCATGCCCAGCTCAACCGGGAGGATGCGCCAGCAATACGACGCCCGCATCTCCTCCTCGCAGGCGCGCACGTGGCCCTGGAACCGCTCCTGCAGCTCCGGGTCCATCTGCTGCCCGGTATGGCCCAGGTACCGCAGCGCCTGGGGCTGGTCAACGCGCCCCGCCACGACCCCGCGCCCCCCATCAGCGCCTATGACGTCAAGAAACTCCACAGCACCCTTCCTCGCAACAACACCGCCCCCCGAGCCAAACGCACGGAGATGCCAACAGCCCCGCCGGACGACCGCCAAAAATGCAGCAGGGGCCTTTCGCCCAATGCTATGCGAAGGGCTGCGTAGCTTCCGCAGCATAGCATTGGGCGAAAGGCCCCCACCGCAGCTAGTTAGGCCTGGTCGGCCGCCAGACGCTGCTTGGCCAGCTCAAGCTGGGCCTTCACGGCATCATGTCCAGTACCGCCCTGGGTGGTGCGCTTGGCCACCACCTGGTCAATGTCCACGGCCTCAACGGCGCCTTCGTCGAACAGCGGGTCAGCTGCCTGCAGGTCGGCCACGGTGAGCTCCTGCAGGGTCTTGCCGGCCTTTTCGCAATCCAGCACCAGCTTGCCCACCACGGCGTGGGCGTCGCGGAAGGGCATGCCCTTGCCGACCAGATAGTCAGCCAGGTCAGTGGCAGCCATGAAGCCGCCATGGGCGCCGGCGCGCATGCGGTCGGCGTTGACGGTCATGGTGCGGATCATGCCGGTCATGACCACCAGGGAGTCGCCCAGGGTGTCGACGGCGTCGAACACGCCCTCCTTGTCCTCCTGCATGTCCTTGTTGTAGGCCAGGGGCAGGGCCTTCATGACGGTCAGCAGCTGGACCAGGTCGCCGTAGACGCGGCCCGTCTTGCCGCGGATGAGCTCGGCAAAGTCCGGGTTCTTCTTCTGCGGCATGATGGAGCTGCCGGTGGAGTAGGCGTCGCTCAGGCGGATGAAGCGGAACTCGTCGCTGCTCCAGTAGATGATCTCCTCGCACAGGCGGCTCAGGTGCATCATGGTCACGGAGCAGGCGTAGCTCAGGTCCAGCAGGAAGTCACGGTCGCTGACGGCGTCCATGCTGTTGGGATACACGCCGGCAAAGCCCAGCTGCTCAGCGGTGAACGCACGGTCCAGCGGGAAGGTAGTGCCGGCCAGCGCGGCGGAGCCCAGCGGCATGCAGTCGGCAGCGTCGCGGGCGGCGGTCAGGCGGGTGCAGTCGCGGGTGAACATCCAGTAGTAGGCCAGCAGATGGTGGCTGAACAGCACCGGCTGGGCCTTCTGCATGTGAGTGTAGCCGGGCATGACCACGCCGAAGTTGGCGTCGGCCACCTCAAGCAGAGCGGCACGCAGGTCGTTGACCAGGCCGATCAGCTCCTGGGCCAGGCCCTTGCAGTGCAGGTGGGCGTCGGTGGCCACCTGGTCGTTGCGGCTGCGGCCCGTGTGCAGGCGGCCGCCGGCGGCGCCGATGGCCTCGGTCAGGTTGCGCTCGATGGACATGTGGATGTCCTCGTCGTTGATGTCGAACTCGAACTCGCCGGCCTCGATGCGCTTGCCAATGGCCTCCAGGCCCTTGTGGATGGCGTCCACGTCCTCCTGGCTGATGACGCCCTGCTTGCCCAGCATGGCCGAATGAGCCACGGAGCCGGCGATGTCGGCGCGCCACATGCGCTGGTCAACGGGCAGCGATGCGCCGAACACCTGGGTGAACTCGGAAGGCGACGCCTCGAAGCGGCCGCCCCACATGGCGTCCGTACCGGTAACCTTCATGCAATCCTCCTTGAAACAAAAGAGGGAGCTGCCGCAATGCCTTGCGCACAGCCCCCTCAAGCTCTTACGTTCCCGCGCCATGCGCGGTCATGTCCTCAGGGCGAAAGCCTCGCCCGAAAACGTGAGCCGAACGTATATTTCGTCCTGCTCACCGGAAGCCGAGGCTAGATCACGCCTTCGGCGCCGGCGTCCTTGCGCTGCTTGGCCCAGGTGCGGGTCGGCAGGCCGTGGAGCTCGATGAAGCCCTTGGCGGCGTCGCGGTCGAAGGTGTCGCCGTCGTCGTAGGTGGCCAGGCCGAAGTCGTACAGGGAGTTCGGGGACTTGCGGCCCACGACGGTGCAGGAGCCCTTGTAGAACTTCAGGCGGATTTCGCCCGTGACCATGGACTGGGTGGAGGCGTTGAAGGCGTCAAGGGCGTTCTTCAGCGGGCTGAACCACAGGCCGTTGTAGACCAGGCGTGCCCACTCCTGCTCGACCTGCGGCTTGTAGTGCAGCACGTCGCGGGACAGGCACAGGTCCTCCAGCTCCTTGTGGGCCACGATCAGGGACAGGGCGCCGGGAACCTCATAGCACTCGCGGGACTTCACGCCCACCAGGCGGTTCTCGATCATGTCAACGCGGCCGTAGCCGTTGCGGCCGGCGATCTCGTTCATCTTCCAGATGCAGTCGATGAAGCTCATCTCCTCGCCGTTGACGGAGCTGGGCACGCCTGCGGTGAAGCCGACGGTGGCGTACTCGGGCTCGTCCGGGCACTGCTGCGGGTCGACGGTCAGGGAGTAGATGTCTGCCGGCGGCTCGTTCCACGGGTCCTCCAGGACGCCGCACTCGATGGCGCGACCCCACAGGTTGTCGTCGATGGAGTACGGGGATGCCTTGGTCACGGGAACCGGCACGCCGTGGGCTGCGGCCCACTCCATCTCCTGCGGGCGGGTCAGCAGGTCCCACTCGCGCACGGGAGCCAGGACCTGCAGGTCCGGATCCAGGGAGGTGATGGCGACCTCGAAGCGGACCTGGTCATTGCCCTTGCCGGTGCAGCCGTGGGCCACGTACTTGGCGCCGTACTTGTGGCAGGCGTCCACCAGGTGCTTGGCGATGATCGGGCGGCTCAGGGCGGAGACCATGGGGTACTTGTTCTCGTACATGCAGTTGGCTGCCAGGGCCTTGGTCAGGTACTCGTTGACGTACTCTTCCTGCATGTCGATTGCCTCAGCGGCGATGGCGCCGACCTTCAGGGCCTTTTCGCACACGGCGTTCAGGTCCTTCTTCTCCTGTCCCACGTCACCGATGACGCAGATGACATCCAGGCCCTTCTCCTCCATGAGCCACTTGATGCAGCAGGACGTGTCCAGGCCGCCGGAGTATGCAAGTACTACCTTATCCTTCATGCTCTATCCCTTCTTTATTCAGCGCCGGGAGCTTCCGGCGCACTGTTCACGATGCTCGTTTGCATAGCGCTTCATTTTACGACTTTACGTCGCGTTTTACCAGGTGGAGGCGAAGGTTCAAGGACCCGCGAATCCACACGGCGGATCAACCGCCTGACGGCTGAAGCGTTGCCACTATACCGTGAGTTTGTTTAAGTTGCAATATTTGGGGCAAAATATTCAGTAATTTGCAATATTACTACGTATATACTCATTTTGAGGGGAAATTGACGCATATTTCGCCCAGATTCGCCCAGTTGCTCGAAAGAAATTCAGATTTAGGCTCTGAACTGGGGTTTCTTTGAGGCTATGCCGTCCACAGAAGAATATCGACCGTTTGCCTGCATTTTTGTTGAGTGTCCCATTTTCGGTACAGCGTTTGAGGGGTCGCCTTGTTAAAGTCGTGCACGCAGAAATCGTCCGGGCCCGATTCGGACGCGTCGCATCCACACACGGCGTATGGTTTCTGCGCCTTTTCCTTTTTGAGAGCGCGAACGTGTTTCGCGCTCGCTTTGTTTCTGGCGCCGCTGCGCCTCGGGCATGCTCGTCACGCGCCCGGCCCCCTCCGCACGCCAGCGCCACGCCGAGCCCGCGTGCCGTGCGCCAGCGCCACGCCGAGCCCCGGGCATTACCTCGGGCACAACCCGCCCCCACATGCCAACCGCGCAAGAATCGGTAGCTGCCGCCGTCTCTTTCGGCAGATACATGGAAACTGGTAGGGTCAGCCCTCCCCTCCCGGGCAGGTTGCTGACAATTCAAGAAGAACATGCAGAAATAATTGCAGATTTGACATGAAGGTGCGGCCGCAAGACCCCGCAAGGGGGTCCGACCCTACCGATATTGCAATATCTTCCGGAGAAATCGCGAGCCGCTACCGATTCTCGGCCAAATGCCCGCACCGGGTCGGGGCAAGCGGAAAGCCGCAGCCCTGCCGCCCGAATGCTGATACCCTGTTCCTGAGCAACTCGCGCGCACGACGCGCGCCCCGATGAACGGAGGACCCATGAGCACCACCATCCGTCGCGCCACCCCGGCCGACGTGCCGCTGATCCTGGACCTGATCAAGGCGCTGGCCGACTACGAGCACGCCCTTGACCAGGTGATCGCCACCGAAGAGCAGCTGACCGACTGGCTGTTCGGCAAGCAGGTGGCCGAGGTCATCATCGCTCAGGACGGCGACGAACCCGTGGGCTTTGCCCTGTACTTCCACAACTTCAGCACCTGGCTGGGCCGCGCCGGCATCTACCTGGAGGACCTGTTCGTGCTGCCCGAGCATCGCGGTCACGGCCACGGCAAGGCGTTGCTGCGCGCGCTGGCCCAGACGGCGCTCGAGCGTGGCTGCGGCCGCCTGGAATGGGCGTGCCTGAACTGGAACCAGCCCAGCATCGACTTCTACCTGAGCCTGGGCGCCGAGCGCATGACCGAATGGAACACCTATCGACTGACCGGCCCGACCCTGCAGGCCCTGGCCGATTCCGAATAGGCCTACGACCCCCAGCCAATCCCGAACGAAAGGACCCACCATGCCCGAGCTGACCCTGTACGGCCGCACCAGCTGCCCCTACTGCGTGAAGGTGATGCGCTTCATGCAGAGCCGCCACATCAACATCCCCATCAAGGACACCACCGACCCCGCCAACCGCGAAGAGCTGATCCGCATCGGCGGCAAGGGCCAGGTGCCCTGTCTGGTGATCGACGGCAAGGCGCTGTACGAGTCCATGGACATCATCGCCTGGATGCAGCAGAACCTGCTAAAGTAGGCGCCCCGGCCTGCGCTCCCAACGGACTCGCGTCGGCAAGCGCCCGCAACCCGGCCCGCGCAAGCCACCAGCCCCGAACGCAACGAAGGCTCCGCACTGCGGAGCCTTCGGCTTTTCAGGACGAAATTTACGGCCGCTTCCACGGACCGCCCACGGTCGCGTTCGCAGAGCGCTCGTAGCTGAGAGCCCACCGCCGACCCGACGCGACTCCCTACTCCCCCAGCAGCGCCCGATACGCGGCGCCCAGGCGCACGAACTCAGCCTGGTCCAGGGTTTCGCCTCGTCGCTTGGGGTCTATGCCTGCCGCAGCCAGCAGCTCCGGCAGGTTCTCCAGCACCGTGGCGCCCACCGCACCACGACCGGCGAAGAAGGTCTTGAAGGAGTTGGAAATGGTCTTGCGACGATTGGCGAACGCAGCGTCGGCCACCGTGCACACGTCCCGCAGCTGGGCGGGGGTCAGCACGTTGCCATCGTCGTCGGTGACCTCCACGCGATTCAGCCGCAGCACCGCGGAGTCCACCCGCGGCGGCGGGAAGAAGTTGTTGGGGCTCACCGGGAAGCGCCCGGCCGGCTGCGCGTACAGGTGCAGCTTCACGGTATAGGCGCCGTAGTTCTTGGTGCCCTTCTGGGCGCACATGCGGTCGGCCACTTCCTTCTGGACCATGACCGTGGCGCTGTCCAGGAAGCCGAAGTCCTGGAAGTAGCCCAGCACCACCGTGGCCGCCACCGCGTAGGGCAGGTTTGCCACCAGCTTGTTGGGCAGCACGCGCTCGAACTGCGGCGCGTTGGCCTCCAGGTCCGCGACCTGCAGCTCCACGGCGTCCTTGCTGATCAGCGCATAGCGGTCCCACCACGGCTTCAGGGTGCGCTCGAGCACCTGGGGCAGGTCGGGGTCGCGCTCCACGGACAGCACGCGGCCGGCGCACTTCAGCAGCGCGATGGTCAACGTGCCCGCACCCGGGCCCACCTCCAGCACGTAGTCCGCCGGGTCAAGCTCCGCCAGGTCCACGATCTTGCGCAGGATGGCATCGTTCACCAGGAAGTTCTGTCCCAAGGAGTACTTGGTGTCCAGGCCGTGGGCCTCCAGCACCGCCTTGGTGGCCTTGGGGCTGGCCAGGGGCGAAAGCATGCCCTCGTTCCCCAGCACGTCCGCCACCACCTGGCTGGCCAGGGAAAAGTCGGCCACGAACGCGGCGTCGTCGTGCTTAGCCACGCTTCTTGCCTCCCTTGCCGCCCTTGGCAGCGCCGCCCTTGGCGCCAGCCGCGCCCTGGCCCTTGCCGCCGTTGGCGCGGGCACCGGAGCGGCCCTGGCTCACCGGACGGCCGGTGTTCTTCTTGCCGGAGTCGGAGCGACGCTTCTTGGACTGGTTTTCCTTACGCGGATTGCGATTGTTGGTCTGGTTGCCGCCCTTGGTGGCGCGCTTCTCGCCGCGACCGCGGGTATGGCCACGCTTGCCTGCCTCGGCGGACTTGCGGCCGCGCTCCTCCACCTGCTCATCGTGGAAGTGCAGCACCGGGCGGGCGGCGGGCTCTTCGTCATAGGGGACGAAATCGTAGTCGTCCTCCTCTTCGTAGACCTCGTCCACCGGCTCCTCGGGCAGGTCGGCCCACTCGGTCGGCCCCTCGTCCTCGGGCTCGCTTTCGTCCTGCTGATCCTGACCCGGGACCACGGCGGTGCCGGTGAGCATGTCCATGATCAGCGGGTCGCCCACGATATCGCCCTCCTCGGTGACCTGGCCCACCCAGTCGAACACGGTCTCCAGCTTGAAGCCGGCGCAGGCCACGGCGGACTTCACGGAGGTGACCAGGGCGTCGATGCCATGGGGGTCGCCGCCGTCGCCCACCACGTGCAGGATGGCCGGGCGCACTGCGGTCGCGAAGGGACGGCCCTCGGCCGCGGCCTGCTCGCGCTGGGCGCGGGTGGCCATGAAGTAGGGCTGCAGACGATCCAGCAGCGCCTTCAGCTGGGCGGGGGCGCCCGCGAAGTACACGGGGCTCACGATGTAGAGCTCGTCGGCGTGGTCCAGCAGCTCATAGACGTCGTTCATGTCGTCGTCGATGAAGCAGCGGCGCGGGACCTCGTCGCCGGCGCTGTTGCGGGCGGTGAAGCTCACCGTGCGCACGCCGTCCTCCAAGTGCAGGTCAAAGCCGTCCTCATCGTCATAGGGGCCCTCCGCCAGGCGCTCGCACAGGCCGCAGCCCTTGCAGCCGGCAATGCTCACCTGGGAAACGCTCACCAGCGCCAGCTCGTCCTCCGGAGCCTCGGCGATGCACGCTTCGAACAGGTCCTTGGCCATCTTGGCCGAACGGCCGTTGGCGCGCGGAGATCCGCAAATGATGAGTCGGTCCATGCCCACTTCCCTTCTTCGGTACGTTTGGTCAACATGATACCGCGTCTTGCCCGAACCATCGTTCAGGAGGACGAAAGACCCGCCGGGTTGGACGAAGCCGAAGAGGTCACCGGGGTCGCCACGCAAAGCCGCTAGCAGCCGCCGAGCACGCCCCCCTACCAGTTCAGGCGGTTGGCCTTGGCCTTGGCCTCATGGGCGCGCTGCCATTCGGTGGGCTGGCGCTCCAGCAGCTCCTTGGCGTTGGCACGCAGGCGCTTCAGGAAGGACTCGCGGGCGGGACCGGGGGCTTCTCCCCGCAGATCCGCCAAGAACTCCGCGGTCAGCACGGTGTAGTCGGGCTGGCACTCGGAGCCGCGCAGGGGCACCGGCGCCATGTAGGGGGCGTCGGTCTCCGTCAGCAGGCGGTCCAGGGGCACCAGCTTGGCGCCCTCGCGGGCGTCGTCGGAGTTGGTGAAGGTCACCACGCCGCCGTAGGCAATGTAGCAGCCGGCGTCGATCCACGGCCGCAGCTCCTCCGGGCCCAGGCCGCAGCAATGCAGCAGGGTCCCGGCCTCGGGGAAGCCCTCCTCATGCAGGATCTCCAGGGCCTCGTCGTGGGCCTCGCGAATATGCAGGGCCACGGGCAGGCCGGCCTCCTTGGCCATGCGCAGCTGGGTGCGGAACACGTCCCGCTGCACGTCGCGGGGGCTCAGGTCGTAGTGGTAGTCCAGGCCGATTTCGCCCACGGCATTCACCCGGGGGTCGGCCATGAGGTCGTACAGGTGCGCCTGCACCTCAGGCGTGAAGTGGCGAGCGTTGTGCGGGTGGACGCCCACGGAGATGCGCATCCGCGACACGCGCGGACAAGGGGTGCCTCAACAGCGGGGATTGAGCCGGTGCACGTACATGCCGGCCACGCGCTGCCAGGTGCTCATCTGGTCGAACACCACGGTGCCGTCCTCGGTGGGGTCGGTGATGCAGCAGACGAAATCAACGCCGTTGATGGTGGCACGGGCCAGGGACAGGGCCGGGCTCTGCATCATGTGCAGGTGGCAGTGGGTGTCGGCCACGGCGGCCTCCAGCTGGGGCGCGGGCAGGGTGCGCCACTTGCCATGCTTGCGCTTCTGGTGCAGGTCAGCGTCGTAGAAGACGGGCTCCACGCGGCCCTTTTCGTCCGGCTCTACCTTCACGTGCAGGGTCTTCACCAGCTGCGACTCCATCAGGCGCTGCTGCTCGAGCGCTTCCTCGGTGGTCATGTTGGTGGGTTCGCCCAGGATCTGCATGGGTGCTCCTTCGACTTCTGCTGCAGCGGCACGGCGGCGGAACGGCCGCCCGGCGCGGCGCTTTCGCCCCAATTGAAAAACAGAGCCGGGGGCAGGAGCGCCCCGGCTCGGGAAGGCGCCCGGCGCGGCGGACCGCGGCCAGGCGCCCAAGATGCAAATTAGCCCACGTTGATGGCGTCGACGTCCAGACGCGGGAACAGCGGGTCGCCCACGGCCACGTCGTTGCCGGCGGGCAGGCCGCCCCAGGTGGTGGCAGCGGCAATGTCGGTCACGGCGGTCACGTCGCCCAGGCTCAGGCGGGTGAAGACCTCGTTGGAGGTGTTGGGCATGAACGGTGCCAGGTACAGCGCGATGATGCGGATGGCCTCAAGCAGGTTGTACATGACGGCAGCCAGCTCGCCTGCGGTCTCCTCCTTCTTGGCCAGGCCCCAGGGTGCCATGTCCTCGACGTAGTGGTTGGCGGCCTCGGCCAGCTTCTGGACGGCGGCGGCGGCGTCGGTGAAGTTCACCAGGCCCATGTGCTGGTCGAACTCGGCGTACAGGCCCTCGGCGATCTCCTTCAGCGGGTTGTCCACCTGAACGCCCTCGGGCACGGCGGGCACCTTGCCGTCGAAGTACTTCTTGGTCATGTTGAACACGCGGCTGCACAGGTTGCCCCAGGTGTTGGCCAGGTCGGCGTTGTACACCTG
>JAUNCQ010000025.1 GCA_030526515.1 Coriobacteriia bacterium
CCGGCGTCCGCGACGGCAAGCGCGCCTACGAGTGGCCCTGCATCATCCGCTGCGTGGACACCATCGACGTCATGACCGCCACCGTGCCCCGTCTTGACTGGGAGCTGCTGGAGCGCATGACCAACCGCATCCTGGCCGAGGTCCCGGGCATCTGCCGCGTGTGCTACGAGCTCAGCCCGAAGCCCATCGCCACCGTCGAGTGGGAGTAAGCGACTCCGCTTTTCTGGCTAGAGCTGCTCGCGGCGCGTCGTAGCGACTCGCTGCGCGCGTGAACCGACGTGACCACGACCCCTGAAGCTGATGCTTCGGGGGTCTTTTTCGTCCTGGGCGAAAAAATGTTCTGGGTGTCCAACGCAGTTCCCACCCGCGCCTGACCGAGAGTGATATAGTGCTGCCACACACATTTGCACCCGTAGGGCAGAGACCCTTTTTTCTGCCGGCGATCTGATAGCGCCGGCGCTCGTACTCAGGACGCGGGCTGACTACCGCGTCCCTGATTCGTACTGCACAAAAGAATATCACTGCTTAAGGCTTGGATTCGTGCGCCCAAATGCGCCCCAGGTCTGTAAGCAAGCACCCTCGTGAAAGGATCTTCCTATGAACGAAGCCATGTTCACTGCCCCGTGCATCGTGCGTGAGACCAGCTCCGGTCTGCAGTCCATGGGCATCCGCGACCACATGCTGATGAACCGCCAGCTGGAGCTGGTGGGGGAGGTGGATGCCGCTAGCGTGGCGGGCCTGATCCGCAGCATGCTGTTCCTGCAGGCCGAAGACCCCGCCGCTCCCATCACGCTCTTCATCAACAGCCCCGGGGGCGAAGTTCAGAGCGGCCTGGCCCTGTACGACGTGATGCAGGCCGTCAGCTGCCCCGTGCGTACCGTATGCCTGGGCATTGCCGCCAGCATGGCCGCCCTGCTGTTCATTGCCGGCGAGCCGGGCATGCGGGACATGCTGCCCCACAGCCGTGTGATGATCCACGACCCGCTGATTTCCGGCGGCCTGGGCGGCAGCGCCTTGTCGGTCAAGTCCCGGGCCGACAACCTGATGCGCACCCGCGAAATCACGGCACAGGTCATTGCCAAGCACACGGGCATGTCCCTGGAGCAGGTCTATGAGCTGACCGCCGCGGACACCTACTTCGAAGCCCCGGACGCCGTAGAGGCGAATCTGGCCGACCGCATCATCACCACGTTGTAAGCAAGCACGCGACTGAGAGGAAACAGCATGACCACTAGCGAACGCACCGCATACCAGGGAAGCCTCATCCTGACCGCCAACCACGCCAACGGCACCGACAGCTGGGAAACCGGCCTGAACAACAACGTCCTGGTGCTGGGATGCTCCGGCGGCGGCAAGACCCGCCACCACCTGATCCCCAACCTGCTGCAGGCCCAGGGCTCGTACATCGTCCTGGACTCCAAGGGCGCCCTGTTCGAGCAGCTCGCCGACTACCTGATGTACCGCGGGTATGTGGTCGACCGCCTGGACTTCACGGGCGGTCGGAGCACCCTGGGCTACGACCCGCTCGACCACGTGCGCCGTGGGGAGGACGGAGCCCCCAACCCGCAGGACGTCATTACCATCGCCCAGGCCATCTGCCCGCAGGACAGCCACAGGTCCGACCCCTTCTGGTCCATTGCCTCCGCGAACTACCTGTCCGCCTACATCGCCTACGTCTTGGAGGCCCTGCCGCCGGAGGAGCAGAACATGAGCTCGGTGATCCGCGTGTTCGAGGAAGGCTGCGAAGGCCACGCCGACCAGCTCTTCCGGCAGCTGGAGGCCAAGCGGGGCCGTACCTTCGCAGGCTCCCTGTATAAGCGGGCGAAATCCACGGCAGGTGCCGAAAAGATGCATGCCAGCATCATGGGCATAGTGGCGGCCCATCTGCTGCCCTTCGGCTCCCTGGCGGCCCAGGGCTGCTTCGAGAATCCGCGGCGCGTGGACTTTGCCGAGTTCAGCCGCACGAGGCGCGTGCTGTTCGTGACCCTGAGCGATCTGGACCACAGCATGGCCGGGGCGACCAGCCTCTTCGTCCAGCAGGCCTTTACCTGCCTGTGCGCCTATGCCGACCGCTGTCCGGGCGGTCGTCTGCCGGTGCCCGTGCGCTTCATGCTCGACGACTTCGCGAACCTGAACCTGCCCCACATCGATGACGTGATGGCGGTCATCCGCAGCCGCGAGATCTCGTGCACCATCGTCTGCCAGACCGTCAGCCAGCTGGAGGCCCGCTACGGCAAGGCCCAGGCGAACGCCATCATAGGCAACTGCGACACCCAGCTGGTGCTGGCCTTCCAGGACGTGGAGACCGCCTCGTATTTCGCCCTGCGTGCCAACAAGCCCGCCAGCACGCTGCTGGAGACTCCCGCAGGCAAGTGGTGGCTGTTCGTCCGCGGGCATCGCGGCGTGCTGGACGATGCTTACGACGTGGAAATCCATCCCTCCTACGGTGTGCTGAAGGAGCTGGGAGACTTTGTTGTCCCGTGCTGGGACGAAGACGATCCGTTTCCCTGGGACGAGTTCCCGGAGGTAGGCCTGGACGACGGCATGGCGGCGTAGGAAGGGGGAAGCATGTCCGTATTGGATCAGCTGATCGAGCAGGCGCGGCAGGAAGAGCGCCGCAGGGCTGAAAGCGTTCCGGCCCTGCGCGGGGCCGTGGCGGCGGAGTTTGCGGTCACCACCGCAGCGGAGCAGAACAGGGAGGAGCTGTTGGAGCTCATCAAACCGCTGCAGGAGCTGCTCCCCAGCGCGTTGGACTACCAGGACTGGGCATCGGCCCATGACGGCCTGTGCGCCGGCCCGCGGAAGGGAATGCCGCCCGCGAGCTGGCCGGGTTTGAAGAAGCGGCGCCACTTGGTCAACCCCACCTCGGTGCTCCTCACCATGGGCTATCGGTCGGAGCAGGCGACTGGCGATTACTTCCCGGAAATCTCCGAGGAGGAGTACAACCGCAGGCTCCAGACCACGGACTCCTTGTCCGAGTACTGGGGGAAGACGGGTATGATCACCTCCCATGACCTGGCCCGCGCCGTGGTGTTCCAGACCGTTCTGGAGGACGAGGAGCTGCGGGAGCTGGTCTTCGCCCGCGCTCAGGAGCGCATTGGGGAGCTGGTGGAGTCTGGCCAGTGGCTGGGGGCCTGGCGCTCGTAGGTCTGCGGGTCCGCCCGAGCTGGCAGCGCTGTTTGCCGTCGGCTCGGGCGGACCTGGCGGGGTAGGGCTAGAATGGAAGGTGCCTGGCTGCCGTGCGGCCATGGCTTCATCGGGGCGAAATCGCCCTGGGCATTCGATGATTTGTTTTCGGCATACGCTGCCGGTGAGGAAGGGCGGAACCATGAGCGAAAAGGGAGGAAACGTGACGCAGGGGGAGCCGCGGGGAATCCGCGTAGCCTTTGTGGTTGACGACGGGGACGGCCTGACGTTCAACGACCGCCGGGTTTCCAAGGACGCGAAGCTTCGGGAGGAGCTGTTGCGGTGCGCCTCCGAATCGGAGGGGGCGCTGTGGGTGCGGCCCTATTCACTGGATCAGTTCGACCAGGCGGCGGTGCGTGTGGCGGACGTCCCGTGGAGGGAGGCGGCTCCCGAGGACATCGTGTTCGTGGAGGACGTTGATCCTGCGATCATTTCCGGGGTGACGGAGGTGATCCGGTTCCGCTGGAACAGGAAGTATCCGTCCGACCTGAAGTCCACCTTCGACCTTGGCGGATACGAGCTCGTCGAGGCGGCGGACTTCCCTGGTTCCTCCCACGAGCGCATCACCAAGGAGGTCTGGAGGAAGTAGCCGATTCGATGGGCAGGACCGCTTTTTTCTCTGCTAGGCGTGCTTTCGAGTGATTCTTTACCGCCAATGGCGGTAAAATGTTGGCGGTAAAAGAAAGGGATCCGATGGGCTACTTACCTCCTTTTGAGCGCAACGACAGAATTGACCATCTTTGCATGGAGATTGCTGAACTCGTGGGCATGCTTTCACCTGAAGCGCCTTTGGCAAAAAGCCCCATGCTCCATCGTGAGCTCAGGATAAAAACCATTCATTCATCTCTTCTCATCGAGGGGAACAGTCTTGATGAGAAGGCGGTGACGGCTATTCTGGATGGGAAGCGGGTTCTTGGAGATAGTCACGATATCTTGGAAGTGGAGAACGCGAAGAGGGCCTATGACCTTTTGCCGGAACTCGATCCATATTCCCTGAACGATTTGCTGAAAGCCCATGGGGTCATGATGGAAGGACTTGTTGGGGAAGCGGGGCGTTTCAGGTCCGGCAACGTTGGCGTATTTGATGGGGACGTACTGATTCGCGCGGGCACGCCTGCTGCGTATGTTCCCGAGGTTATGGGCGATATCTTCACGTGGCTTGGTCAGACGAGCATGCACCCGCTGCTCGCTTCTTGCGTGTTTCATTTTGAGTTTGAGTTCTGCCATCCGTTTTCGGATGGGAACGGCAGGACTGGAAGGTTGTGGCATGCCCTGTTGCTGTCCAGGTGGAGGCCGGTTCTTGCTTGGCTGCCTATTGAGAGCACGATTAGGCAGCGGCAGGCGGGGTACTACGGCGCATTGGCCCAATCGGATGCATCGGGGTCCAGCGAAGCATTTGTTGAGTTTATGCTCGAGGCTATCAAGGACTCTATCCTTCCGTTTGCGAAACCTCTGGATGAACGGGGGTTGATGAGGTCGAAGATCCTGGCGTTTTTCAAAGGAAATCCGAACGGTAACGTTGATCAGCTTGTTGAACTTACAGGCTGCTCGAAGCGAAGCGCAGAGAGGCTGATTGCCGAACTGAAGGAAGACGGGTTGCTGATGAGGCTGGGAAGCGCCAGATCAGGTACCTGGGTTGTCGTCGATTCAAAGTAAGCGCCATAAGGCCCGGCAGGGTGCTGCCGGGCCTTTTCTTGCTTGTGAGCGGCTGTTTCGTCCTGAAGTAAAGGCGAAATTTGTACTGAATCGGCTATGATGAAGGTGTCTTCTGCCGTGGGTCTGCCAACGGGGTGGACCGCGAAGCGCACGAGAAAGGACGAATCATGGCCCTTCACTCCTTCACGCGTAACTACAACGACCTGAGCAGCGACGCTGGGTTCCAGTACGAGTTCTACTGCGACTGCTGCGGCAACGGGTACAAGTCATCGTTCATCCAGTCCAAGACGTACGGTCGTGCCGAAAAGATCGACAACATCGGCCGCAACGTGGGCATTCTGGGCAACTTCCTGGGAGGCAAGGCAAGCGAGTTCGGCTGGGCGGCCGAGCGTGCAGCGGACGTGCTGAAGGGACGCTTCGCAGACGCCACGCCTGAGTGGCGCCGGGAGCAGGAGGAAACCTTCGACGCCGCGCAGGAGGAGGTGCGCCCGCATTTCCGCAGGTGCCCCAGCTGCAACAAGTGGGTGTGCACTGACTGCTGGAACGCCGAGGAGGGCCTGTGCACTGATTGCGCTCCGCGTGAGAGCGCCTACGTTGCCAAGGCCCGCAACGAGGCCATGCGGCGCAACATCGACGAAAAGGCCCTGAACGAAACGGTCTGGACCGGTGAGCTGGAGGAGCGCAACACCGTGTGTCCGTCCTGCGGCGGCATGGCCGGCAGCGGCAAGTTCTGCAACAGCTGCGGCGCCCCGCTGACCCTCAAGAAGTGCTCCAATTGCGGCGCGGCCATTCCCAACGGCATGAAGTTCTGCGGCGAATGCGGCACCAAGGTCCAGGACATCACCGGCAAGTGCCCCAGCTGCGGGTTCGAGAACCCGCCGGGGACCAAGTTCTGCGGCGAGTGCGGCACGAAGCTCTAGCGAACGGAGGCTCCCATGGCCAGGACATTCAAGGGACTGGTCGACTTCGGTGCCGCCGGCGCGTCCTGGGGGATGCCCGGCGGGGCCGTGGAGGCCAGCGTCGTGCCCGGGGCGTCGGGAATCGAGTTCAGCGTGGCCAAGGCGGCACCCCTGTGCGTTGACTACGCGCAGGTGGTTGACCTGCGGCTGCTCAACTACTACGTGCACTTGGTGACCGACGCCGGGACGGTTGTGATATCCCAGCTGGGAAAGGGGACCGAGGACTTCTTCGAAAACGCCTACGATGCCTTGAACGCGTGCTGCGCGAAGGCGTTTTTCGCCCAGGGGCAGCCCCTGATGGAGGCCGAGGGAGACTACGCCTACGATGAGGGCGGGGAGGAGCGACGCAGCCACGCCAAGTTCGCGCTGTACGAGGACGCGCTGTTCGTGTATCCCCACGACATGGGTGCGCGCCGGGTGCCCCTGTGCTTCAGCGACGAGCCCCTGGTGCAGCGCTTTTCCACGACGCTTCGGCTGCGGACGGGCGAATGGTATTCCGCGGCGCGGCTGGGGAAGGACACCGACCCCTTCAACAGGCGCCTGGCGGCTGCGCGGAAGAGCTGCGTGGAGCGGTGGGCCGCTGCCCATGCTGATCTGGAGGCGCATCTGACGGAGCGGTTGGGCGAAACGTATCTGCCCCGCTACCAGGCACTTTGCAGCACGGGCGCCCGGGTGGTCTGCGGTTTGTTCGACGCGGCTGCCGCGGGTGATGATTCGGAGGATGCGGCGGACCCGGGATTCTGGTTCGCGGCAATCGGGCAGGGAGTCGCAGCGGTGGAGCTGGCCATTGGCCAGGCTGCCGCCACGTACCTGTACGAGTTCGACCTGCCTTGCGACTTCGAGTCCAGCCTGCGTCGCGCCATGGAGGCGGTGGGCGACCACAGGGAGGTCATCCTGCTGGACGACGACGCCATTCGGGAGAAGCCCCTGTGCCGGATGCTGGTGGATCGTTGTGCGCCGGTGCGGTTCCTGCGGGAGCACAACGTGGGACGCCTGGTCCACTCCGGGTCCTGGGAGGATTCCGTCCGTGCGTTCTTGGCTGGCGGCCGGTAGGGCGAAACGGCTTACTGCTTGGGCAGCAGGCTGGGCGGGGGACCGTCCACGAACACGTGGCGGCGGCGCAGGCTGCTCGGAGGCGTGGGGTCCCGGAAGGTGGCGCCGTCGTCCAGGCGATGCAGCAGATTGAACACGCAGGTGAAGGTGCCGTGGCCCGGGCCCAGGCGCTCGGCCACGCCATCGGCATCCAGCTGGCAGTCGCAGTGGTAGTGGCCGAAGAACCAGTGGCCGAAGTCCAGCTTCGCGGCGGTGCTGTCCAGCCATTCCCCCAGGGGGCTGACGAAGGTCTTGCCCTCGCCGAAGATCAGTTCGGCTAGGCTGAGCGGCACGCAATGGGTGAGCACGCAGTCCACTCGCCAGCTGCAGCGCTCAAGGTTCCGCTCGGCTTCGGCGATCTCCGCGTCCGTGGGCATGCCGGGGTCGGGGCCCTCCAGCAGGCCCATGAGCCGGGCCCGCATGAACGTGGGCGCGCCGCCCATGGTGAAGAACGTACGGCCCTCCAGTTGGAAGACCTGTCCGCGCATCAGGAACACCACGCTGGGCGATATGCGTCGGTCTTTGCCGCCCATCCACTCGGACTCGGGATACTGCTCCAGCACGGCATACTCCTCATGGTTGCCGTCCACGAACAGCGTGGTGTAAGGCTGGGCCTCTAGCCAGGCTATGTTGGCGGCGCGTGCGTCTTCGTCCAGGTCGATCATCTCCAGGTCGCCGCAGACGATCACGTAGTCGTCCTTGGTCAGGTCCTGCAGTGAGGGGTCGGCAAGGCGTTCCCGGTAGGCGGGACCGTGGATGTCGCTGGCAAGGTAGATGCTCATGGCGGGCCTTTCGTCCTATTTATTCCTGACACAGTATAAACGGTGTGGGGTCGTCAGGAAGCCCTTTTCCAGGACGAAAGCCCCAGTCCGCCCAGCACCAGCACAATGCCCAGCAGGATCAGGCCGGTCATGGGCTCGCCTAGGATCAGCGTGGCGGCAATGACCGTGATGACGGGCGCAAGGTAGATGTACGTGCTGGCGGTGCTGGCGCCCAGCAGCTTGACGGAAAGGCCCCAGGTCACGAAGCAGCCGGCGGACGCGCCCAGGCCCAGGAACAGCAGGTGCCCCACGTTGGCCAGATCGGCCAGGGCCGCCAGGTGGGCTGGGTCGGCGCCGCAGAGGGGGCTGGCCAGCGCAATGAAGAGCAGGCCCCAGGAGAAGATGCGCTTGGTGGTGGGGATGGTGCCGTAGCCCAGCTTGTCCAGGGAAACCAGCACGTTGGAGTAGACGGCCCAGGCAATGGCAGCGCCAATGGCCAGGGCATCGCCCAGCAGGACGTTGGGTCCGCTCATGTCCTGGCCGCCGATGAGCGCAATGCCCGTCATGGCCAGCAGGAAGCCCGCTATGAACTGCGGCGTGAGGGCGCGCTCCCGTCCCAGGATGGTGGCCAGGATGGCCGTGAACAGGGGAGCGGTGGCTACCGTCATGCCAATGTTGCCGGCGCCGGCGAAGGTCAGCGCAATGTTTTCCAGCAGGTAGTACAGGAAGGTGCCCGTGGCGCCAGCGGCCGCGAAGAGCAGCTCGTGCTTGCGGTCCCTCAGCTTCAGCCAGCGGGGGCTCAGCACGCACAGGGCCGCAAAGCCCAGGGCAAAGCGCAGCAGCAGGATCTCCACCGGGGCGAAGGACTCCAGCAGCATCTTGGTGGACACGAAGGTCAGGCCCCAGACGGTGACCGTGGCCAGTGCTATGAGGTGTCCCTTGGCCGCCATTTCTTTGGTCTTGCTCCTTTCCTGCGGTGTGTCTGTATGTTGTACCACTGACGCGGGAATTGGAATGTGGGGAATCGGCGGGGCGGCTAAGCGGGGACCCGCGCTCGCCGCCGTGCCTGATAGAATACGCAGCATGAGAACTACCATCGAAAACAAAGCCCAGCTGTTCGCTCACGACGAGGAGCTTGATGCCGCCGTGTGCGGCTTCGGCCTGACGGATCCGGGCGAAACGAAGCTGGCCCACACCGGGGCCCACGACCCCACGCCCACGCCCTACTTCATCCTGGAGGAGCTGTTCGGCCATTACGCCTTCAGCCACGATTCCCACCTGCTGGACGTGGGCTGCGGCACCGGTCGCGTGCTGGCGCACTTCAAGCGCGGCGGCTACGCGGGGCGGGCCACGGGCGTGGAGCTGGACCCTGACCTGGCGGCGGTGGCGCAGTCGTGGACGGCCCGCTACGACGACCTGGACGTGGTCAACGGAAATGCGCTGGACCTTGACCTGGGGGAGTACACGGACTTCTACCTGTTCAACCCCTTCGACACCGCGGTGCTGATCAAGTTCATATCGGCCGTGGAGGCGCAGGTCCGCCAGCCGGTGACCCTGGTGCACATGAGCGACAACGGCGAGACCTACTTCTATATGGGCCGCATCGGCTGGAGCCAGGTGGCCCAGGGGAGCTTCCAGACGTACCGGAACGGCCGCGGCCGCTGCATAGGCGTGTACGAGTGCCCGCAGCACTACTCCGTGTGGCGCTTCGATCCCGCGCTGCTGTACGGAACCGATGCCGACCAAGAACATGACGACCTGCATTAGGCGGGCGAAAGAGGAGATGCCATGCATGAGATAACGACCCTGGCCGCCGACGGCCAGCTGGTGTTCCCAGACGAGTTCCCCTTCGGCACCTGGGAGGACCGCCCGCTGTGGTGGCGCGTCCTTGAGGTGGCCGACGGCCAGGTCTGGGCCTTTGCCCGCCAGGCGGTGGCGGAGCGTCCCTATGCGAACGCAGCTGGCGCTACGACCTGGGCGGACAGCGATCTGCGGGCGTGGCTGAACGGGGATTTCGCCCAGACGGCCTTTGGTGAGGCGGAGGCGGCGTGCCTGGTGGCCCAGCCCCTGGCGGCCGATGCTAACCCCGAGTTCGGCACCGACGAGCCGGCGGCTCCGGGCCAGGACCGGGTGTTCTGCCTGAGCTACGACCAGGTGGTGCGGTTCCTGCCGGCTGAGTCCCGTCGTGCCCTGGTGGGCGAAAACGGCATGTGGTGGCTGCGGACCCCGGGCGGCGCGCCCGGCTTCGGCGCCTACGTGCATAACAACGGTTGGATCAACGCTTACGGCTACAACGTGGACGAGGCCCGCGTGTGCGTGCGCCCCGCGGTGGTGCTGGACCTGCAGGCGCTGCTGACGGCAGCGGGCCTGGATGCTGCGGCGGATGTGGTGCGCGCCGGCGACTACGGCCAGGAGCTCATGCTGGAGGTCATGGAGACCGAGGACCTGGCGTCCCTGGCGCCCTTCGTTGAGGCCTTTGGCGTGGACGAGTCCTGGGAGTCCTTCCTGGTGGAGCAGCTGGAGTCCTTCGCGGAAGCTGGCGACGCGGGCCGGGTGGACGCTCTGTTCGACCTGGTGGGAACCGTGGAGTTCACCAGCGGCGCCCTGTGCAAGGCCCTGGGCGAAGGCCACGCCGCCGTGTGCGGCACGCTGATCCGCCACGGTGCGCGCCTGGACGGCCGCTGCGCCAAGGTGCCCCTGGTCAACGACACTCCCGAGCTGCGCAAGGCCCGCAAGGAGGCCTACGGCGCCGACCGCTCCTGGTACGGCACTGCGCTGGAGGGCCAGGCAACCGGCCACATGGTTCGCGTGCTTACCAACCAGGGCCTGCTGGCCAAGGCCGACTGGCGGGGCCTGCTGTGCGCCGCGGCGGCCGACCCGGAGCAGCAGGACCTGTTCGCGTGGATGCTCTGCCCCGACCACGACCCGGTGCCGGGCATCAGCGCCCGCTGGGCCGGCAAGCACGTGGCGGTGGTGCAGGGGTCGGCCAAGCGCGACGTGCCGGTATCGTCCGAGGGCCTGCGCTGGCTGTGGCACCCGGGACTGTGCCAGTCCGACCCGGAAAGCGTCCGCGTCATGGCGCCCCACCTGGGATTCCGCGACCTGGACGAAAAGGGCGAGCTGCTGAACCTGCTGGCCCGCAACGGCTGGAACCGGGAGCTGCGGGCGCTGCTGGACGTGTACCGCATGTTCAGCGTGAACCAGCTGGCGGCGGCGGTCACGGTGGCCCGGGAGCACAACCGCCGGTCCACGGCGGACATGCTGCTGACGCTGCTGCGCAGCATCGGCGCCGGCAAGGTCGCCGCCGAGGTGGAGTAGGGGGAAGGACCCGGTTCGCGACGGGTGTTTCGTCCCCTTTCCCTTGAGGAGGCCGGGTCCGGCGCGTACACTTATATAGTTGACTATTCGCAGCGCCTTTGCCGCGCTGACCAGGAGGAACCATGAGTTTGAAGACGAGCGCGGCCATTGCCGTGTGCCAGGCAAGCTACAAGGCCATGCGCGCCCTGGGCCGCACCGCCCGCGCGCTGCCGGGCAAGCTGGCCCTGAAGGTGGACCCGGACCTGATCCGCCACCTGAGCGATGGCCACCAGACCATCATGATCACGGGCACCAACGGCAAGACCACCACCACCCACATGGTGCAGCAGGCCATCATTGACGCCTACGGGTCCGCTGCCTACGACCCGTCCAGCACCAACCTGTCCCAGGGCATTGCCACCACGCTGTGCCTGGACAGCACCCTGGGCGGCAAGCGTCGCAGCAACTGGGCCGTCATCGAGTCGGACGAAGGCGCCACCAAGTGTCTGATGCCGGCCACGCTGCCCCAGGTCCTGGTGGTGACGAACCTGTACCGTGACCAGGTGGACCGCTACCCCACGTGGACCACGGCCCGCGACTACATCATCGAGGCCATCAAGACCAGCCCGGACACGGTGCTGGTGCTGGATGCCGACTGCCAGGTGACTGCGTCCATTGCCGACGCGGTGCCCAACAAGGTGGTCTGGTTCGGCATGGAGTGCGCGCCCTATGAGGACGGCGTGGCCGACTTCGACGAGCGAGTTGAGTGCGTGAAGTGCGGCACCCCGCTGGAGTTCGATCGGCGCAGCTTCGCCCACCTGGGCGACTTCACCTGCCCCAGCTGCGGTTATGCCCACCATAAGGCCGACGTGGCGGTGGTCGGCATCTCGGACAAGCAGGAGAAGAGCTGCTCGCTGACCCTGCGGGTGGGGGAGCGCGAGCTCACGCTGCCCGTGAACGTCCGCGCCGGCTACGACGTGTACAACGCGGCGGCGGCCTTCGCGGGCCTGATCACCCTGGGCGTGCCGGAAGAGCGCGCCGTCCAGGCACTGGGCCACTTCAAGCACGCAGCCCATCGGTTTGAGATCTTCGACGTTGACGGCACCCAGGCCCGCCTGCTGCTCATGAAGAACACCGCCGGCTGCAACCAGCTCATCAACATGCTGGTCAGCGAAGAGCACCCGCCCACCAACTTGGTGTGCCTGCTGGGCAAGGAGATCATGGACGGCCTGAGCACCGACTGGATCCAGGACGTGCGCTGGGAAAAGCTGGTCACGCCCCAAACCCGCGTGGTGGTGGGCGGCCCCTGCCATCAGGACATGGCGGATCGCCTGCGGCGGGCCGGCGTGGCGGAGGAGCGCATGAGCGCGCAGACCGACTACGCCGCGCTGGTCGAGCAGATTGCCGCCATGCAGGAGCCGGTGACGGTCATTGCCAACTGCTCCACCGTCGAGGCCCTGCGCCTGGAGCTGGTGAAGAAGTACGAGCCCATGGACTACTGGGCCGAGTAGCGGTGCATCGTCCGCGTAACAGGGGAATTCGGGGCGAAAGGGAGGATCGGGCCTTCGTTTTGTCCCCGCGAATCTGGGCGCTGCGGCGTCCGAGTAGGAAGGGGAGATCCATGAGAGTAGCAAGGGCGGGCGCAAGCCTGCTGCTGGCAGGCGCGCTGGGCCTGTGCTGCGCCGGGGCGGCCGTGGCCGTTCAGCCGGGTGCGGCCCACGCTGCCACCAGCAAGGTCACGGCCTCGGTGAAGACCGCCGTGACCAATAAGTCCAAGATCACCTTCAGCTTCACGGGCAAGCTGCAGTCGGTGACCGTCAACGGCCACAAGGTGAAGCCGAAGGTGAAGTGGAACGCCAAGAGGACGGCGGGTAAGTTCACCTACACGTTCAAGTACCAGAAGAAGCACGTGTTCAAGGTCAAGGTGGAGGGGAAGTCCGCCAAGAAGATCACCCGCACCTACGACAAGACCAAGCCCACCGTGAAGTTCACCAAGTACGGCTCCACCGTGGTGGTGGGCTCCACCATCACCGCCAAGGACAAGAGCGGCATCAAGTCCATCACGGCCAACGGCACCCGGGTGCGCAACGGCTACCAGATCAAGAAGGGCGGCACCTACACGTTCAAGGTGACCGACAAGGCCGGCAACGTGCGCACTACCAAGGTGACCGTGAAGTCGCCTATCTGGAAGACCCGCAGCGTGTCCGGCGGCGTCGAGATCGCCGGCACCTCCACCCGCATCCTGGCGGCCTACATCCCGTCCACCGTGGGCGGTCAGAAGGTCGTGGCCATTGGCGCCAATGCCTTCCGCGGCAAGGAGCGCCTGGCCAAGGTCGTCGTCCCCGAGGGCGTGAAGACCCTGGGCCTGGGCTGCTTCGATGACTGCGTGAAGCTGACCGACATCACCCTGCCCAGCACCCTGCAGACCATAAACGACTATGCGTTCTTCTACTGCACGCGACTGACCAGCATCAAGCTGCCCAGTCGCCTGAAGACCATCGGCGAGGGCGCCTTCTTCGGCACCGGCCTGAAGACCGTGACCATCCCGAACTCCGTCACCAGCCTGGGCAAGGCGGTTTTCGCCCGCTGCGACAGCCTGACCAGCGCTACCGTGGGCACCGGCGTGACCAAGATTCCCGCCCGCTGCTTCCATATGGACGGCAAGTTGAAGACCTGCAAGCTGCCTGACGGCATTACGGAAATCGGTGATCGTGCGTTTCTGGAGTGCCGTGAGCTGACGGCCCTGAACCTGACCTCCGCCTTGAAGACCCTGGGCGAAGGCGCGCTGTGCTACTGCGACGGCCTGAGGAAGCTTACCGTTGCCGCGTCCTCCATTGGTCGCAATGCGCTTGTCTGCGGAGTTCGGGACCTGCGTTTTACCGGCAAGAACGTGCAGTTCGAAGAGGGTGCCCTGGGCGCCTCGGAGGTGGAGCGCTTCACCCTGAGCGCTGGCGTGACGCGCTTCGATGCGACGGCTTTGAGCGGAAGCGCGTACATCGTCGAGTTCTTGGTGGAGAAGGGCAATCAGCTTTTCTCCGTCAAGGACGGAGTTCTGTACAGTGCTGATGGCAAGACGCTGGTGTGCTATCCGGGCGGCCGTGGCACAACCTTCACGGTGCCTGCTGAGGTGGAGGTCATCGGCCGCAACGCTTTCTCCAATTGCAGCATGGACAGCCTGCGCTTTGCGGCGGGCTCGAAGCTGCGCAAGATCGAGGACGGCGCATTCGAGTACCTTACCCTTGAAGGTGAGCTGGTTCTTCCGGCATCGCTGAACGCCATTGGCGAGCGCGCCTTCCAACATGCTCAGATCAAGGCCGTTGACTTCAACCAGACCGCCGTGACCAAGATTTCCTCCTGGACGTTCGAGGAGGCGAATGTGCCCAGCGTTCGCATGGAGGATTCCCAGATCACGGAGCTTGCCGACTATGCGTTCCACCGTTCTTACGATGTGAAGGAGCTCCGCCTTCCCAAGGGCCTTGAGCGCATGGGCACGGGAGCTGTTGCCTTGTCTGCCGTCAAGCGGTTTGTGATGGAGGGCAATTCCCATTTCTGCGTCGAGGACGGTGTCTTGTACAACGCCGACAAGACGGAGCTGGTGGCCTATCCGGCTGCTTCCGACGAGGCGGCTCCGGTCATCCCCGAGTCCGTTACCCGAATCGGCAGCTATGCCTTCTATGGAACCAGCCACGTGATCGAGCCTGAGTTCCCGGAGGGATTGAAGGAGATCGGCGACTATGCCTTCGTTCCGAAGGCCGTTCAGTCCGATGGTACGTACGACGAGCGGGTGCTGCGGGTTCCTGCTAACGTGGAGTCCGTGGGCGAAGGCGCCTTCGGCTACATGCTGAATGACCTGGAACTGGTTAAGAAGGCCAATGTGCTGCTGATTTCCAAGAGCGCTGCCGTGAAGGACTACGCCATGGATCCGGCCAATGACTTCGCCTATGCAACCGCCACGCCCCGCATGAGCGTCAAGAGCTGTTCGCTGGACGTTGGCGAGCAGCAGAGGGTTCGCGTGGTGAACGCCCCGGAGGGCTTCCGCTTCTTCAGCAGCAACAAGAGCATCTGCACCGTTGACGAGAAGACCGGCCTGATCACGGCGGTGAAAGACGGCCAGACCTATGTGGTTGCCGCCATGGGCTCCTACTACCTGCGCTGCATGGTAAGCGTCAGCGGCGAGTCGGATCCGGTGCCTCCGAAGTACCCCATAGTGGATCCTGATGACCGCCGCTCTTGGGAGAAGGCATACTACAAGCACAACCCCATGGTGAACTTCGCTGCTCTGGACAGCCCGGCCGTCCACCTGTATACCACGCAGGAATTCAAGGTCCTGTTCAAGTCCATTGACCCCACCACGGAGCTCGAGTCCTCCGATGCCTTCCGCTATGGCGAGGACCTGGTGGAGTATCGTCGTGCTTCCAGCGATGTTCAGATCGAGCTCCTGAAGCACAAGCTGCACAAGAACACCATGCTGGTGAGCGGTACTGAAAGCGCGTCCCCCTACACGGGCGCAGGCAGCTCCTTCGCTGACATGGAGGCCGCTGTGGGCAAGGTCTTCACCAACCCCCTGATGGTCAGCACCTCTCTGGACATGGGCGTTGCCCTTTCCTTCCGCGGCTATCCCTATCCGACCGTGCTCCATGTCCAGGCCGACGCTAACGGGACCCCGGGCGGCTACATCGCGCGCATGAGCCAGTACGACACTGAATACGAGCTGCTCATGGCACCGTCCGTCCAGTACCAGGTGATCGACTACGGCGTGTACTGGTACCAGGCCGATGACGAGGAGTACAGCAAGGGCAAGAGGGACTACGTGCGCTACATGACGTTGAAGCCGGTGGGCGTGAGCCCCATGTAGCTTCGGCTCCTTGAGCGCAGTGCTCCCATAGAAGCACGGAAGGCGGTGGACCGGTCGGGTCCGCCGCCTTCCATTTTTCGGGCGAAAATTTCGCCCCGTTGTTCTTGACCCCGGCCTAGCCGATCAGCTCAGCTGCCTCCTTCAGCAGGTCGACGATGCTCAGCTGCTGCGGGCACATGGCCTCGCAGGCGTAGCATTCGACGCAGGAGCTGGGCTTCTGCTTGCCGGAGCCGCCCACGATCCACTCCTGCACGTGGCGGCCGAACATGCGGTTGGCGTTCAGCGCCAGCAGCGCACCGGATATGCCCACGTTTTCCGGGCAGGCGCCGGCGCAGTAGTTGCAGGCGGTGCAGGGCACCAGGTCGAACTTGGCGAACTCGGCCTGGGCATCGGCAATGGCCTGCATGCCGGCCTCGTCCAGCTTCTCGAAGCCCTTCATGGAGCGGATGTTGTCCTGCATCTGCTCCAGGGTGCTCATGCCGGACAGGACCGTGATCATGTTGGGCTGGCTGGCCACGAAGCGCAGGGCCCAGCCAGCGGGCGAAACATCCGGGTCCGCCGCGGCCAGCACATCGGCCACGGTTTTGGGCGGGTCGGCCAGCAGGCCGCCGCGGATGGGCTCCATGACCACCACGGGCACGTTGTGCTTGGCGCAGACCTCCAGCGCCTTGCGGGACTCATGCAGCGGGCTTTCCCAGTCCAGGTAGTTCACCTGCAGCTGCACGAACTCGGCCTCGGGGTGGGCAGTCAGGATCTGGTCCAGCTCGTCGGCCTTGCCGTGATGGGAAAAGCCCAGGTGACGGATGAGGCCGGCTTCCTTCTGCTTCAGGCAGAAGTCCCACATGCCCAGCGCCTCGAAGGCAGCCTGGCGGCCGCTGCCGGTCATGTGCAGCAGGTAGAAGTCGAAGTAGCCCGCGCCGGTGCGCTCCAGGGACGTGGTGAACTGCGCCTGCGCTTCCTCGGGGGTCTTGCAGATCCAGGAAATGCCCTTGGTGGCCAGCTGATAGCTTTCACGCGGGTGGCGCTCCACCAGCGCCTGGCGGATGGCATCTTCGCTGCCGCCGTAGATCCAGGCGGTGTCGAAGTAGGTGAAGCCGGCCTCCAGGAACGCATCGACCATCTGGCAGACCTGCGGCACGTCGATCTGGCCGTCCTCCAGCCGCGGCAGGCGCATCAGGCCAAAGCCCAGCTTGCCGATTTCCTGACCCAGGTAAGACATGGGACCTCCTTGTTGGTAGTGCTGATCATGCATGCGCATAGTCTAGCGCAAGGGGGCGAAGCATGCGGTCAGAGAGGAGGGGGGAGGGGCGCGGACCCGCCGCTAGTCCTTCTGCGGGGCGGGGCGGGCCACCAGCACCATCATGACCACGATGGCCGCACAGCCCACCAGGTCCGCCGGGCTCACCACGGAGCCTAGCCACAGGCAGCTGATGGCCATGCCGGACACGGGCTCGAACACCGCCACCAGGCTGGCCTTCACGGGGCCGGCCTCCTTGACGCCCTGCAGGTAGACCACGTAGGCCACCACGGTGCCCACCAGCACCACGCCGGCGAACACCAGCCAGCCGTCCCAGGGCATGCGGGGCGCGGATTCCAGCGGGTGGGCGAAAGGCGCCAGCATGCAGGCCGCCAGCAGCATGGAGCTGCCGTTGGTGATGAAGCTGCCGTACTTGTCCAGCAGGCGGACGGGCAGGATGTTGTAGCCGGCCAGGGCCACGCCGGCCGCCAGGCCCCAGGCCAGGCCCACGGCGCTGATGCCCAGGCCGCCCAGGTTGCCCTGGGTGGCAATGGCCGCGGTGCCGAACAGGGCCAGCAGCAGGGACGCCGCCTCGGTGCCGGTGGGCAGGCGCCGTCCGCGCACGCAGGTGAACAGCATGATCAGCACCAGGCCGGTTTCCTGCAGCAGCAGGGCGTTGCCGGCGCCCAGGTGCTGCACGGCGGACATGTAGGTGACTTGGATCATGACCACGCCGATCAGGGCAAAGGCCACCAGCTGCCCCAGCATGGGCAGGTCCTTGGGCAGTGCCATGAGCCGCTGCCGGTCGGTTGCGAAGGCGATCAGCAGGAACAACGGCCCCGATATTGCCGTGCGGGCAAAGGCCAGCCACACCACGTCCACCTGGTAGTTGGTGGTCAGGTAGCTCACGCAGGTGGCGGAAAAGCCCCAGCATACCGCGCCCAGCAGCGCCAGCAGCACGCCCCGCAGGCCGTGGGCGGGCTGCTGCGCGGTCGCGTCAGCGGTGGTGCTGGTTTCCATGGGCGCTCCTTCGGCTCGGGGGCCGCAGGGCCCGCGTTGGGTTCTGAAGGCATACTAATATAGTTCGGCCTGGTGCGGTACCATGGGAACCGTGCAACTAATGGCGAAACTTTCGCCCTGTGAATGAACGTAGGAGGGCATATGGAACAGCTCATCACCAGGGAAAACGTGGCAGAGGCCGTGCAGGCCATCCAGCAGAAGGCTCCGGGCTTCGTGCCCCAGGTGGCCATTGAGCTTGGCAGCGGCATGGGCGAAATGGCCGCCGGCATCCAGGACGCCGTAGTGATTCCCTACGAAGACGTGCCCCATATGGTGCCCTCCACGGTCCAGGGCCACGCCGGCCGGTTCATCCTGGGCACGCTTTCGGGCAAGCGGGTTATCTGCATGCAGGGCCGCCTGCACGCCTACGAGGGCAATTCCGCCCAGCAGATCGCGTTCCCGGTGTACGTCATGCGCGAGCTGGGCGCCCCGACCCTGGTGGTCACCAACGCCGCCGGCGGCATTGAGCCCAGCTACCAGGTGGGTGACGTGATGCTGATCAGCGACCACATCAACCTGCAGGGCATGAACCCGGGCGTGGGCGTGGAAAACGGCTTCGGCCCCCGCTTCTACGACATGACCCACGCCTATGACCCCGAGCTGCGCAAGCTGGCCCGTGACGTGGCCCAGCGCCAGGGCCTGGGCGTGCACGAGGGCGTGTACATCGGCCTGCTGGGCCCCAGCTTCGAGACCCCGGCCGAGATCCGCGCCTTCGGCATTTGGGGCGCCCAGGCCGTGGGCATGAGCACGGTGCAGGAGGTCATAGCCGCCAACCAGCTGGGCGTGCGGGTGCTGGGCGTGAGCCTGATCAGCAACCCGGCGGCGGGCGTGTGCGACGAGCCCTTGAGCATCGACGACGTGATCAAGGCGGCCAACGTGGCGGCCGGCAACATCTGGCACCTGATCGAGGGCGTGGTGGCGGAGCTTTAGGGCCCCGCGAACCTTTGGAATTTCGGGGCGAAAGGGAGATCGGGCCTTCGTTTTCGTCCCCGTGAATCTGGGCGCTGCGGCGCTCGAGTAGGAAGGGGAGTTCGATGAGAGTAGCGAAGGCGGGCGCAAGCCTGCTGCTGGCAGGCGCCCTGGGCCTGTGCTGCGCCGGGGCGGCCGTGGCCGTCCAGCCGGGCGCGGCCCACGCCGCCACCAGCAAGGTCACGACGTCGGTGAAGACGTCGGTGACCAACAAGTCCAAGATCACCTTCAGCTTCACGGGCAAGCTGCAGTCGGTCTACGTGAACGGCCACAAGGTCGCGCCTAAGGTGAAGTGGAACGCCAAGAGGACCGGCGGCACGTTCACCTACGCGTTCAAGTACCAGAAGAAGCACGTGTTCAAGGTCAAGGTGAAGGGCTGCAGCGCCAAGAAGATCACCCGCACCTACGACAAGACCAAGCCCACGGCGACGTTCACCAAGTACGGCTCCACCGTGGTGGTGGGCTCCACGATCACCGCCAAGGACAAGAGCGGCATCCGCTCCATCACGGCCAACGGCACCCGGGTGCGCAACGGCTACCAGATCAAGAAGGGCGGCACCTACACGTTCAAGGTGACCGACAAGGCCGGCAACGTGCGCACCGCCAAGGTGACCGTGAAGTCCCCCATCTGGAAGACCCGCAGCGTGTCCGGCGGCGTTGAGGTCGCCGGCACCTCCACCCGCATCCTGGCGGCCTACATCCCGTCCACCGTGGACGGCAAGAAGGTCGTGGCCGTGGGAGCCAAGGCGTTCCGCGGCAAGCAGTACCTGCAGAAGGTAGTCGTCCCCGAGGGCGTGAAGTCCATTGACGCCAACGCCTTCGACGACTGCGTGCGCCTGACCAGCGTCACCCTGCCCAGCAGCCTGACCACGCTGGACAAGAACGCGTTCTTCTACTGCACGCGCCTGACCAGCATCAAGCTGCCCAGCCGCCTGAAGACCATCGGCTCCGGCGCCTTCTACGGCACCGCCCTGAAGACCGTTACCATCCCGAACTCCGTCACCAGCCTGGGCAAGTACGCGTTTTCGGCCTGCAAGGACCTGACCAGCGTCACCGTGGGCACCGGCATCACCAAGATTCCCGCCCGCTGCTTCAAGTACGACCAGCGCCTGAAGACCTGCAAGCTGCCCGACGGCATCACCGAGATCGGCAATCGCGCCTTCAGCCAGTGCATGGACCTGCGGGACCTGCACCTGACCTCTGCCCTGCAGACGGTGGGCGAATGCGCCTTCGCCAACTGCAGCAGCTTCAACAAGGTCACCCTGTATGCCCAGAACATCGGCGAGCGCGCCTTCGAGGGCTGCATGAACATCACCACCATGAAGCTGGTGGGCAAGAACGTGTCCGTGGGCAAGGGCGCCTTCACCTGCATGACCGCCGACAACGTGTACCTGGGCGCCGGCGTGACTGATTTCAGCGCCGTCAGCGTCATGTCCGACGGCGAGATCAAGGCCTACACCGTCAGCGCCACCAGCAAGCGCTTCTTCGCCAAGGACGGCGTGCTGTACAGCGCCGACGGCAAGACCCTGGTGTCCTACCCCCGCGCCCGTGACGGCCAGTCCTTCACGGTGCCGGCAAGCGTGACCGCCATCGGCGACCACGCCTTCGATTGCGCCAACCTGAACACCCTGCGCTTTGCCGAAGGCTCCCAGCTGACGAAGGTGGGCGCCTACGCTTTCGCCCAGCTTTCCATGGAAGACGGCTCTCTGGTGCTCCCCGCATCGGTTAAGACGGTGGGCGAAAGGGCCTTCAGCGAAGTCCGCGCCAAGACCGTCGACCTGAGCGCCACCGCCATCACCGAGCTGCCGGCGTATGCCTTCGAGGGCGCCAGCCTGAGCTCCCTGAGCCTGCAGGGCACCGGCATCACCTCCATTGGCGACTATGCCTTTGAGCGCCTGTCCGGCGTGGCCGAGCTGCGCCTTCCCGCGACCCTGCAGTCGGTGGGCAAGGGCTTTGTCTGCGGCTCCAGCGTCAAGCGCTTCGCCCTGTCCGAGCCGGGCGCCCTGTGCGTGGAAGACGGCGTGCTGTACAGCGCTGACAAGACCGAGCTGGTGTCCTATCCGGCCGGCTCCAACGAATGCTCCCCGGAGATTCCGGACACCGTGGTCCGCATTGCCCCCTACGCCTTCTACGGCACCAAGGGCATGGTCGTGCCCCTGTTGCCCGACGGCCTGCAGGAGATCGGCGACTACGCCTTCGTCCCGCAGCGCACCGACAACGCATCCAACGTGTTCTATCGCGTCGGCGACGCCGTGACCTCCGTGGGCAAGGGCGCCTTCGGCAACTCCCTGCGCAACGGCCGCATGGGCAAGCAGGTCGGCGTGGCGCTGATCTCCAAGAACCCCGTGGTCAAGGAGTACGCCCTGGCCGTGGAAAACGACGTGGCCTACGCCACCGGCACGCCGCGCCTGAGCCTGCAGACCTGCAACCTGAACGTGGGCGAGACCCAGAAGGTCCGCGTGGTGAACGCGCCTGAGGGCTTCCGCTTCTTCAGCAGCGACCCCAGCGTCTGCACAGTTGACGCCCACACCGGCCAGATCACCGCCGTGGGCTGGGGCCGTACCGCCGTGGTGGCGGCCATGGGCTACTACTACCTGCGCTGCACCGTGGAGGTGGGCGAAGGTGATGAGGGCGAAAACCTTGACGGCTCCGACTGGACGTCCGTGGACGAAGGCGTCAAGGGCTACCAGACGGTGTCCGAGTACAGCCTGAAGTCCTGGGAGAAGAAGTACTATGCGGGCAACTCGTCCGTGAGCTTCGCATCCAAGGACAACCCGGCCATCAACTGCTACACCGCCGAGCAGTACACCGCCATGAAGAGCGCCCTTGACCCGGTGGGCTACCAGTCCAGCTCCGTCCAGAGAGAGTACGGCTCCGACCTGGAGGAGTACCTGGTCATTGCAGCTGACCTGAAGATGGAGCTGCTCCGCCACGACCTGCCCGTGAGCACCGTCCTGTACAGCGGCACCGGCGTGGTGACCCCGTACACGGGCGCTGGCGGCAGCCTGGCGGAGATGGAGGCGTCCGTGGGCCAGGTCCGCAAGAACCTGTGCATGACCAGCACCTCCCTTGACCACGGCACCGCCCTGAGCTTCTCGGGCGGCGGCACCGGCACGGTCATGCGCATCCTGGCCGACGCTCACTCCACCCCGGGCGGCTACGTGCGCAAGATGAGCGAGGTCTCCGGCGAATACGAGCTGCTGCTGTCCCACGACGTCAGCTACCAGGTCGTGGACTACGGCGTGTGCTGGGTCAACAGCAAGGACATCTTCGGCAAGAAGATCCAGGGCTACGAGCGCTACCTGGTTCTGAAGACCGTGGGCGTGGAAAAGTAAACTCTGGTATAAAAGAGTAGAATCGAAGGGGCGAAAAAGGCAGGTTAACCCTCCTTTTCGCCCCGATTTTTTTTGGCGCTGCGGCGTCATGGTAGGAAGGGGAGCTCCATGAGAGTAGCAAGGGCGGGCGCGAGCCTGCTGCTGGCAGGCGCCCTGGGCCTGTGCTGCGCCGGGGCGGCCGTGGCCGTCCAGCCGGGCGCGGCCCACGCCGCCACCAGCAAGGTCACGGCCTCGGTGAAGACCGCCGTGACCAACAAGTCCAAGATCACCTTCAGCTTCACGGGCAAGCTGCAGTCGGTGACCGTCAACGGCCACAAGGTGAAGCCGAAGGTGAAGTGGAACGCCAAGAGGACGGCGGGTAAGTTCACCTACACGTTCAAGTACCAGAAGAAGCACGTGTTCAAGGTCAAGGTGAAGGGCTACAGCGCCAAGAAGATCACCCGCACCTACGACAAGACCAAGCCCACGGTGACGTTCACCAAGTACGGAAGCTCCGTGGTGGTGGGCAGCACCGTGACGGCCAAGGACAAGAGCGGCATCCGCTCCATCACGGCCAACGGCACCCGGGTCCGCAACGGCTACATGATCAAGAAGGGCGGCACCTACACGTTCAAGGTGACCGACAAGGCCGGCAACGTGCGCACCGCCAAGGTGACCGTGGCCAAGCCGGTTTGGAAGACCAAGGCCGTGTCCGGCGGCGTGGAGGTGACCGGCACCTCGACGAAGATCCTGGCGGCTTTCGTCCCCTCGACCGTAGGCGGCCAGAAGGTCGTGGCCGTGGGAGCCAAGGCGTTCCGTGGCAAGCAGTACCTGAAGAAGGCCGTCATCCCCGAGGGCGTGAAGACCCTGGGGGAGGGCTGCTTCGACGAATGCGTGCGCCTGACCAGCGTCACCCTGCCCAGCAGCCTGACCACGGTGGGAAAGAGCGCGTTCTTCTACTGCACGCGCCTGACCAGCATCGCGCTGCCTAACCGCCTGAAGACCATCGGCGACGGTGCCTTCTTCGGCACCGCCCTGAAGACCGTGACCATCCCGAACTCCGTCACCAGCCTGGGCAAGTATGCGTTCTCCCACTGCGACATGCTGACCACGGTCGCCATGGGCTCCGGCATCACGAAGGTCCCGGCCCGCTGCTTCGCCCGCTCTTCTGCTTTGACGACCTGCAAGCTGCCCGCCGGCGTCACCGAGATCGGCGACCGCGCGTTCTACGGGTGCATCGGCCTGACGGGCATGAAGCTGCCGTCGACCCTGAAGACCGTGGGCGAGTACGCCTTCTACCAGTGCAGCTGCCTGAAGAACCTGACCGTGTACGCCCAGAAGATCGGCAAGCGCGCCTTTGCCGACTGCGCTGACATGGGAACCTTCAAGCTGGTGGGCAAGAACGTGCAGCTGGGCGAGGCGGTGCTGGGCGGGTCCTCCGCGAACACCGTGTACTTGGGTGCGGGCGTGTCTGACTTCGATGGTACTTCCATGGGTTCCAACGGCGCTGTGGGCGCCTATGCCCTTGACTCGGCCAACAAGGCCTATTCCGCCAAGGACGGCGTGCTGTACAGCGCTGACGGCAAGACCCTGGTGGCCTTCCCGGGAGGCGGACGCCTGCGTACGTTCACCGTCCCCGCCGGCGTCACCGCCATTGGCCCCGGTGCCTTTGCGGGCGTCAGCATGGATACCCTTAAGTTCAGCAAGGGCTCCGAGCTGACCCAGCTGAGCAAGAACGCCTTCATGGGAATGGAAGTGGAGGGCGGCTCCCTGGAGCTCCCTGCGTCTCTGCGCACCGTGGGCGAGGGCGCCTTCCGTGAGGTCCGTGCCGCGGGCATCAGCCTGAACGACACTGCCGTCGCGGAGATTCCGACCCGCGCCTTCGCCGAGGCCAAGGTTGATGCGGTCCGCATTGAGGATGCGCCCATTACGTCCATCGGCGACTTTGCCTTCGAAGGCATCGACGGTGTGTCCGAGCTGCGTCTGCCCAAGACCCTGGCCCAGGTGGGCAAGGGCATTGTGGGCGAGTCCGGAATCAAGCGTTTCGTCCTGTCCGAGCCGGGTGCCCTGTGCGTGGAGGACGGCATCCTGTACAACGCTGACAAGACCGAGCTGATCGCGTATCCGGCTGGCGCCAACGAGTGCCTGCCCCAGGTGGCCGACACCGTCACGAAGATCGGCCCCTACGCTTTCTACGGCACGCAGAACGTGATCCAGCCCCAGCTGCCGGAGGGCCTGCAGGAGATCGGCGAGTGCGCTTTCGTCCCCAGGAGCAATGAGGAAGTGGACACGATTCGCTATACCGTGGGCGAAAACGTGACTGCCATTGGCAAGAACGCCTTCGGCTTCTACGTGAACGAAGGCCGTCTGGGTCGTCAGGTGGGCGTGCTGCTGGTTTCCAAGAACCAGGTGGCGCGCGACTTTGCCCTGGCGCCGGAAAACGATCTGGCCTTTGCGTCGGCCACGCCGCGCATGAACGTCCAGACCGTCAACATTGGGGTGGGCGAGACCCAGAAGGTCCGCGTGGCGAACGCCGAGGGCTTCCGCTTCTTCAGCAGCAACAAGAACGTCTGCACCGTTGACCCCGTCACTGGCGTGATCACCGGCGTGAGCGATGGCCGCACCACTGTGGTCGCCGCCATGGGCTATTACTATCTGCGTTGCACGGTTGCCGTGAGCGGCGAGGAGAACGAGGACCCGCAGAAGTACGTCGAGGTCCAGAAGGACGAGGTGAAGTCCTGGGAGAGCAAGTACTACAAGGGCAACTCGTCCGTGAAGTTCAATGAGATCGACTGCCCGGCCATCCATTGCTACACCACCGACGAGTACACCGCCATGAAGGCCGCCCTTGATCCCGAGGGACATGGCTCCAGCAGGGTTCGCGATAGCTATGGCGATGACCTGGAGGAGTATCTGGTGATCGCGGCTGACCTGAAGATGGAGCTGAAGCGCCATGACCTGCCCACTAGCACCGTGCTGTACAGCGGCATGAAGGATGCCAGCCAGTACACCGGTGCCGGCAACAGCTTGGCTGACATGGAGGCTTCCGTGGGTCGCGTCAGCAAGAACCCCTGCATGACCAGCACGTCCATTGACCATGCCGTGGCCCTGAACTTCTCGGGCGGCGGCACGGGCACGGTCGTGCGCATCCTGGCAGATGCCCACAAGACCCCGGGTGGCTACGTGAAGAAGATGAGCCAGTTCCCGGAGGAGTACGAGCTGCTGCTGGCTCATGACGTGAGCTACCAGGTGGTGGACTACGGCGTGCGCTGGGTCGAGTTCGAGGGCCTGCATGACGGCATGCACAGCGGCTACGAGCGCTACCTGGTCTTGAAGCTGGTGGACGCCAGCTAGAGCACGCGCTGGGCGCGCGGATGCGGGATCCGATTGGGTCCTTCGAAGATGCTGCGGAAGGGCGGCGAGCGATTGGGCTCGCCGCCCTTCTTGCGTTTGGGTAGGGCATGGCGGCGCCGGGGCGTTGCAGCTGGGGCTTTCGCCCTGAGGTTTGCCGCCTTGCGTTCGGGGCGGGGTTAGTTTTCGTCCTCTTCCAGGGAGATGGCGCTGTAGGAGACGCCTTCGAGCAGGTCCACGGCCACGTTGCCCTCGGCCTCGGAGACCGGCTGGATGACGACCCAGGGGCGGTTGTTCTTCAGGACGGTCACGGGCTGACCCAGTTGGTTCACCGCAGCGGTGATCTTGGAGAAGTTCTTCTTGGCCTCTGCCAGGCCGATTGTGTAGGTTGCCACACAAGTCTCCTTTTCTAATCGGAAATATGATACATATTATAGACCAACTTCGGACTAGAAAAGGAGTAGAAAATGGCACTATACTGGCCCGAACAGAAGGTTGCGCTGGAGATCGTGGACGATCCGCTGGCGCGGCCCTTCGACTACCAGAATCTGCGGGGATGGCGCGTGCTGCAGGTGACCATGGCGCAGGTGGATGACCTGGAGGAGTCCAGGAAGATCGGCGATGCGCTGGCGTTCATGCTGGGCGAGCCGCCGGTGGAGAAGACCCCCGAGTGGCTGGAGGCCAACGAGCGGCTCCATAGGGAGCTGACCGCCTGGTCCAGCCAGTTCTACTCATGAGCGCGGGGAAGGCGGGGAAGGCCGCGGCGGGGAAGGCGGGAGCGCGTCCGCCGTTCGTTGCCTTGTCTCACGGAAGCGCGCTGGCGGCCTGGCGATCGGGGGAGCTGGGGCATGACCCAGCTGCGTTCGCGCCGGTGAAGCCTGGTCAGACACCGACGCTGCACGTGACGCGCGCGTGGGCGGAGGATCTGGCACGGCGCTTTCGTCTGACGCTGCCCCTTGAAGCGAGTGCGTGGACTCCGAAGGCTCGCCGCAACAGCGCGCTGCTGAGATGCCATATCCATAATCCGCGGTTGCCCTATGCGTACGTGCGCGTGGGCGATGAGCTCGCGGTTGCTGCGCCTGAGCTGGTGCTGCTGCAGCTGGCGCACGAGTTGACCGTGGTCGAACTGACGCTTCTGGCCAGCGAGTTGTTCGGCTGGTATTTTCTGGACTCGGGGTGCGAAGGCGGCTTCGTTGGGCGTGACCGGGTGCTGGGAAGGCGCGAGGTTTTGCTCGATCTGCAGAAGTCGGCTTCGCATGTGAAGGGGCTGCGCACCCTTTCGTATGCCGTCCGGTACATGGTGTGCGATTCGCGGTCTCCCATGGAGACGATCTTGGCTTTGCTGCTGTGCTTGCCGGCGGAGCTGGGCGGGTATGGGCTGGAGAAACCCGTGATGAACCCGCGCATCGACGTGCTGGTCGAGGCGGAGCCAGGCAAGGCGGCGTCGTGGGGCTCCCGGTACGGCGACCTGGCATGGGAGGACGCGAAGCTGATCGTGGAGTACGACAGCAAGGCGAACCACGACGACTATGCCCGGGACACGTCACGGGCGAACTTGCTCATGGCGAACGGGTGGACGGTCATCACGGCGCTGCCGGGCGATGTCCTGGACGCTAAGCGGTGCGATCAGCTGGCGGCGAATATCGCGGCGGTGCTGGGAAAGCGTCCGAAGTCGGTGCCCATCAACTACGGCGCGCTTCGTCAGCAGCTTCGCGCGGATCTGTTTACCGCCAGTGGTACCCGTTGCTCCGAGAATCGCAACTGGCAGTCGAGTGAGTAGCGGTTCAGGGCGTTGTCCTGGGGTTGCCGCCTGGCGGCTGGTCGTTCGCACTCGAGGATGTTGCATTGAGGGAACGAAAAAAGGCCCTGAAAAGCGTTCGCACTGCGAGCACGCATGGAGTGCGAACGCTCAACTCGTTCGCACAGTGGGGGTTTGGAGGGCGAATGGCCCGAATACCCCCAATGTGCGAACGGATATTCCCCCTCGGTTCGTTCGTGCTTTGCGCAGGTGAAATGTGGGAACGGAAATTTGGCCTCAAAACCGTTCGTATGATGACCGAGGTGAAAGTGGGAACGATTAATCGTTCCCACTTTTGGGGTAGGGCGAAGTGCGAACGTCCTGAAATCATTCGTGCTTTAACGGCCCATGATGTGGGAACGGATAATCGTTCTCAAGACAAGGCGCTGCAATGTGGGAACGATGCCGAATCGTGCGCACGGTGAGGAGGCCTTACGTGGGAACGAATTAGCGGCTAGCGGTGGGGGAGGTACTCGATGAAGCGCTGCAGGGCCAGGGACGTCTTGCCCTTGCCGCGGAAGGCCAGGGCGATGTCGCGGTAGACCGGCTTGTCCAGCGGCAGGGCGGTCACGTCGTAGGGGCAGCGGCGCATGATCATCTCGGTCAGGATGCTGATGCCCAGGCCCTTCTCGACCATGGCCATGATGGCGTAGTCATCCCAGGTGGTGAAGTTGATGCGGGGCCGCACGCCGCGCTCCTTCAGGATGGCGTCCACCTCGGCGCCGGCGCCCTTCTCCAGGATCATGAAGGGCTCGTCGTCCAGTGCTTCCAGCGGGAAGGCGTCGCGGCCGGCCAGCGGATGGTCGTTGGGGATCACGGCCATCATCTGATCGCGCTCCAGCAGCACCGTTTCCAGGGACGGGTGCACCGGCAGGGGGATGAACCCGCAGTCCACGCGGCCCTCCATGATCCAGCGCTCGATTTCGGTGTAGTCGCCCAGCAGGATCTCGTAGGCGATGTTCGGGTACGCGCTCTGGAAGTCCTTGATGATGTTGGGCAGCCACTGGCTGGCGCCGCTGGAGAAGGTGGCAATGCGGATCAGGCCCGAGTGCAGGCCGCGGACCTCGTCCACGGCGACCAGCAGCTTCTGGTACTCCTCGCACAGGCTCTTTGCGTAGGGCAGGATGCGGGCGCCGTCGGTGGTCAGGCGCACGCCGCCCTTGTGTCGCTCGAGCAGGTTCACCGACCACTCCTGCTCCAGGTCGGCGATCATCCGGCTCACGCCGCTTTGGGAGTAGTGGAGCTCCTCGGCCGCCTTGGAGATGGATCCGCGCTCGACCGTCTCCACGAACGCCAGGTATTTCTGCAGGTTAGCCTCCATGATGCGGTACCTTTTCCTCTCCGAACGGTAGCGGCGCTTTAGTGCGAAAAAGCGCTCTGACCGTTACATATTACAATTAGTCATGCGTGAAATGCAAAATATACGTTTTTGTAATCCATCAATTTGTGATTGAATAGCACTCATTCAAAACGAAGCCCCTGGAGGAGGGGGCTTTTTCGATTATGAGGAGATGAGAAATGGATCGTTCCACCGTTGAGCTCATCGTCTTCATCGTGTACCTGGCCTGCATGCTCGGCATCGGCGTGTTCTTCTTCATCAAGACGAAGACCGGTGGCGACAAGGAGTATTTCCTGGGCGGCCGCGCGATGGGACCGTGGGTAACCGCACTTTCCGCCGGCACCGCCGACATGTCCGCTTGGGTTCTGATGGGCCTGCCCACCGCGATCTTCGCCCTGGGTCTGGGTCAGATCTGGATTCCGATCGGCCTGGCGCTGGGTTACGCCATCAGCTGGATCTTCGAGGCACCGCGCCTGCGCAAGTTCTCCATCGTGGCCAATGACTCCATCACCATCCCGCAGTACCTGACCAACCGCTTCCTGAGCAGCTCCAAGGCACTGCAGGTCATCTGCGCAATCGTGTTCCTGATCGCGTACACCATCTACGCATCGTCCTCCATCAAGGCCTGCGGCACCCTGTTCAACACGGTCGCCGGCATTGACGAGGCGCTGGCCATGTACGTGGCAGCCGCCATCACCATCGGCTACGTGTTCCTGGGCGGCTTCAAGGCCGCTGCCTGGACCGACTTCTTCCAGGGCCTGCTCATGCTGGGCGCCATGATGATCACCCCGATCTTCGCCGCCTTCCTGGTCTCTGGTGCTCCCGCCGCAGCTGCCGGCGTGGCCGCCATGCCCGAGGGCTACTTCAACGTGTTCACCTCCTGGCAGGACATCCTGAGCGGTCTGGCCTGGGGCCTGGGCTACTTCGGCATGCCCCACATCATCGTCCGCTTCATGAGCCTGCGCTCCCAGAGCGAGATGAAGAAGTCCGCCGCCATCGGCATCGGCTGGACCGTGCTGATTCTGTTCTTCGCCGCGTTCATCGGCATCATCGGCCGCCAGTTCCTGGGCTACGACCCGGCAACCGACGCCAACATCGTGGACAACTCCCTGGTGTTCATCCTGATGGTTCGCGCCATCTTCCCGGGCATCATCTCCGGCATCCTGCTTGCCGCCATCCTGGCTGCGTCCATGTCCACCGCCTCTGCCCAGATGCTGTCCGCGGCATCCGCTCTGGCCGCTGACGTGTACAAGCCCTTCGTCCGCAAGGGCGACGCCGGCGACACCGAGATGTTCTGGGTCAGCCGCCTGGCCGTGGTCATCATCTCCGTGGCTGCCGTGGCCATTGCCGCCAACCCGGATTCCGGCACCATTATGAGCCTGGTGTCCAACGCATGGGCCATCTTCGGCGCCGCGTTCGGCCCGGCCATCGTGCTGAGCCTGTTCTGGAAGCGCTTCAACTTCCCGGGCGCCGTGGCCGGCATCGTGGTGGGCGCTGTGGTCGACATCTTCTGGATGATCAACCTGACCGCCTCCACCGGCCTGTACGAGCTGCTGCCGGGCTTCATCGCCGGCTTCGTGGCAGCCGTGGTGGTCACCCTGGTCACGAAGGCTCCGACCAAGGAGGTCGAGGACCTGTACGAGAAGGCCATGGCCTACTCCGACTAGCGTTTTCTCAGCCAGCGTCTTTCGCGACTAGCGTCTTTCCCAACGCAGAGCGCTCCCGCTTAAGGGGGCGAAAAGAAAGGAGGTCCCGCGGGACCTCCTTTTTCGTGCGTGCGTTGCGCGAGATGCGCGAGAAGCGTGCGATTACGCGGGTGCCGAGCTGAGTGCGATGCACGAGTTGCGCGTGATGCTTATGCTGCGCGTGGGCGCGACCCGCGGCGTCGTGCGGGCTGGCGGCTGTTTCGTCCTACTGCTGATCTGCCTGCTGGCGCTTGGCAGCGTTGCGGGCTCGCATCTTGGCGGCCAGCTCAGCGCGCTTGTTGGCGCCGTCCATCTGGCTGCAGAAGGAGTCCTTGTTCTTGCCCTGCTGGCCTCGCTTGGAGTTGGGCACGCGCTCGCTGGCGCTCAGGCCCACACCTCCGCCGTATCCTCGAAATGCCATGGTATCCCCCCCCTGTGGTCTGAAACGTGCGGGCGGCCGCGAGGTGCGACGGCCCGCGCAGTGCGCCCGAGGTCGATGGCCGCTCCTAATCGGCCGTCGCGGGGCGCGTGTGTATTCAATAACTTTTCAATAATAGCAAAATTGCCTGACCATGGGGTGAAGCGGGTTGGTGCAACGCGCCTGCTGCGGCAAAGCCTCTTGAGGCGAGGGACCCGGCGTCGCAGCTTTGCGGCATCGTCCGTCGGGGCGCCGTTCCGCGGCGGGGCGAAGGTCCTGGGCGGTCTCGCGGTGGCTAGGCGGTAGGCAGGCGGCGGGCAGGCGGCGCTTTGCGCGGATGGCAGTTCCTCGACCTGTGGAGTTCAGTGCCCTGCAGCGCCGGTTGTTTTGGCAGTTTCCCGACCTGTGGAGCGGCCTTAGGCTGGAATCATGCGGATTCGTGAGGTTTGTCGGGCAGTTCCCTGACCTGTGGAGTAAAAACGGTGTCCATTTGCTCCACAGGTCAGGGAACTGTCACTTAGAGGCGAGGGCCTTGCTCCACAGGTCAGGGAACTGCCATTTGAAGGCCCTGCTGAGGGGGCCTTGCTCCACAGGTCGTGGATTTGCCAGGCGGTAAGCTGCGGCGCGCCGTTCAGCGGCGGGGCGAAGGCTCGGGGTGACTATGCGGTGTCTACGCGGTGGCTAGGCGGCTGCCATTTGCCGCTTCAGGTGCACGGTGGCGCCGTAGTTGTAGATGGCGTGGACCAGCGCGCAGAGCAGCAGCGACTGGGTATACGCGTACAGCGCGCCCAGCAGCAGGCCGATGACCAGCACGAACGCCATGATCAGCGGCTTCTTCCAGTAGGACGCGTGGATGGCGGCGAACAGCACGGCGCTGAGCACCACGCCCAGGGGCTCCACCAGGGCCACGCGGAACAGGAACTCCTCGCCGATGCCGGCGGCCAGGTACAGGGGCACCAGGTCAGCGCGGCTGAAGTCGCGGGCCAGCATGTCGGTAGCCTCGGATTGGAAGTGGGTGCGCCCGAAGAAGCGGTGCAGTATCAGGAACAGGGCGAAAGTGACGGTCAGCACGCCTGCCGCGGCGGCGATGGCCGCCAGGGGGCTCACGCCGTCGGCTGCCCAGGGCATCAGGCCCGGCAGGGTGCCATCGTCGTGGTTGGGCAGCACCCAGAGCAGGTAGAAGGGCAGGCCCACCAGGACGAAGGCCAGCTCGCCCACGGTCATGGCAGCTACCTGTGCCCGATGGCTGAGATTCTTGCCAGGGACTTCGCTAGGGGTTGCGTCGGGAGCTGCGTCGAGATCGGTTGCGGGGTCGTTCGTCATGGGACTCCTAGAGGACTTTTGGATAGCAGTTTGGAAACCGAATAGGATACCGTTGTTGGCGCCGGGTTAATTTAGCCACTACGTAGCCGAATCAAATTAGCCACTCGCAGCCTAATTAAAATCGCCATTACACCGGTGCGGTCGTAGCTTTACTTTTCTATTTCACGGTCTTGATTACCGCTGCCACTGCTTCGACGGAAAACGTCTCGCATTCCCTTCCTCGATAGGACGGGCCCTTCATCATGAATACTGACGCCCTGTCGAACAGCCTGTCCAGTGCGCACAGGAGGGTGTCGTCCCCCGTGAAGAACTCGTCCCACTGGCTGGCCGGCGTGTTGCTGGTGAGGATGAGGGCGTTCGGCCCCTCCTTCTCATAGCGCCTGTCGACGATGTCGAAGAAGAGATTGGTGCAGTCACGGTCGAACCTGCGCCTGCCGATCTCGTCGATGATGAGGCACGACGGCTTGACCATGAAGTTCACCACCGATTCCGTCCTGTTCTCCGCGATGGCCTTCTCCAGCTTCGCCTTCAGCTCCGTCGCCTTCATGTAGTAGGTCTTGTAGCCCAGCTCGCAGCACTTGTTTCCATATGCTTGGGCCAGGTGCGTCTTCCCGATTCCCTCCGGGCCGATGAAGGCGATGTTCTTGCGCGCGTGCAGGTTGGACAGCGTCGGCAGCTGCCTCAGCGCCTTCGGGTCCTTTCCCTGGATCCTGGCGAAGTCGAAGTTGTCGAACGTCTTCGGGGCCTTCTGGGGGATCCTGCTCAGCCTCAGCAGGGTCTGGATGACGCTGTCGCGATGCCTCTCGCCGAGGTATCCGAAGACGTCGGCAACCGCCTGCAGGCCCTCCGGTCCGAAGTCCATCCTGGTAGCAAGCTCCGCCACCTCCTCGGGCGCGATCCTTACCCCGAAGGATGCGGCGCCGGCGCTTATCGCGCGGTAGATCCCGTCGATCTCCATGGCGGCCTCGACCGCCGCGTCGACTCCGGGTCCGTTGTCTGACCTGGTCATGCCTGCAGCCTCCCCTCGAAGTCGAACTTGTCGAACCCACGCTTGGCCCTCGGCGGCTCAAGCTGCTTCACGGCGACCCTCACCGGGGCGCTTGGGAGCTCGCACGGCTGCGCGTCGGCGTACTGGTCCTCGCAGAAGCTGTCCCTGCTTCCCCAGGTCACGGGGTGGACGGCGAGCTCCCTCGAGAGATCGCCGCTGTAGATGTGCAGCAGGCCGCCGTCCCTGCTCACCCTGCATTCCTGGCCCGAGTACCAATACGGCACGCCGAACCTTCGCCCCTCGTAGTTGACGAAGCCGTCGAAGCTCACCTTGCGCTTGGGGCAGAGGTACAGGGCGAGCTCGCCGTCCAGGGCGATCGTCCCTGCGGCGGGGAGGCACTTCGTTCCGTGCTGTATGTAGTCAAATAAAAGTCGACACTTGGGGATGCTGACGTTTTTCCGTACATTCCCGCCTAGGACGCCAGTCCCAGCGACCTCCTGTATTGTAGCGGGCTCATGCCTCCCAGCGACATCTTGATCCTGCCCTCGTTGTACCAGTGGATGTAGTCGTCCACGGCGGACATGAAGTCTTCGAGCGACCACCCGGACCAGCTCCTGCCGTAGAAGAACTCCACCTTGAGCCGACCGAAGAACCCCTCGCACGCGGAGTTGTCCGGTGAGCACCCCTTCCTCGACATCGAGCGGACCACGCCATAGCGCTCGCAGCGCTCGATCCATCCGGGCCAGCGGTAGTGGCATCCGCGGATGCCCTTCTAAGTGTCAAGAGCAATTAACGAGCTCGCTCTGCCTTTTTATGAC